>CAYJDM010000001.1:0-17445 GCA_964368945.1 uncultured Candidatus Saccharibacteria bacterium
CCTCCTAGGGCTGCAAGGACCGTATATACCTGCGCTTCCTTATCAGAAAGGCCGATATTGCTTACGCTTGAAAGTATTTGTTGATTGAGCATTGTATGTGCTTGCGCGATATGCGATTAGTACTTATAACTATAGCATGATTGGAATAATATGTCAATTTATACGAACAAAAAATATTGATTTGTACGGCATGGCTATAAATATGGATATTTTTAAATAATTATAATATAAAAAAATAACAAAACAGCATATCATTGCATAATGCTGGCATGAAAAAAACAAAAATAATCATAGCAGTCCTGGTTATCGCGCTTATCATCGCGGCGGCCGTGAATGCTTCAAAGGGTTCTTCAGTTTCGGGCCTCAGCGGTTCTGCCAATAGCGGCGATAAGGAAACCGTAACTATCGGTCTCAGCTTGCCACTATCTGGACCTGTTGCTTTCCTCGGAGAGCCTGCAAAGAAATCCGCAGAGCTTGCCCTTACTGATGCCAAGACTGCGGCCGGCGCAAAGGGCTTGAAATACGATTACAAGCTCGCATTCGAAGATGATGCCTTCGACCCAACCAAAGCAGCGACAGCAGCAAGCAAGCTTATCAATATAGATCATTCGGTTGCCGTCATATCTTTTGGATCCGGAACCGGGAATGCCATCAATGCCATCGCAGAAAAGAGCAAGACGGTGCAGTTCTCGCTCGCATCTGATCCGACGGTAGCGAAAGGCGAATATAATTATATCCACTGGACGCCCGCAGCCAGCGAAGGGGATTTGCTTGGAAAGGAATTGGTTCGAAGGGGATATAAGAAAGTCTCTATCATCAGTGCCAATCACCCTGGCCCTCTCGCAATTCGAGATTCGGTCAAGAAGGCCCTGGCAGGAACGGATATTGAGATTGTCACTGAAGATATTACGAATCTAGGCGAAAAGGATTTCCGAACCATCATTCAGAAAATCAAGAAGGCGAACCCTGATATCGTCGTGCTGGAAATGTTTTCTCCTGAAATAGAAATCGCAGCAAAGCAGATGAACGAGCAGAAAGTCAATATTCCGCGAACGTCCGTGGAAACATTCGAATGGAGCAGCGAGCCTGAATTATTCGAAGGAGAATGGTTCGTCTCGGATTCGATCGTTCCAGGATTCGCCAGCAAGTTCAAGGCGGCTTATGGAACGGATGCCTTGTCTGGATCATCATATGTATACGACCTCGTTTCATTCTTGATCACAGAACAGGAAAGGCAGGCCGCGCCCATCAAGCCAGCGGATCTCCCAAGCATCATCAAAAAGAGCGGCGACTGGAATTCTCCAGTCTTCGGAAAAATAAAGATCGATGCGGACGGATTCTTTTTGACAGAGCCGACCGTGAAGAAGATCGTAGAAGGGAAGGCTGTCGTCGCGAAATAATGCGCAGCCTATAGGCAAAATTTAATTGAAGGCAAAGCATCGGCTCCCAGGCCGACGTTTTGCCTTTTTGCCATCTATATGGCACTATTTTGCCGAAAGCACACCGATTCAGTCCAATACAGTCCAACACCAACACCCAACACCAACACCCAAAACCAATATGAGCATTAGCTTTATTTCATCACTGCTGTTCCACACTGTTTGCAGATGGAGTCCTAGGTCGGCAGGAGAGTATACCGGCCTGCTTGCTCCGAGAGGCATCGTGATCGACGATATCGTGCGGCGCATGATTCGCAGGCTTTGTGAAGAAGCCGATCACCGCCAGGTTGAACTCGCGATGGGATCAAATTCTCACGCCAATCTGCGCGTTCTGCCCATTGCCGAAATGCCGGCGCATCGCGATGACGGAGTGGAGGCGAGCGGATTGTATGAGTACGCTCCCGCCATATTCCCGGTATCGCTGATTCACCCATTTCTCGTTCTCGAGATGCTCGTCTGCCGCACCGAATTGATGCCCCGTGGCCGCATATATGCGGCAATGGACCCAGTTGCTATCGGCGGCTCAGATAGCTTCATCCTCGCCATCGATCGCAAGAAGGACGAGACCCTTTTGGAAGGGGTCAATCCCGTCGTCGGAGATATGAAGGGCTGGAATAAGGGGCATTATGCAACCAATGGCGCTCCCGGCTCTCCGGTGAAATGGCAGGCCAATTCATCATGGCTTTTTGCGGTCAGGGAATAGTTCGGCCATGCCGCACGAAGTCTCACAGTATCAAAGCCCCTCCACGCGCTGCGCGGAGGGGCTTTTTCGATGGTCAGGCCGGGGTCACCGCATCTGCTCGATTCTGGCCGTGAGTCTGGCTGCTTGGGCCTCAAGCAAATCAGCTTGCCGAATGCATAGCGCTGATCTGTCGGCGAGCTCTGGATGGGGATCGATATCCTGCCTGAGTCTGCTGGAAACTCCGAGCAAGCCGTCTCTGAATCGCATGATGTCATATCGCCTGTAGCCTCCTCGCAAAAATTCCGTCACCTTTTCCTCAACGTCGTGGGCTTGCTGACTGTATTGGGCGGCAAGCCCGTCATTTTTCTTTTGGACATAATTCCGATCGAGCTTTTTCCGGATCCGGTATAGGAAGGTCATGCATCGGCCCTTGAGTCCGATTTCTCCTGGTTTCTTTCGCAATTCTCGTTCGATGCGGGCCCGACGTCCAAAGAAGGGTATTTTCATAGGTGTCATCATTGTTGGTTGGAGGTTGTTGCGGCCCGAAGGCCTTGTGCGAATGTTCTGACATTAAAGTACGTTTAATGTCAGTGTGTGTCAAATATTGCTATACTGTCATCACTGCATATATAGTAGTCAGCAATCACCGTATGAAACCAATCGCGCGCATCATCGAAGAGCATAAGATCAGCTATGTCATCAGAACTCCTGAGGGCGATTTGAATGCGACCGTGCGCGGCAAATTTCATATCAAGAATGGATTGAGTGATGATTTTCCCAAGGTTGGGGATTTTGTCCATTATATAAAAACAACCGGAGACCAGGCCGTCATCGAGGAGATCCTGCCTCGCAAGACCGTCATCATCCGCGATACGGCGGATCGCAGCCGCAGGTCAGAGGTGGAGCGGCCTCAAGTCATCGTGGCGAATGTGGATATCGTTTTCATCGTCATGGGTCTCGATGGGGATTTCAATACGACGCGGCTCGATCGATATTTGGCTTTGGCAAAGCAGAGCAAGGCGCAGCCGGTCATTATTTTGAATAAGGCGGATATGCTCGATGATGATGCGCGCGCGGATTATGAGAGACAGGCGATGGCTGCGATCGGAGATGCGCCAGTGCATTTCATCAGCGCAAAGACGGGCGAGGGCATGGATGCGATGCTGGGATATTTTTCTAATGATAAAATCGCCGCGAATTCTGCCGATGGCGCCGATGCCGCAGATAATGCTGGCATCACCGCCGTATTGCTCGGATCATCTGGAGCGGGCAAGTCGACGATTACGAATCGGCTTTTGCAGACAGAAAAGCAGGCGACCGGCGATGTGCGCGATGACGATAGCCGCGGGCGACATACGACGACGAGCCGAGAATTATTTGATCTGCCCGGAGGCGGACATCTGATCGATACTCCTGGAATGCGAGGCCTTGGCCTGATCGGGACTGCTGATGCTGATGGTGGCGATATGTTTGCGGACGTTGAGGTTTTGATCCAAGACTGCAGATATCCGGATTGCGATCATGAAAAAAGCGAAGGCTGCGCCGTCCAAGAAGCGATTGCCGATGGCGTGCTCGATGCGAAAAGATTCGCCAGCTACCAGAAGGTGAAGCGCGAGCAGGAATTCAAGGCTTCGAAAGCCGATCGCGACTCAAGCCAGCAGCGCAAGAACGAGACGCGCCGCATCCATAAGCAATACAATAAGATTCAGGATCAGAAGTATCGGGATAGGGGGTTCGTTTAGTTATAAGGGCTCGCTTATGCATGCTGTAAAAAAAATGACGCCCCCGCTTCGCAAATCGCGAAGCGGGGGTCTGATTATTTCATTGAGGCACATTGTTCCAGCCTCGTATCGATTCTCTGGATTTGGCCTTCGTAAAATTGCCTGCGATGAGCGCATCGATCGATCTGTCCCGTATACGAGTCAGGCCCGTCGATGGCGGTGATTGCCTCGTTGAGCTTTTCGACGAGGTATTTTCGACATGTGTGGAGTTCGTCTGTCCCTTCTGTCCGAGTGAGGACGATGCTTACGATGCGCACCGTTCGGCGTTGCATTCGAGCGTCGGCGGCTGTGATCTCGTCTTCGATGACCTCGATTTTTTTTGGCCAAAAGAACTGGCAGAGAGGCACTTTCACGCAGACGAAGAGGAGCTTAATGCGGTTGGCAAGCTTGAGCCAGCGGCAATGCAGTTTATGGATATTCATCGGAATGGCTGTGTTGGTGTTGGTACCCGAAGAGCGCAGGCATCTTTGCAGATGTCCGTCTGGTAATATGGTGCGATATATTATACTTCTTGTCAAGAAAACGGAGGCAGTAGCTTTTACAAAGGCCTCAGATCAGAATCGCTCATAGCCTGCATGATCTTGTCGAACCAGATTCCATATCCCGCTCCGGTGAGATGGAGATAGTCGGCGGCATAATATTTTTTGGTGTCTTTGGAAAGCTCGTCTGAATTTTTTTCCTCAAATAAATCCACGTATACGACATCGTGCTTTTCGGCCAGTCTCATATAGATAGAGCGAACCTGCTTGGAACGCATTGTCCAGATCCAGCCGAGATATCGCGGAAAGAAAGGCGAGAGGCCGAGATTGCCGCTATGCAGGATGACGACTCGGTCGCTTTTCGTTTTCGCCTCCGTGAGCAGGGCGTCAAGATTCGCTTCGATTTTGTCAGTCGGCGTGAAGCGGATGATATCGTTCGCGCCGATTTGGATCATGATGAGATCGAAGCGCGCCGGCGTCTGCTGCTCTGCTGCCGATGCTGCCGTGAATGACTGTGCGAGCTCATGGATTTTTTGCCCATTGATTCCGCGATTATATATCGAGGCGCTGGGAAAGGCTGCGCCGAATCTGCCCGCAACCGACAGTTCCGGATTCTCGCTGCCTGTTCCGACCGTCGTGCTATCGCCGAGGAATAGGAAGGTATGGCTCGGTCTGGATGAAAGTCGCTCGTATTTGGAAGATGCTGCAACGAGCGCGCCGCTCTTTCTGATCAAGATCGTAGTCCGGATCGCCGTATAGATCGCTGCCAAGATGAGTATGAGGATGATGAGTTTGAGGAGATACATGGGTACAGTATACCTTTGTCTTGATATTTTTGGATATAACCAGTATCTTTCTCATTAGAAAAGAAACCTCAATCCCCATACCATCATGGAAATCATGCTTGCACAGGGGCGCCATCTTCCTCAGGTGCTCGATATACAGGCAAGGCACCATGTATCGGTGCTTGCTGATAAGCCCGAAACGGGATTCGTGACATATAGATGCGATCTCCCGACCCTGACGGAAATTAGCCGCGAGCTCGGAATAATCGTTTGTGTCGCGGACGGCATGGTAGTCGGGTATGACATCCTGATGACGTATGAGAGGGCGATGTCCGAGCCGCTCTATGCGCCGATGCTCAATGAGTATTTGGCGCTGAAGCCGCAAACCGATACCGCCAAGCTTGCTGTCTCTGCGCAATATTGCGTAGAGGAGAAATTCCGCGGAGGCAAAATCGTCAGGGCAATATTCAGGAAGGAGAGCGAACTCCTCAAGGCTGCGGGATATGTGACCACTGTCGGAGAAGTGGACTCGAAAAACCGAGCGAGCCTCCTCACGGTCACGAAGATGCTCCGATACAAATTCGTCGGAGAATATATTGCCGCTGATGGCACAGATTGGGCTATCGTCGATAAGGACCATTCGAAATAACAGGGCCGCCCGATCACGGGCGGCCCTGAATCATTTTTATACAAAGCTCAAATTAGATTTTCTCAATAGAAGTGGCATTCAAGATTCCCGTCATATTGTATTTCTGCCATTGATTGCTGCTGAGCGTTTCGGCAGGAGTCATGACGCCGCTGACCCGTACATGCGTACCGGTCGAATAATTTTGCGGCATACTCGACATGAGCTGCGTATTGACCGCATAATGATTGCCAGTTTTATCCTCCTTGATTCCCATCGCGCATTCCATGGTATGCGGCTGTGATGGATCCTTCACCGGGAGGCATTCCCAAATTCCTTCAACGGTAATTCGCTTTGGGATCGTGGCATATTCTCCTTTTTCTACAATGCCGATAGGGTAGATTCTGCCCGCTTCGGTCTGTACCGGGATTGCATATAGTGTGACCGCATACATTCCGGCTATCTCCCCAGGCTTTTCATTGCTGGTCATCTCGATTACGTTCGCATCAACTTTATATGTGCCATTCGGTTCCTTGGTGATTGTCGAGATCTGAATTCGTTCAGGCCAAGGGCTTGAGGTTGTTTTGCCGAGAGCTTGTGAGGGATCGTTCTGCCATTTGGTCAATAATTCCGGGATGATATACGGGCCATATTCTTTTGCCATAGCCGCGCGGACAGTTGCGGCTGGCGCCAGGAGTGAAACATTCTTGAGATGCGCGCCGAAGTCTGTGACCGTATTGCGGATCGCGGTTTCTATTTCGGCTGGGATCGAAGCGGCGCTGCTTGTATCTGCGGGCTCAGACATTACGGGCGTTGAGGAAGCGTTTATGTCACCTTTGTCCCCAGGGAAGGCGTTTTTAAATCCAAAGATTCCAAAGAATAGAACTGCCAATGCAATGACAGCGAGTATGAGGATGGCGATATTGGTCGAATCATTTGATGTATTGTCCATATGACGGCAAGTATAAGCCAGGAAAATGAATTTTGGATGAAGCCAGGGTTTTTGCCCCTCGCGATAGAGCGAATGCTATAATCATTTCATGGCAAAACTCATCATCGTCAGGCATCATGAATCGGAATGGAATAAGACAGGGCAGTGGACAGGGATACGGGATAGGCATCTGACGGAATATGGATTTCAAAAATCTGCGGAAATGGGCCTCCTCATCAAGGATATGCAGATAGATGCTGCATTCGCATCAATGCAGGTGCGTTCGATAGAGACGCTTTCCTGCATGCTCGAGGCTTTGAATCTCTGTCATGTGGAAACCGTTCATGCTTCGGCCCTCAATGAGCGCGATTATGGGGATTATACCGGCAAGGACAAATGGCAGATGCATGACCTGCTCGGCGAAGATGAATGGAATAAGGTGCGCCGAGAATGGGATTATCCCGTGCCGCATGGAGAGACGCTCAGGATGGTATATGACAGAATCGTTCCTTTTTATCTGGAGCATATAGTTCCGCTTGTAACGAATGGCAAAAACGTTCTGATGGTATCGCATGGAAATGCGATTCGTGCGCTCGTAAAATATATAGAAAACATTGCGGATTCAGAGGTCGTGAATATCGAAATGCTTTTCGGCGGCGTTCTCATCTATGAAATCGATGAAGCCGGGCATGTGAAAAGCAAGGAGGTGAGGCAGACGGAATCAAATGTGCATGCTTAGTCAGATTATACATTTCCCTATACATATTATATGACACCAAACAAAGAGGCAAAACGGCGCTATAAGATTGTGATGTATGTGCCAGAAGAGAATGCGAGCGCCCTTCGCAAGGCGATAGCGGAAGCCGGTGCTGGAATAATCGGCAATTATGATCATTGTACCTTTACGATCAAGGGCATCGGACGCTTTCGCCCGAATGAAAAAGCCAATCCTGCGATAGGCTCGGCTGGCAGAATCGAAGAAGTGAATGAGGATAGAATCGAAACCGTCTGTGAGCCAGATAAGCTCGAGGCCGTTCTCGCTGCCATTCGCGCGACGCATCCATATGAAGAGCCTGCGACTGATGTATATCCTATCGAGGTTTTTGAATAAAAAATAAAACAAAATGCCCCGCCCCCTCATCGGGGTTGGGGCAGGGTATAGTGTCGCAAGCGTAAACATCCGTGACCGTCCCTTCACTGATCAGACCGGGGCAATCGTCGGCCGGAAGATCAATTCATTCCCGTGTATTTCGGGAACGGGGATATAGGTGCGTCTCCAGCCAGTGTCAGGTCGATAGACGAACTTCACTACGCAGAGGTTCCCTTTGGCGTCGAGATATTCCGTCCCGCGGAGGATGAATCCTTCAGCACGCCATTCGTCAGGAAAACAGTCCTGCGAGTCCGCGTAGATCATTTGTTCCAGGTCTTTCATCCATATTCCGCCGAGGCGGATGCCACGAACTGGCTTGCCGGCATTTATCTGCAGATGCGCAAAGTTGAGATTGCGGAATCCCGCATCTTCGCCAAGGTCTCTGCAGACGATGAAGCCTGCGGGCTTGTTCGGGCTCTGGGGTTCTTCGGTGGGTGTAAGCAGTGTGAATTCTCGTACGGTGGACATGGTGGGCTTTGGTTTTAGGTTTTGTCTTGCGACGATGGTGGCAAGTGAATGCCTGTGAAGGATCTAGCGATAAAAACATACCACATTGTTCTGGATTGTCCATATGCTGGTCTGTTCGCGCCTTGGATCCGGACTGTCATTTTGAATTGATTGGGCAAGGTCTTATACTTTGTATCAATATCATGGTTGCAAACAAATCAGATCCATATTTTGTCTATATCCTCGAATGCGCGGATCGCACTCTCTATATAGGCTCGACGAATGATTTGGATAAAAGGCTCCTCGCGCACAATTCTGCAAAAGGGAAGGTAGCAGCCAAATATACGCGCTCGCGCAGGCCCGTGCGAATGATGTATTCAGAAGCTTGCGAGAATAGGAGCGCTGCGCTGAAACGCGAGCATGCGCTCAAGAAATTGACGCGCGAACAGAAACTTGCACTTTTATAAGTCCGTGGCATAGTTATCGACGGACAAGAACTACTGCAGACGCAGACCAGCTCATTGATGTCCTGAGCGTGTCCCAGGAGATGCTCAAGAACAACAACCTACGGTACCCCCAGGGGTGCCGCTTCAGAAGAAACCAAAACAATGCCTGAAGGCACATCAACAATACCGAGCCGCGAAGAGCAGCTCGCTTCACTCCACAACACCCTGATGGGTAACCAAGCATTCGCTGCATGTCGAGGCATGACCTCGAGGGCGTTCGCAGACATTACCCAAAAATCTGATTCCCCGGCGGCATTCTGCGCCGATTGGGATATTTGGATCGCCAAGGCCAGGGTCATGGGCAGCCTGCTTGTCAGGTTCAAGCGCGACGGATGGAAATTCGCATACGATGAATTGCAAAGGGCCTTATGTGATTCGAGATTCATCATGACCGGTGAGACGGTGCCTGTCGAATCGACTTCGCCCTATACGGTCGTAATGTTCGATCCGCGCCGCACCTTGCTCATGATCAAATGGATTCTGGACAATCTCACCTCTGCCACGCAAGTGTCTGCCTTTATCGGCCATCGTCGGGACGAAGAAGTACTCGATCATACTCGCATGATGTTCAAGGAATTTCCAACTTTGGAAAAGCATGCGAGGCTTTTGCGCCAAGGGGTAGCTTATCCTGGTCCGGATTTATGCAAGGCGTATCACGATATCATCGATTCCAGATTTGAAGCCGATCACTCTTGGGCACCGCTCACGCTGGGTTGGCATCAATGGAACGATTCGATCGAGCTTTATAATGGGCCGCACTGTCACTTTCGTTGCGCATATCTCTGTCGTGGTCATCAGGCAGATGTCTTGAACCTGTTTAGTCGCGAACTGCAAGATGAGATCGCGACATGGCAATTGTATCTTCCGAATGTTGCGACTCTGTTCCATGGCGAAGGGCCCTTGTCCGAATCGAGATCGCTGATCGACATCGGTTTTCACAAAGAGTCAGAGCATGATCGTTGGCGCAAGATAAGGCCGGGATTTGTCAGCTCCGGCTTTCAGTGGGGACTCGGCGTGCTAGCTGCTCCGAACGATGTCGCCGTCGAAGGGTATGGTTTGCCACACCAGGGCAGCCTTACCGGTGATAGAAAATTCAGATTCATGCTGACGAAGCCTCTGTGATATCAGGGCAGGAAAATCGTGGCGCCGCCGGGCAACCGGCGGCGCCTTTTTCATTTGCTATAATCTGATGTATGACAAAAGACCAGATGATGGCCACACTTAAGCAAGACGGCTATATACATATATATGAATGGAGAGATGCACCCGGCACCGAATATGCCGCGCATGCTCATAAGGGCAGGGTGAGCTTTTTCATAGCTGAAGGAGAAATCGAAATGAATATAGACGGAAAAATAACCATGGTCAAAGCGGGCGATCGCATGGATGTGCCCGTCGGAGTTTCGCATACTGCGAAAGTCGGCGATGATGGGTGCGTTTTTATCGTCGGCGAGGAGATTGAGGGAGATTCTTGATAAAAACATGCCCGACATTTTTACCAAAGAAAAGCGCAGCGAAATCATGTCGAAGATCAAATCGACAAGCGGAATCGAAATCAAATTCCGCAAATTATTGTCGAAGCAAATCTATCCGCTCGGCCATCGCTATCGCCTGAACTATCGCAAAGCAGTCGGAAAGCCGGATCTTGCATTCGTATCGAAGCGCCTCGCCGTCTTTATAGATGGAGATTTTTGGCATGGCAAGCATTTTGCCGCGAAAGGTCATAAGCTGTCCGCCGAATACTGGCAGCCCAAAATCAAGGGCAATATGGATCGAGACAAGCGACAGAATCGTCTTTTGCGCAAGACAGGATGGAAGGTGGTCAGGATTTGGGAAAGCGATATTAGAAAGAAGCCGGAAGCTTCGATTCAGAAGATTGTGCGGCATCTCTCGCCGGACGCGCCTGCATCAAGAAAAAGAGGATAAGGATGAAGGCGGTGAATGCCATAAGCGGAATGGTGATATATCCGAATCGCAGTATGAATACCTTTGCGCAAGAGACCGAATATCCGGATACGGAGCATGGCGCAGGGACTAATCCGAGCTGGACTATATAGTGATAGATGGCGATGATTTCTCCGATGATTGCCAAAAAGATCGCATATGGAATGATGGTTTTTTCTTTTCTCCATAATGCCAAGCCCAGAAGCGGCACGAGAGGGTACATAAAGATTCGCTGATACCAGCAGAGCTTGCAAGGCTCATAGCCGAGGATATCCGAATAGGTGAGGCTGCCGAGCATTGCGACAAGCGCGATGATGAGGGCGAAGGCGATTCCATGCTTTTCAATCCATCGGAATGGCTTGCCTAATAGAGGGTGATTCTTCTTTTTTATCAAAATAACCAAAGCCAGATATACGATGATGATCTGTGCGATTACGGTCAAAGATGATAAAGCAAGATTTACAATATCTGCTGTATTCATGTTTTTTGTATTATGTGTGTAAGTGGTACTTTAGCAGTATAGCAAAATGCGCCTAAAAACAATGCCCTCCTGAGGATTATGAAGTTTTCGCGTCTTGATCTTGGGAAAAACCAAGCGGTACCCCTCTATGCCATGCTAAAATTGGGTTCTATCAATGAAGGAACGCCCTTTGATTTTGAGGGCGTATTTAGGAGATTGATGCTTTTATATATGATGAAAAAAATATCGACTCGGCATATAATCGGATTCGTACTCATGATGGCTTTGGTCTGTCTGCCATTCGTGCCGCAAGTGCGATCCTTGCTCGCGCCAAAGACGGCAAGCGCGGCAGATGCTTGGTGGAATAATTCATGGCAGAAGCGAACCAAAATCAACTTCACGAATGCATCTCGAGGCGCTTTGACGGATTTCCCAATAGCGGTCTATCTCAATTCCTCTCGCGTAACGTATGGCGATTTTTCTGCCAATGGAAATGATATCCGATTCGTAGATGCCGATGGCGTAACATTGCTCAATTATGAAATCGAGCGATGGAATACGTCCGGAACCTCTACGATATGGGTGAAGGTGCCCAATGTGGCGTCATCGAATACCGATTACGTATATATGTATTATGGAAATTCCGGCGCATCAGCTGTCGCGACAACGACGGGCGTCTGGGATTCGAATTTCGTACTCGTTGACCATATGAATAGCAATCCTGGTGGATCTGCGCCGCAATCCTTGAACAGCGTTACGAATACGGCGATAGGAACCACGTCTGCGGTTGCGACCACTACAGGAATTGCTGGCCTGGGCTACGATATGAATGGCTCGTCTGCTTTTGTCGGATGGGGAACGAGCACTTTCCCGATCCTTTCTGCCGGAACAATGGAAATATGGGCAGATGCGGATACGCTTGCGAGCGATAGGTATCTCTTTTCAAATGTGAAGGCTGGCGCGACAGTGCAAGGAGAGTGGCGAATGTATATTGATTCCACAAACAGCTTTAAGGTGCTATTCAAGATTGAATGCGGCGCAAGCACAAATAATGTGCTAAGCGATTCGGCTGTTTCGACATCGAGTGGCTGGATGCATGCGGCTGCGGTATGGAATAGCGCTGGCGGTTCTGGAAATCAGAAATTATATGTAAATAGCACGGCGCAGGCTGCGACAGGAAATGCCGCCTGCGGAATGGAAACGATCGATACATACGCAGCAGGAAAGAATAATGCCCTCAATAGCGCATTCTTCGATGGACAGATGGACGAGGTTCGTATTTCGAGCGTGGCCCGATCAGCTGACTGGATCAGCGCGACATATAGCACTATCAAGGATACGATGAATAGCTTCGATGTCGGAGAAGCGGTTCCTGGCCAGCCTTCCGGCCTGGCTGCATATCCTTATGAAAATCGCGCGCATCTGCGCTGGACCCCTTCATCAGGCGTAGTAACGGATTATCTGATCGAATACAAGCTTGCGAGCGATAGCTCATGGACCCTATTCGCGGAGGCGACATCTACCGCGACGAGCACGATGGTGACTGGCCTTACGAATGGGCAGGAATATAACTTCAGGGTAACTGGAGTGAACGATTCCGGGCTCAGCGCCTCGTCCACGCAAGCCACGACGACTCCTGCCTATTTGATGAGCTTTATCAATCCTACGATTACGAATGGCGTCTCTACGTCGTCAGCGTCGATAACGGCATATGCATCGACAACGCTTTCTTCATCGATAAGTCCTTCGTTTTTCACATTCAGGCTAGAGACTTCGGGCGGATCCCTCGTATCGCAGGCTACGACATCGACTCGTTATGGAGATTATGATATCGACAATCTCGCTACGACTACGAATAAGCAGAATCTCTCGATAACCGCGGATCTATCAGGTCTCGTCTACGTTCCCACGACGGATACCCTCTTTACGATTCATAATAACCAGAACGTGATACATGAAATAACTCGTGCGGGCGTGAATGTGCGAACGATTACATGTTCTGCTTGTAATGATGCAGAAGATATTACTTTGGTCTCAAGCGTCGCATCGACTACGGTCGGCGGTTTTGACCATACATTCCTGATCTCGACAGAAGATGTGAACACTCTCAATCATCAAGTCTTTCAGGTCGTAATTCATTCGACAGGCGCAGCTACTGTGAATAGAACGAATTATTATTCTACAGGCATCAGCAGCGGAGCGGTGACCAATAGCGGACTGGAAGGCGTGGCCTATAATCCGAATAATGGATATTTCTTCGCTGCGGCAGAGGGGCAGGAAAGCAGTACTGGCGTTCCAGGCACTCCGAAGCTATATGAAGTAGTACCTGGAAACATCGCTTCGCATAGCGCATCGAATACGCAAATTTGTACCAACCTGAATTTCACAACGATTGCCGCAAATGACAATGCTCTTTTTCCAGTAAGCTCCGGCTACTCTGATATTTCAGGATTGTATTTCGAGCCTTCGAACAATCACCTGTATGTCCTGTCGCATATTGCCGACAAGATGTTCGAAATAGATGTGACGAGCACTTCGTCATGTTCTGTATTGCGAACCAAAAAAGTATATGCTCGAGCCGACAGTGGCGGAAACTTCCTGTATGAAATGCCTGAAGGCATTTCTTGGGACAATACCGGAGACTATATATATGTAGGCACGGAGTCGGATTATCTTTCTGCATGGAGAACGACATCGTACGGCGTGCGAAATACATTCAGCGGCCTTTCAAATGGATCGTACAATCTCTATGTGAGCGTGACTGATGCACTCGGAAATACCTCGACCTCGTCTGCGCGTGCCTTTACCGTCACGACAGATTTCGCTGGACCGATAATAACGCCTGGTTCGAATTCGATCAGCACATCTACGGCAACGATCAATTGGACGACGGATGAAAATGCATCCTCATCGGTGGCGTATGGATTGACGGCTTCATATGGAACGGTTTCTACTTCGAGCGGCCATATGACGCATTCGGTGGCGCTTTCTGGATTGACTCCTTCGACCGTATATCACTACAGCATCCATGCTGTCGATGCGGTGGGCAATGTCACGGATACTTCGGATGCTACGTTTACGACCTCTGCAATTTCGTCTGGCGGCGGTTCGCCTGCGCCGGATACATCGGGCACGCCAGTGGTCGTCCCTGGCTCGATGACGGGAGTTTCTGGACCGAGCATGTCATATGCCGATTTGCGCGCGATATTCGGCGATAGGGCGATCCCTCCAGCCATGCCTCAGAACAATCCTCAGAATCAGCTGCCCGGACTCGATGCAAATCCTGCCATTTCTGCAATCGTAGGCTCTGGTCTCGTGGTGTCCAATATCTATGCGAGCGGCAGGACATCTCCGGAAATCAGAATCATTCAGAGGCTCCTAAACGCTTTTGCTGATACGCGCATTGCCACCGCGGGAGCGGGTTCTCCTGGAAAAGAAACGGATTTCTTTGGACCGGCGACAAAGCGCGCGATACAGAAATTCCAACTCAAATATGGCATCGTAAAGAACTCAGGCGATACGGGGTATGGAGTTATCGGTCCCAAGACAAGGGCGAAGATAAATGAATTATTAAAAAAGAAATAGGTTATGTACGACGCTCGAATTTTCATCCCATCCCTAGATGAGGCAAGGCGAATATTGGCAGAACAGAATGCCGTGGATAAGGGGTATTATGAGATCCATGATGCTATCTATGCCTCAAAGGATCCTGGTCAGGATTTGGGTTCTGTATTTTTGCGATTGCGCTCAGTCCCGGTAAATATTTGGGACGATGCTGCATTTATTGTCGCTATAAAAAACACCGAGCTGCAGGCCATAGGCAAGCAATCGATCATTCCGCTCAAGAAAGGATTCGAAAGCGAGGAGGAAGCAAGGGCGTTTATCGCAGAGAATTATGCGGATACATTCGAATTCGCATATGAATTCGATCGGTTCGGCTGGCAATATTTCATCGGAGAAGACGGCGTCGATCTCGAAGATGTGGAGGGGCATTGCACTATTGAGTTCAAGTCAAAAACCGAAGATGGGTTGCGCAGGCTCCTCGAGACGTTTGGTGTTACGGAAAATCAAGTCATCAAGGGCCCTTCTGTCGTCGAGATTCGCAAGATTTTGGGTAGGTGAATGGAGTGTTATACTTTTTATATGGAAAAAACCATGGACATAAAGCTCGGCAATCTGAATATCATGCTAGCGGCAGATCATAAGGAATTGATGTCAGAAACAGTTTTTGCTGGATTTTCGGCTTTGCCAGATTCGGTACGGGCACAGATCGGCATCACGGAAATCGATCCTGGCTTTTCTGATACTGCGGCATTTTGTGAAAAATATCAGATGAGCGCATCACTTGCGGCAAATTGCGTTGTTCTCGAAGCGAGCAGAGCGGATCGGACATGGTTCGCGGCATGCGTCATTCCGGGCAATACGCGCGCAGATGTTAATGGCTTGGCGCGAAGAACTTTGGATGCTCGCAAGGCATCATTTGCCCCGATGGATAAAGCCGTTGCGGAGACCGCCATGGAGTTTGGAGGGATCTCTCCAATTGGTTTGCCGAATGCCTGGTCTATTCTGGTGGATAAGGCCGTCGCTGATTCGGAGTATGTGATTATAGGCAGTGGTATTCGAAAATCGAAATTAGCCGTGCCTGGCTCGGCATTTGCCTCTATTCCGAATGCTCAAATAGTAGAAGGGTTAGGGAGGGTGCCGCAGCCTGCATTAGCGTGAACCTGACACATGTCGCTGGCGCCATTGACGCTCTTCCGCTTAGTGTATACTTTTAATATATATGAAAATCAAAAAGCTCGGCCATTGCTGCCTTCTTGTGACTTTACCGAATATTGCCGGCCGGGATGGAAAAAGCCTGAATATCCTTACTGATCCCGGTTCTTTTTCTACTGCCCAGAACGATGTAAAAGAAATCGATATCGTATTGATCACGCACGAGCATGCAGATCATCTTCATACTGAATCGCTGAAGACTGTGCTTGCCAATAATACAGGCGCGCAAGTGTATACGAATTCCGGCGTTGGCGCGAAGCTCGATGCGGCAGGCATTGCATATCATCCGCTCGAAGGAACTGATGTAAAAGAATTCGACGGCTCATGCTCCGGTCTGACAGTGCGCGCATTCGATTGCAGGCACGAGGAACTCTTCGAAGATTTCGGACAGGTGCAGAATACCGGGTACCTGATTTCAGCTAGCGGCAGGAATCTTTTTTATCCAGGCGATGCGTATTGCAAACCAGAAATTGAAGTTGATGTGCTCGCATTACCTGTTTCAGGTGGCTGGTGCAGGATTAGCGATGCTGTTAGTTATGCAATTGAGATTAAGCCCAAAAAAACTTTTCCTGTACACGATGGCATGATGTATCCTGATCGTATCGGAGGGCCTCATGCTGTGCCTGCAAAATTCCTCCCGCTCCATGGCATTGAATTCGTACCGATGGCTGATGGCGATGAAAAGGAGTTTTAGGTTTTTTCGATCGAAAATAGTTAATCCTTCCTTAATATGCTTTGTGTATATTCTTGATAAGCGCAAGACGCTCTCGGCACGAGCGCGCGCCTACGCGTTTTCCATTAATTCATAACATTACACATATCCATGACCAAAAGTACCACGCTTAAGAAGGAAGACGTCCTCTTGCTCAAGGTCCAGGTTCTCTATGATATAGAGAAGGTTCTGGAGAAGGCTTTGCCCAAATTGGAAAAAGCATCATTCGATAAAGGGCTAAAGGGCACTTTCAAGGATCACCTTGCAGAAACCCAGGGACATATCAAGCGACTCGAAAAGGTATTCGGAGCGCTGGGCCAAAAGCCCAAGACTGAAAAATCAGAAGGAATCCGCGGCATAGCTGCCGATAGCGAATGGGTCATCAAGAATCATTCATCATCATTGATTCGCGATTGCATGCTCGCCAGCGGCGCGAGATATGCTGAACATTATGAAATGGCCGGCTATCTTTCTGCCATAGAAGAAGCAAAAGTATTGAAAATGCCAACAGTGGTTAAATTACTCAAGGATAATTTTAAGGAAGAAATGGCCGCAGACAAGATTCTGGCGGGCGCAGTCAAGGCTGCGCTTACATATGCATAGAGAATATGCATAAGGATCGAATGCTCGATTTTGCGGCGCGACGGCGAAACTTTTTTACCAAAATAATAATATAAAAATATGACAACAATTATAAATACGCCTGGAAATAGCGAAGGGTCAGGAAG
>CAYJDM010000001.1:17545-20361 GCA_964368945.1 uncultured Candidatus Saccharibacteria bacterium
CATATGGAAAAAAACAAAATCATGTCCACGACGGTTGATTCTCAGGCCGGTTATATGCTGCTTCAGTTCAACGGCGATCCCGTCCATGATGCCATCGATCAGTTCAAAAAAGACATCGACCATTCGTCAAAGATGATTGAGGAAGAATCCAAGAAGTCTGGACAGAAAATCCGGATTCTTTTGGATATGACGAATTTCAGCGGGAACTATGCGCTCGATGCATTGTCTGCTCTCGTCAGCTTCGCGAAGCATAATGAGCCTTTCGTAGAGCGAACGGCGAGCTTTGGCGGGTCTGACAAAGTGACGATGGCTGGGGAAGTTGCCATTGCTCTTTCTGGGCGAAAAAATATCAAGCTATTCGACACGCGACATGATGCCGTGGCTTGGTTGATGGATAATATGGGGAGGATTTAGTAGGCAGAAAGAATCTAGCGCTTTCGCGGTTTTTTCTTTGGCGATTCGGTGTCTATGGAAACATTCCACATCTGATGCCATAGTGTCTTCATCGTTTCTGCGAATTCGCGACTATGCACGATGAGCGCGAACTTCTCTGCGCCTCCGCTTGCGAAAAGGCATTTATCATCATAGATCCAATAGCTCATATCCCATTTGATGCTTTTTGGCGCTGTGCGGACGGAATGGTATTTGGTCCAGCCTTCTGTTTTATACAATGACTTGAGATTCTCTGCAGAATCCTTCTCCATGCCGATATCGGAATATTTGCGGATTATATAGAGATGCACCTTGAATTTGAGGCGCTGATTGCTATGCCAAGCGCTGAATTCGCTGCCGAGTACGTCTACCATCTCACGCGTCGGCCACATGAGGAAGCTTTCCTTGCAACCCGCATGCCACATCGTATCGCGGAATGCTTGGCGTATGCCTTCTGCTCCGATATAGAATTTGGTAGTGGGGCGGGAAGTGCTTTTTATCTTTTTCGCACTATGCATATAGGTGATAAAAGTTTCCTGCGCCGATCTGATTTCCTTTATCTTTTCATTGCTGATCTTCTCGACGCCTGCCGGATCGATCATGCCGAATTGTTTGCTCTTGCCTTCATTGTATTCGGCCACGAAGCTTTTCTCGATCAGTTCAGATAGGGCATCGTAGACGGAGGTCTTGGGCAAATTGAGGCCGACAGCGATCTGCACGACAGGTGAAATGCCATGCTCGGTGAGGTAGAGCAGAACGCGCTGGGCGTTGTCCTTGAGGCCGAGAGTGGTGAGAGAGTCTTTGATTTTATCTATATTTGGATTGGACATATATAAGGTATGTATATGGTAAGTTATTCGCTTTTCGCCGAATGATATACAAATAATACTACAGAATATATGATCTGTCCATGAAACGAAAAACAATCGCAAAGGTGATCGGCGGCATCCTGGGAATTATCATTATCGTGCTGGCTGTTATGGCTGGTTCTAAGGATTCTGGCCAGTCAAACGATGCAGGCATAAAGGCTTCGAAAGAGCCTATCAAGATCGGCGGATCGATTTCGCTTACCGGCGTCGCTGCCGAATTCGGCGATATGTCAAAGAAAGCCATGGATATGGCGGCAGAAGAAATCAATGCTAAGGGCGGCATCAATGGCCGTAAGGTTGAAATCCTCATTGAGGATGATCAGACTACGCCTCAGGGCGCGCTTTCCGCATATCAAAAGCTGGTCAATGTGAATCATGCTGATGCTTTGGTCGGCGGCATATTCGACTTCACCGCGCATCCGATTTTTCCTTTATCTCAAAAAGACAAGATCGCCTTCATCTCGCCGGTCAATTTCGTCGTAGACAAGACCTTCGTCATGAATGAGCAGAGCTTCGTCATGTATCCGCGATTCGACAAGGTGGTCATGGAGCTGGATTCGGTCATTAAGGATCAAAAAATCCAGAAGCTCGGCATGATCAGATTCGAGTCCGGTTTCAGCGAATCGATTCAGAATACGCTGAAGCAGATCATGGCTACTGTTTCGACGACGGACGGGAAAGGCGAATTTGTAGTCGATACGTATAAGGCGATCGGCTCGAGCGATTTCCGAACGAATATATTGAAGATTAAAAACGAGAATACCGATGCGGTGTTCTTGGATATGCTCGACTTCGATGTCGTGAAATATCTGGATGTGGCTCGTACGCTCGGATTCAAGAAGCAGATTATCGGATATACGAGCATCCGAGAAGTTGTGACAAATCCGAAAACAAAGCCCGCTGATTTAGCGGATCTCGAAGGCGCAATCGTTTTGGATTGGGAGATCCCGTCCGAAGAGTTTTCTAATGCCTTCTACAAAAAATATGGAATAGTTCCGCTACGAGGCGCAGACAAAAGCTATGAAGCCGTATATGCACTCGCAGAGGCAGTGGCGAATACCGAATCCCCGGCCGATGTCGCGAAGTACCTGGAGACGCATACATTCAAGGCTGCGGGCAGCACATTCTCCTTCGGTGCGGATCATGCCGTCAGCGATATTCCGGTCAAGATTCTGCAGGTGAAAAACGGCAAGCTGGTTGAGGTTAAGTCGAATATCTAGTAAGTGGCCATGCGGGCGAATTTATGAAAACTTGATATACTTTATGTATGTCAGAGGAACCTGTGAAAGAAAAGAAAAAAGTCGGCGCCGGCTTCGGCGTCATCATCGAAAAGGCTGACGGCCCAATATTGATGGGCATGCGACATCCGGATCCAGACAAGGCTGATTCGGCTTTTCGCAGTGCTGGTGAATGGTCATTGCCTGGTGGCAAGATGGAGTGGGGCGAGACTTTTGAAGAAGGCGCTGTGCGAGAGGTGCTCGAAGAAACAGGCATCCAAATCTCCGGACCTGAGGC
>CAYJDM010000001.1:20461-186763 GCA_964368945.1 uncultured Candidatus Saccharibacteria bacterium
TGCATCCTGTACTTTTTATTCAATTTCTTCTTCCAGGCAGGATATGTTTTTTCCTCATCGCTATTGCATGTCGTGAGCGCTGCTTCTGCGGGAGAATCAGGTGGAAAGTTAAGCGAAGCAAAAATATCCGGTACGGGCCAGGCTTGGGGCCAGGCGGGGAATTTGATGGGCGTGGTGATCTCATTCGTCACGGCGAGTCATTTCTTGGTCGTCTCGAGCGATAAGCTGAATATATTCTTTTGGTCCGCGATCGTATTCTTGGCTTTGCTGATTCCAGTTTCGCGATTGAGGGTTGGAGGCAAGTCGAAAGGCGTAGAAGAAACTCAGACGTTGCGTCCTAGTTTGAATCACGCTGCAGAATCCGAAGTGGCGATAGACAAGAGCCTTTTGCGCAAGCTGCGAGAACAGCCTCGGATCGCTCGATTCCTGATCGCATATGCCCTCTATAATGATGCGGTCGTGACGCTGTCTTTGTTCATCGCTTTATATTTGAAAAAAGTCCTCAGCTTCACCGACGGTCAGATACGCATAGCGAGCGTGATTCTGCTCTCCTTTACGATCATTGGCGGCTTGCTCGTATCGCGGCTGGTCAAAAGCGGCAGGGAGCTCAAAGTCATTTCGAGCTTCTTGATCATTTGGCCTATCGCGATCTTTTTATTCGCGATGTTCACCGGCATTGTGCCCGTCTATATATTGATCGGAGTCATCGGCCTCGCGATGAGCGTGATCTTTGCGGTATCGCGCGCATACTATACGATCATCACGCCAAAGGATAAGCAAGCTGAATATTTCTCCGTCTTTGTCATCTTTGAGCGAGTTGGCGCGATTACTGGACCGATTTTGTGGAGCTTGGTTCTCAGCGTCTCTGTGGCGCTCGGTGCCAGCGATATCGTCGCATATCGGATAGCGATCGTGAGCGTCGCTTTGATTACCATGGTCGGATATTTTATCCTGAGGAGCCTGCATATCGATACGAAAATCGAGAAAAAGCTTTAATGATCCTTAACCGCGTCTTCATCTTTATAAGCTATACTTGTATATATGAAAACAATCAGCCTCGAATACTGCCATGTTTCGCCTGATACGCATTGGGAGACCGAGATCCATCATGCCAATGTCCATGCACCCGCTGTGCTGAAAATGTACGAAGGGATGCTGGGCGACCAAGATGCGGAAATTCAGAAATGCATCATGATCGACGATCTGCATTCGAAGCAGCCAGTCACTCCAGAATTCATCCAGAAGCTCATCGATCAGCTCGAGGTAAAGCCGGATTGCGTCTATCTCGAATCCTCATTCGTTGTTGCCGCTTCGGAGATTGCCGCCATGATCGATCCGCAGGTCGCGCTCAAGGATCAATGCTATGCTGGCGACGAATCGACAGAACGAACATGGCTCAAGAATGTGCATGACAAATTCGATTCCACGAATGATTTCTTGATGAGCTGGAAGGATGCCGATGGCTCGATCGTATTCTCATGCCCGACCGTTGTCGCTGCATCATATCTTGCGCGACTTGGTCTCGTTGATGTCGAGGTAAAGCCAATCTATGGCAGCCCGATCAAAAAAGCCGATACCCTCGTCAATGTGATCTCATCCGTATATATGTCGGTTGAATCGAATACGCAGCTCATCATCAAGGCGACGTATCCTGAAGCTCTCAATAGGATTAGATGGGATTTTTATTAGCCTACCAAAGTTCGCTTCTGATTATTCGCGAGGTTCACATCGCCGCCCATGCCAGCAATAACATATTTCAGCCCCATACCGTATTTTTTGATAATGGTCGCAGTGATTGCGCTGGCATGGCTGATCGTGCGGCGGAGTTCTTTTTATAAAAAAATAGTAGATCAGGAAATCGGTTCTTCGACAGTGGCTGATGCGGGCGCGACGAATGCAAATGCTTCCAAGGCTCGTTATGGCGCATTGGATGGGTTGCGTGGAATCCTGGCGATCAGCGTATTGTTTCAGCATGCGGTTACGAATTATGCGTATTTCTCGACGGGCACATGGGTGATAACTGATTTGCGCTTCTATAGGCATCTGGGAGGGGAATCAGTCATCCTATTTTTCATGATCACCAGCTTCCTGTATTGGTCCAAAGCAATCGCTTCGAAAGGCAAGCTCGACATCTATGCGCTATATAGAAGCCGGTTCTTGAGGCTTGCTCCCTTGTATCTGTTCTCGGCGCTTCTGGTCACGATCTTTGCATTCGCGCAGATGCGATTCTCGATGCTGTCGCCATTTATTTTCATAAAAGATATCCTCTCTTGGCTATCGCTCGGCATCGTCACGACCACGACTGTCAATGGCGTCTCGATCATTCCAATCAATGCGGGAATACATTGGACTTTGCATTTCGAATGGATTTTCTATCTATTGCTTCCTGTAACGGCGCTGGTTCTGCGAAATAAGATATCGAGCATTGTCGCATTGCCGGCATTCTTGGTCTTTCTGTATTTCTTTGCTCCGGATTGGGGCTATTGGGTTATCTTTGTATTCGGAATGGCAGCGGCGCATATTGTCGCGAGAATCCCCGTCACGTCCACGAAGGCGAATTGGGTGCGAAGCAAATGGGCTGCGATCATCCCGATACTCGCAGTGGTTCTCGTATATTTCATGCAAGCTGAGCCATATTCATTCGCTCAGTATTGCGTGACATTCATAGCTTTGCTCACATTCATCTACGGAAATACTTTGCTCGGATTATTGCGTACGAGGGCAATGGTATTTCTCGGGACCATCAGCTACAGCGTCTATCTGATGCATGGAATCGTTTTGTTCATCGTGCTGCATGGCGTCAATTATTTTGTAAAAATCATCACGCTTAATCCTTGGCAATTCTGGACGCTTATTTTCCTGAGCGCCATTCTGACCGTGATCGTCTCGGCCGTCACGTATAGGTATATAGAGCATGAATTTTTGATCAAGATAAAAAGGCCTAAAGTTCCAGGCCAAAATCCTGAAAAGCCAGAGGGCATAGCGGAGCGGGTCATGTAGGGGTATACTACCGTCATGAAAAAACAGCCCGCCACAACATCTGCGAAATCACCCAAAAAGCAGGCTAAAAAAATAGCTGCTTTGCTAGCGCCGACCGCGATCGAAATCAGCGAGCGAAAGGAAGCCGAATATGCTCGGCTCCTGAATATCGTGCGCAAATCCAAGGGCACGAGCATCAATAGCCGCGACGATATCAAGGGCAAGGTCTTCTTTGCATTGCGAGGCGAGAAAGTGGATGGCAATGCATATGCGATGGCTGCACTCGAGGCTGGGGCTGTCTGCGCGGTTATCGATAATGAAAAGGTTTTGAAAAAGGCCCAGGCAGCATCGGTGGCTGCCACGGATGACAAGACTAAGGCTGCCGCTGCCAAGCTTTTTTATACAGAAAATGTCCTCGAGACATTGCAGGCAATCGGACATAGGCATCGCATGAGCTTCGACATTCCCGTCATCGGAATCACTGGCTCGAATGGCAAGACGACGACCAAGGAATTGATGGCGACGGCTCTCGCTGCTAAGTTTGGCAAGGATGATGCGAAAAGTGGAGTCATCGCCACAATCGGCAATTTGAATACTGAAATGGGCGTGCCTATGACTTTGCTCCGAATCAATGACAAGACGAAGGTGACTGTCATCGAAATGGGTGCGAAAAAGATCGGCGATATCCGAGCGCTCTGCGAAATCGCGGCTCCGACATATGGCCTCATCACCAATATCGGCGTGGCGCATATTGAGGGTTTTGGCTCGAAGGAAAATGTAGTCAAAGCGAAAAGCGAGCTCTATGAATATGTCAGCGAGCATGGCGGCATTATTTTTATCAATGCAAAAGATTCCGTCCTCAATAAATCTCTCAAGAGCATAACTGCGAAATATAAGGTCAAAGAGCGCGGTCCAAAAATCGTCATATACGGCGAGCGAGATCTGATCGTCAAATCAAAGCGCAATCCTGATCTGATCGGCGATTATAATCTCATCAATATGAATGCGGCCAAAGCCGTTGCCCTAGAATTGAAGGTACCTGCAAAGCAGATCGACGAAGCGATTGCGACATATAAGCCATCGAATATGCGCAGCCAGCATATCGTTTCGAAGAAGACGGGCAATCGAATCCTGCTCGATGCATATAATGCGAATCCTTCCAGCATGCCTGTGGCGATCGATGCTTTTTTGGAAGATGCTACTAAGAATGATGGAAAAAAGAAAAACGCGAAAGATGCAGCATTGGCCGCGACTGCATACATGATTCTCGGAGACATGCGAGAGCTCGGCAAAGAGACGGATGTCGAACATGAAAATCTGATCAAATTTGCTGAGAAAAAAGCCAAGGCTGCAGGCGCACGAATCGTTTTCATCGGCGAAGAGTTGACGAAGGCCATGATGCGACAGTCGAAATCAAAGAAGGCTGAAAAGGCTGGCAATGGATCTGCGGGAGCCTTGTCGTTTTTCTTCAGATCAAAAGAGGATTTTCTCAAATCTGAGACACTCAAAGATTTTCAGGATAAATCTAAGCATGCATATATATTCGTGAAAGGGAGCAGGGGAATGAAGTTGGAGGATTTGGTTGAGGCGCTATAGATAGCCGACATCGTGCCTATATTGACATATTTTATAACTATGGCATTATGAATACGCCATAGTTATTTCACTTGCGTGCCTGGGCACGTTCCAACACACAACCATCAACAACCAAAGAAAGAGCCAATATCATGCACTTTTTGACTAAAATCCAGATGTTTCCGAATGACACTCATTCTATTCGGTTCAAGTTGTTCTGCAATTGCGGATGTAGCCGAATGCAAAATTTGTACCACGGGGACACTCGCGAAGAGTTCGACAAATCGGTCGATCTCGGCCGCGCCGGAGCTCCACGGGAAACCCCTCATAAGGAGGACCTGAAATGCACCGGTTGCGGCGGCATATATTCAGTCACGCTGCTTCGCAATAGCATCGATGTCGAGCCGATCGAGGACGTCTATGATGTCAGCTTCAGGGCCGACAGGGGCCTCGGAGACTATATCAATGCATGGTCCAGCGTCTTTCATGCACTGGATGAAAATCCCCAAGATGAAGCTGCTGTACGGGTCAGGATCACAAATGCCGGGGTGCGGACTTTCACTGAGTATCATTTCCATGCAGATGCAACCCAACTTGATGGTGCGATGCTCAAACATGTGCAGATGCACCATCCGGCAAAGCTCCGGCGCCTCGACAGGCTCGCGCTGATGGCTGGAAATTTCAGGGACCTGACTCAATTGAGGCAGTTATATAACGAAGTCGAGCGGCTCCTGCGCGGGAAAGATGACAGACGGTCACAGTATCCCGAAGCAGCGTTCAGACCTGACCTGCTGGAAGGGGTGTGACCTGCGATCCGAACAGGACTGCAAAGACGAGGAGGCTGCCAGAAACGGCAGCCTCTTTTTTCGTCTCAAAATATCTAGCCCAAAACAACCAATACAACTCCCGCAACCACCACCATGCAAGCGAGGGTGCGCTTGAGAATATGCTTTTCCTTGAAGATATTGCCGCCGAATATCGTAGTGAATACTGCAGCGATCTGCTTGATCGCATTGAGGATGCTGATCTGCATGACTTGGAGGGCGAAGACATGGGCGATGCGATGGCAGAGGATGAAGATGATATTGGTCCAGAAGGATTTGCGAAGGAAGAGCTGCGGATTGATGACCTTGCGCTTCATTTTTTTGCTTATAAAAAGATCGATCAGGGCATAGTTAAGCAAGATGCAGAATTGGATTACGAGCAAATAGAGCAGAGGGTCCGTGCCGCGCGTATGGATGATGTACCTGTCCGAAATGGAGCTCAATGAGAAGAAGACCAATGAGACGAAAAGCAATACGAAGAGCATGGGTTTCTTTTTTGGCCCTGCGAGCTCTGCGGACAATGTCGGCATTGCGCTGGCCGTGCCATGGATTCCGGGCACATGCTTTTCCGATTTGGGGTTATGATATTCGAGAATGAATATTCCGAGACATGATATGACGATGCCGATCATCGATAGGTCGGAGATGCTTTCACGGAGAAAAAACATCGCGAATAGCGCCACAAAGATCGGGCTCGCAGCGAAGAGCACGGCTGATTCGCTGAGGTCGAGCTTTTTGATGATCCAGACAGAGATGAGCGCCGCAACGATCGAGGCTATGGATGTCATATAGATCAGCAAGAGCATCGCGCCTGAGAGGTCGAAACTTTTTACAAAAAACAAAAGCGGCAAGGATATGAAAGCGAGAACGAATGAAAGCTGAGAGGAATAGATCTCTACGTCTTCTTTGGTGAGGACCTGCTTTTCGGCGATATTGGCGATGGCTTTGAAGAGGGAGGCAAGTATGGCGAGGAATGGCATGGGCAAATTATAGCATTTTGCTCATGCGACATTATTTGGCCTGAAATAAGGATCTTTTTCCAAGTGCTCTCGAGACGTAACAGATACTTGACAGATGCTTATATATTGTGGTACAATATATAAGTAAAAGCACCTTGGCATATGGAGTAATTGACTGCATCTTTGAGCGCTTATTTGAGCCCTGAAAGATGCAGTCAACAATGACTGGAACATCGATCAACCAACACGAAATTCCAAAAAAAACTCCTAATCATGAACGCTAAAAAACACCTGCTCCCGCGCACCGCTCGGCCTGATCCGTATATCGAGAATGGTGGCTTCGGCTATGTGTACACCGACGGCCGCTTCCGCAAAATCAAGAGTGACCACCATACAGGCGGGGGATCATTCCAGTTCAACTACTGCGACAATAACCAAGTCGGATGTTGTGGCTGGCAGTGGGTTTATCTCTTTAGTCCTGAAGACATGCAGTGGCTTAAAGAAGCCGTCGCGAAATTCGGGACTGATCTGATTCTCCAGCTCAATAAGGCTGCTCAGACAGATTCTGCCGCAGCTCACCTCGTGAGCTGGCTTGAATCTGCCAATCTCGAGATTCAGCTTCGGGCTGCCCGTGACAGTGAGCGCAATGTCCGAATACATGAATTCGCTCTGGATCCTGATCGCTTCCTGCGAGCCGCACTTGATGCCGAAATCTGAGCTTTTCATCCGCCTCCGCCGGCGCACGAAGAAACCCTTCCTCGTGCGAACGGGGAGGCGGTTTTCTTTTTTCATAATGTGCTATACTCCCAGAAAAGCTAACAAAACAAAACCATGGAAATGCAACTAGATATGAACGGATTGGATAAGCCTTGCACATGCGAGGTGGGACAGCAGGCAGGAGTATTGGCGGGCAATCATTGCCGAAAGGATGAGACTTGCCCATGCGGATCAGGCCTCAAAGTCTGCGAATGCTGCACCAAAGGAAAAGGACCAGTAGCAGAGACTTCGGCTCCAGAAACTGAGGCCGCAGAAGAAGCTCCGAAGGCATAATCAGGCAGCTTAGATCATCCGGGCCGAGCCTATTTAATCCAGCCATCCAATCATATGAAAAAACAAAGCAACGACTTCCAAGCATATCAAGAAGCCGTTGCTTTTGTTGAGGGCTTCTCATATCGATCGATCCGGCGCAATGCTGTCAAAAAAGCCGGAGACAAGATTCGCGACCCGAATTTTTTTCTCAAGCGCACCCAGCATTTCCTCGACCTCATCGGCAATCCGGAGAAGGGCATGAAGGTGATTCATATTACCGGCACTGCGGGCAAAGGCACGGTTTCGACAATGACGCAGGAGGTGCTGAATGCGGCGCGCGAGCTCGGCGTAGACAAAGACGGCAAGAAATCCAAGTTCGGATCTGTCGGGCTTTTCACCTCGCCATATGTGACGACGACGATTGAGAAAATAAAAGTGGACGATCAATATATCTCGCCGGAAGAATTCGTGCAGATCGTGAATCATATCAAGCCATATATTCCGAAGGCGGAGAAAAGCATCTATGGCATTCCATCGGCTTTCGAGCTCTTCGTGGTTTTGTCGCTGTTATATTTCAAGCGGCGCAAATGCGAATGGGCGGTGCTCGAGGTCGGCTTGGGCGGCAGATATGATGCGACGAATATCATCACCAATCCTGCGGTGACTGCGATAACGAATATCGATTATGATCATACGGACATTTTGGGCAAAACCCTTCGGGAGATCGCCTACGACAAGGCGGGCATTATAAAGAAGGGCAGCCTTTTCTTCACATCAGAGCAGATGCCGTCGCTGCAGGCTTTTTTCAAAAAAACATGCAAGAGCGTCGGCGTAGAATTCGCCTCGATCAAGCGCCAGAAAAATTATTCCGATTACAATAAGGAGCTCGTGCGCGCCATTGCACGATCGGCTGCGGTCGGCGCCAGCGAAGAATCCATCGAGCGCGGCATAGCAAAGACGAAGCTGCCGTGCAGATTCGAAATCATGCAGCAGGGCGTGCAAGGAAAGCCGACCGTTATCCTCGACGGCGCGCATAATCGCGCAAAGATCCGCAGCACCATTTCCAATCTGTCGCGGCTGTATGGCAAGGATATCAAGCTGCATTTCCTCGTCGCCATTTCCGATACGAAGAAAGACAATCAAGCCATCCTTGAGCCGCTATTGTCGGTTGCGAATGAGAAGCGGTTCGTTTTTACTCAATTGAAAACAGAAGAAAGAAAATCCGTCGCTCCTCAATTCCTGCTCAAAACAGCCAAGGCCCTTATGCAAAAAATGGGCGCAAAAAAGTCGAATGCCAAAAAGACCGCGATGGAAATAATCGAGGATCCAAAAACCGCTATCATCGAGATGCAAAAAACAGCAAAGGAGGATGATGTCGTGATCGTCGTCGGCTCATTCTTCTTGGCAGGTGAGGTACGCAAGCTCTGGTATCCGGAGGATTGGGTTTTGAAGAAGAGAAAGAGTTTCAGGTAATCGTTATCCGCTGGCGGTGATACAATATGAATACTATGAAAAAAGAAATCGAAGTTAAGGCAAAAGTTAGTGATATGAGCGCCCTGCGGACGAAGCTCGAGTCGCTAGGGTGCGTATTTGGCGAGCCTGTTGTTCAGGAGGATGCTATTTTTGTTGATTTTGATGGCGATTTCACTGCTTTTATGCCTCAGACTAATTTTCTGAGAATACGAAAGGCGAAAGGAAAAATAATTTTTACCCTCAAGCAGCCCTAAAAGAACGAGCTTGATTGCTTTGAAAAAGAGACCGAAATCAGCAATGAGGAACAAATGATCGGTGCTTTGGAATTAATGGGTTTTCACGAAGCGGTTAAGGTCAACAAGAGTCGAACTAAGACCAGGTATCAGGATATGGAGATTTGTCTCGATGAGGTAAAGGGTCTGGGTGCGTTTATCGAGGTTGAAAAGATTACTGAAGGCGATGGAGATGCGGTTCAGATCAAGTTGTTTGATTTTCTCATGACGATCGGCGTTGATCCTCGGGATCGTGTCGTAAACGGATACGATACGCTCATGTACAAAAAGCTGAACGGCATCGCATAGAGAACCCTGCGGCAAATGTGGAATACTCGCATGTGCGGTACGTGGTGCATGATACAATACATGCATTAGAAAATAATTTTTCAATCATTTTTATGGCAAAAGGAAATAACGCTCGAAAGAAGGAGGCAAAGAAACCAAAGAAAGCAAAGAAATAATTTCGACGAATAATCGAAAACAAACCGCCCTCGCAGAAATGCCGGGCGGTTTTGTTATTTCGGTAAGTGTAGCAAAGGCGGTCCGACGTAGCGTGAGTCGTTCTGATATACTGTCCATATGTCACAAGAATCCACACCAATGCCAAACAATGAAGGGGTAGAAGAGATCGACGTCGAAAGACGTGAAGAGGCTCCAGCTGATTTTGAATTGAGCGCTGGAGACCGAGCGAGGATCTACGAGTCTCATGAACGAATAGAAGAAGGCGTTTTTATTTCCATTATGGACGACGATACGGTAAGTCAGACAGAGGCTGCTATTTTGTTCGGAAGGTTTTCGGCCCAATGTCAGGAAGAAGCCCGAATTGAAGCCGACACTATGGTGGCAGCTGGGCAAATTCCCGAAGGCGTGGATGCGCAATCGGTAACCCCTCGAGCCAATGTAAGTGGGCAGATGAAATTCGCATCAATTTTAGCCCGAACGATCCAGTGCAAGGAGTTGGCGTGGGATGAATATGACGCCGCATTGCTTGAGGCCAGCCAGCGTGACGGCATGGCGGATCTTGTAAAAGAAATACAGGCGGCCAAGGATCTCATGGTGGCGGAATTCGAAGCTACGCAAAGGCAGGCGGAGGTTGACGAAAACCAAAATTAAGTGTGTTACGCGATGCGCACAGGGGCGGTTTAACTAAAATGCCGAAACCCCTTATAATTAATAAACATGAAATCCCCAACATCATCCGCATCCGAGAAAAAGGCAGCAGCATCAGAGAAAAACAAAGCAAAGAAAAAAACTCAGCAAGAACAAAAGCATAAATACATTTTCGTAGTCGGAGGAGTAATGTCGGGAGTAGGAAAAGGAATCACCACATCATCGCTCGGCACGATTCTCCAGGCCAAGGGATATAGCGTGAATATTGCAAAAGTAGATCCGTATCTCAATGTAGATGCGGGGACAATGAACCCCACTGAGCACGGTGAGGTTTTTGTTATGAATAGCGGACTCGAGACCGATCAGGATATGGGAAATTACGAGCGCTTCATGAATCGCGATCTCACGAATGCTGACTATATGACGGGCGGCATGGTATATCTCGAAGTCATCATGCGAGAGCGAGCTCTCAAATACCGAGGCAAATGCGTTGATGCCGTTCCTCATATTCGCGATGAAATCGTTCAGCGAATTCAGAGATCTGGCGAGGTTGCTGGATCGGATATTACAATCGTAGAAATCGGAGGAACGGTCGGAGATTATCAAAGCGCCATGTTCTATGAAGCCGCTCGATATCTCAAGATCACTCATCCCGGAAATGTTTTATTCGTAATGGTTACTTATCTGCCGATTCCGAATAAGATCGGAGAAATGAAATCGAAGCCGACGCAGAATGCCGTGCGCGAATTGCAGTCATATGGAATCCAGCCAGACTTCATCATAGGACGAAGCGAAATGCCTATAGACAATCGCCGCAAGGAAAAGATCGCCATCGCCTGCAATGTGCCGATGGAGAATGTCATCTCAGCGCCGGATATCGACAGCGTCTATGATGTGCCGAATAATTTCGAGCGGGATAAGTTTGGTGAGCAGGTGGAAAAAGCCCTCGGCCTCAAGAATCGCAAAGTGGACCTGACGGGCTGGAAGAATTTCGTGCAAAAGACTCGCAATGCTCGCGCCAAAGGAAAGGAGGTCAATATCGCTATCGTCGGCAAATATTTCGATTCTGGCGACTTCGTACTCACGGATGCATACGTTTCGGTTATCGAGGCGCTCAAGTTCTCGGCATATTCGCTAGGACTCAAGCCGAACCTGCATTGGATCAGCGCGAGACAATTCGAGGTGGATCCAAAGACCGGCAAATCGCTTACGCCTGCACAGATTGATAAGGAGCTGGAGAGAGTCCTCGGCAAACAGAGCAAAAAGAATGGCGGCGGCATAGACGGCATCCTCGTTCCAGGCGGTTTCGGCGAGACGGGCATCGAGGGCAAGATCTCGGTTATCAAATATGCTCGTGAGAAAAAGATCCCATACTTCGGCATCTGCTATGGCATGCAGCTGATGGTCATCGAGCATGCGCGGCATCGCGCAGGACTCGTCGGAGCGCAGACAAGCGAAATCGATCCGTCGGCGCCGCATGTCGTCGTCGATATCATGGAGCATCAGAAGAAATTATTGAATGAGGGCAAGTATGGGGCATCCATGCGACTTGGCGGATATATCTGCACATTGAAGCCCGATACGATCGCTTTTGATTCATATAAAAAAGCCGGCTGGATAGGCAAGAGACTGGATAAGGCCGTGCACTCTGTCGGCGTCAGCATCTCGAAGCTTGCCAAAGATTCAATACTCGAACGGCATCGACATCGATATGAAGTGAATCCCGCATATGTGGCTCAGCTCGCGCAGAGCGGAATGGTTTTCTCAGGAACATCTCCAGACGGATCATTGATGGAAATCGCTGAGCTTCCAAAGTCAGAGCATCCATTCTTCCTCGGCGTACAATTCCATCCTGAATTCCTCGCTCGACCGCTTGACCCGCATCCCATATTCACCGAATTCGTCAAAATGTCCGCCGCGCCGACAAAGACGAAAGCGGTTCCGGCGAAAATTTCTGCGAAGAAAAAGAAGTAGCGACCGTATCGTGTGCTACCATATACTCATTATCTATCAATAAACAATCTTATATATGAACGCACATAGCAATCAGCCTCCCACTCCGCCAGCTCCTCCGGCTCCTGCAGCACCTCAGCCTTATGTCTATGTGGCACCGCCAGAGCCAGCTTTCGCAGTAGCGACTGGGAATAGGAGATTCGTCAACCACCTTATCGATAGCGCGCTTATCTATATCGTTTATTTCGCATTCATGTATGTCAATGATACACATGCTGTTTTTGGAGAAAAATTCGAGATGGTTGCCGGATTGCTAATGATTTTCGGTTATCCTCTCTATGTCCTAATTTGCGAAAGCATCTGGCAGCGATCTATAGGAAAATTGATAACAAAAACCAAGGTCGTGGACATGCAGGGGAATCGCCCGCATTTCTGGAAGGTGCTCGGAAGAACGGCGGCGAGATTCATTCCTCTTGAGCCGCTTTCTTTTTTGAAAAAATATCCGATCGGATGGCATGATAGCCTTTCGGGGACCATGGTTGTGCCTTCGAATTATACTTCTGAGAATGTTCGCAGCATCAATCCGGAGGAATTGAAAAAGACCAGCTCGAATACGGCGCTCGCCGTCGTCGTCACGGTCATCTTTGGCATTGCGATAATCGGCATCATTTCTTCTGTAGTCCTTGCATCGCTTACGACTGCGCGAGAAAAAGGAAGGCAAGCTACTTCAGGACAAACATCACTGGGCGCCGATAGTGGCACATACGAGAACAATATTTTCACCGTGCCTGAAAAGGATATGTCCGCTTTTTTCCCATTAAAGCCAAGGCTCGAAGGGAATGAGGCTGAAGTGATGGAAGGCAGCGATGTCACATATCGATATGTCTCATATATGGCAACGCAGAAGCGAAATGATTATATGCTCGGCAAATATGATTATTCTGAGCCTATCGATGCCGAGCCATTCTTGGGCGCAGAAGAGCTGCTCACCGGATTCATGGACGATCTCATCTCCAGCGTCCCGGAAGGGAAGCGCATCTCTCATGCGTATTCTTTAAAAAATGGCCAGCCGACGCTCGACTTTAAATTCGCATATGAGGCCTCAGGCGTAGAAGGAAAATTCGCCATAGAGAATGGAAATATCTATATGGGAATTGCGGATTATCGAGAGGGGACAGCAGAGCGAGCCACTATCGACAAATTCCTCGAGTCGATAATGTTTTATAAGCAATAAAAGGTGGGCCTTAATTGAAATTTAATCAGCATAAAATAAAATACAGCAATGATAAAAGAAATAGCATTCACGATTTACGCGGTGACGGATATTGCAAAAGCCAGAGCCTTCTATGAAGGAATCCTCGGCCTTGTTCCGAATGATGACTTCCCGCCAAAGGAGGACTCGACTTGGATCGAATACAATGTCGGTTCTGGTGCATTCGCGATCGGATATGCGCCCGGACAATGGGAGCCTTCAAAAGACGGCGCATCGGTTGCATTCGAAGTCGATGATTTCGAAGGGATGATTGCCAAGCTCAAGGCGGCTGATCTGAAATTCAAAATCGAGCCTATGGATTTTCCCACATGCCAGATGGCAGTAGTCTTGGATCCAGACGGAAGCAGCGTTGCTATCCATAAGCGAAAGCCGAAGCATTCATAGTAGATGAGCATTCTCGATGCATTGAAGCAGATTCGAAAGATACGCCTCGGACATGGGTCGGGGCGTATTCGCATTATCGTCAAACGCAATAGACGCGTCGGAAAGCGGATTCGCAGATATATCCGTCGACGGCGGCCCGTATCGAAAGCAAGCCAAGCTCATTATCTGGAGCATAAGGAAGCCACGCGGGCATTGGTAGCAGAACGCCTGCCTCAGCATATCGAAACGTATCGAGCGCTCGGAATCGAGTTCAAGGCGCCGGGAAAGATTTTTATCAAAAACACTCGCACGAGATGGGGAAGCTGCTCATCGAAGGGCAATCTCAATTTCAGCTATAGATTGTCATTATTGCCGCTTCATCTGGCGGATTACATTATCATTCATGAGCTTTGCCATTTGCGAGAATTCAATCATTCTTCGCGATTTTGGGATCTGGTAGCGCTCATGGTGCCTGAATATGATGCATGCCGAGAGGAATTGAAGAAATTCTCATTGATTAAAACGGCATTAAGCAAATAAGCGCAAGGGAAGGCAAAGGGTTTTATTTTTACGCGTTCTGGACTATACTGGAATTTCGCATGATACAACTATTCAAGCAATATAAGGGCTGGTTGGGGCTTCTTTTCCTCTTTTCGGTAGCGGCCAATGGCCTTTCGCTCGTCATCCCCAAGCAGGTTTCGAAGTATATTGATCTCTATCAGGATCTGGCTCGTCAAGGCCTGCCTTTTTCCAATTCTAGGCCTATCTGGATTATCGGAGGCATTGCCATCATCGTCCTCATTACGACGATCATACAGTTCGTCGTCGCTACGTATTTGGCAGAAAAAGTCGCATTCGATCTCCGAAACAAGCTCGTCGGCAGCATAAAGAAGCAGACATATTCATATGTATCCGATGCCACTTCGTCGAAGCTTCTCACGAATCTCACTTCGGATGTTGATGCCGTGAAAGGCGTGGCATCACAGGGACTCGTGGGCGTCTTCTCTGCATTGCTCACATTCTTTGGCGTAATCGTATTGCTCCTCATGCTCAATTGGAAATTGGCATTGCTGGCATTCATCGCCATTCCTTTCCTCGTGCTGACATTCGCGGTCATTTTCGGCAGGCTGGGGGCTTTGTTCAAATCATCGCAGGAAAATTTGGAAAAAATCTATAAGGTCATCAGCGAAAGCATCATCGCGGCTCCATTGATTCGCGTATTGAATGCAGGATCTTCCGAAATACATAAATTCGGCATTGTTAACGGCAAGGCAAAGGAAATCGGCCTCAAGATATTGGCACTCTTCGCCTTTCTCATTCCCGTCATCACATTGCTTGCGAATGGAATCACTCTCGTCATCCTCTGGTTCGGCGGACGATTCGTCGTATCTGGCGCCATGACATTGGGAGAGCTCAGCGCATTCTTCGCATATTCAGCGATGTTCATCTGGCCGATCTTCGTGCTGGGATTCTCGGGAACCATGTTCTCGCGAGCGGCTGTCTCATATAAGCGAATCAAGGAAGTGCTCGATGCTCCTGTGGTGGATCATACGGGTACGCATACAGGGACGATCAAGGGCGAAGTCGAATTCAAGAATGTGAATCTCAAATTCGGCGCGCGAGATATTCTCAGGGATATTTCTTTTTCCATAAAGCCAAAAACGAGAAATGCCATCGTGGGTCCGACTGCGGCAGGCAAGACGCAGCTATTCCATCTGCTTGCCGGTCTTATCAAGCAGAATTCAGGAGATGTTCTTGTCGATGGTCGCAAGCTCGAGGATTGGGATCATGAATCATATTTGAGCCAGGTAGGCTTGGTTTTCCAGGACAGCATAGTATTCAATACGACATTGCGAGAGAATGTGGATTTCAGATTGTCTGGCGATGAGGAGGCTGTGAGAAAAGCGTTGCGCACTGCCGAGCTGGGCGATCTCCTCAAGTCTTTGCCGAAGGGTCTCGATACCAATCTCAATGAGCGAGGAACGAATCTGTCTGGAGGTCAGAAGCAGAGATTGGTGCTTGCGCGAGCCTTGGCTTTGAATCCGCGCATCTTGCTCCTCGATGACTTTACTGCGCGAGTCGATATGCAGACCGAGCAGGCCATCATTCAGAATATCAGGACTGAATATCCTGATCTGACGCTGATTTCGATCACTCAGAAAATCGATCCGATCAAGGAATACGATCATGTCATCGTATTGATGGAAGGCGAGATCATCGATCAGGGCACGCATGAAGATTTGATCAATCGATCGGTCGAATATAAGCAGATTTATCAAAGTCAGCAAAAAGCGCACTGAGATATGTTAAATTTTCGAGATTTTATTCCTAAGCGATTCCGCAATAGGAGCAAATCTCGAAATAGCAGATGTGAGGACTTAGCTTAGGAATAAAATCTCGAAAATTTATGAAATATTACGATTTAGACAAACAAGCAGAGAACAAAGACGGCTATTTCAAGAATGCCCGAAAGAGCTTTTCTCAGTTCGGCGCGTATATAGGCAAGGATAAAAAGATGATCCCGGTCGTTTTTATCATGGTGCTGCTCAATTCAGTTGCCGGAATCCTGACGCCATTCTTCGTGGCAAAGGGAATCGACCAATATATCGCCAGCTCTGATATTGCCGGATTGGGGCGAATCATTTTGCTTCTTATCGCCATCTACATAATGACTGCTGGAATCGGATATTTCCAAACGAGGCTGATCGGTGCGATCTCTCAGCGAACATTGCTGCGATTGCGAGCGTCTATTTTCGAAAAGCTGCAGTCTCTGCCGATCGCATTCTTTCATGAGAATAAGGCGGGGGATCTGATGTCTCGAATCAATAATGATACGGACAAGCTCAGTCAGCTCCTCAATGAAACCGTGCCTCAATTCGCAGGAAACTTTTTCGTAATCTTCGGAATCGGAATCTTCGTATTTACTCTCAATTGGAAATTGGCCATCGTTCTTCTTTTCGCAACCCTGGTGGTCACTATCGTCACGCGCATCCTTTCTCCGATCATCGAAAGAATGAATAAAAAAAGCAGCGCCGCTCTCGGCCATCTCTCGGCCGGCATTCAGGAAAGCCTCTCAAACTTCAAGGTGGTCGTTGCCTTCAATCGCCGAAATTATTTCGAGGATACATTGCGACAGAATAATGCCAAGAACTATAAGGCAAATATCAAATCAGGCTTGGCCAATAAGATCCTTGAGCCTATCTATGAATTCGCTGGCGCCTTCTCGCAGCTCGCCGTATTGCTCTTCGGTATTTATTTCATCTCTACGGGCCAACTGACGATCGGTCTCCTTATCGGATTCTTGGCATATGGACAGCGATTCTATGATCCGCTCCGATATATCGCAGCGATGATGGGAAGCATCCAGACGGCTCTCGCTTCTTGGTCTCGAGTGAGAAATATCCTCAAGCTCGAATCGCATCTCAAGGTTATGCCTGCAACTGAAGCTGCGGATGGTGGGGCTTCGCATGATTCTTGGCTGCTCGAATTCAGAGATGTTTCATTCGGGTATGAAGATGAGGAAGACAAAAGCGAGGAAAAGAATTCCTCTGATTCAGAGGCGCCTGCTGCAAAAGTCGGCAAGCTCGTTCTAGACAATATCTCGCTTCATCTCGAGAAAAACAAAACATACGCTCTCGTCGGCCCGACCGGAGGGGGCAAGACTACAATGGCCGGCCTGATGACTCGCTTGCATGAGCCGACGAATGGAACGATATATTTCAAGAACCGGGATATCCGCACATATACGCCAGCCGAGCTCGGCAAGTCTATCGGCGTGATCTTGCAGGATCCATTCCTATTCACCGGCACGGTAGGGGAAAACATTCGATATGGAAATCATGATCTCGATGCGATGACAGATGAGGATTTGCGCGCAGTCATGGAGAAAAAAGGCCTGCTCCATCTCCTCGACCGATTCGAAGACGGCCTCAAGAGCACGGTGAACGATAGCTCAGAAAATATCAGCATCGGCCAGAAGCAGCTCATCTCATTCATCCGAATTCTCTTGCGAGAGCCTGAGCTTCTCATCATGGACGAGGCAACTGCCAATATCGATACCGTCACAGAGCAGGTTCTCACAGACATTATCGACAAGCTTCCGAAGGAAACGACAAAGGTCATCATCGCTCACCGATTGAATACGATTCGCGAGGCGGACGAGATCTTCTTCGTCAATGGAGGAAAGGCTGAGCGAACTACCGATTTCGAGGATGCACTGAAAAAGATCCATTCGAGCAAGCGGGCGAGCTAGTTTCTCTGCTTTGAAATCTTGAATTTATCAATTTTGGTATACTAATGTGTATGAAGGAATACAAAGAATGTGATGATAATTTCGGCGCGATTCGGGCAGAAATTGAAGAGAGACAATCGGCATATCAGGTTCCTGAGTCTATTCAAGCGGAAGTCTCAAATTACCTTCAAAGGATGAAGGATCCTGAATTGGGCAAAGAAGAATATCTCACGCTGTTGGCATGGGCTAAAGATAAAAAAGAAAACGACCCGAATTATCAGTTGGCGTTTCTCGAACAAACGCTAAGAGAAGATTCTTACGCCAATCCTACGGATCCTGAAAATCCAGTGCATAAACTCAATCTCTTGAGGGAGCGATTGTCGTCTCGAGAGTGATATACTGATAATATTATGAAACTCATCAAGCGGCTTCTCCTCGGCATAGTCAGATCGCGCGTCGGCGTCTCGGTAGGATCGGCTTCGGCATCTGTCGGCAGATCAATTTCGAAGGCGGAGAAAGAGGCAGAAGGATATTGGAAAAAGCTCGGGCCAGGCCTCACGACTGGCGCGGCCGATGATGATCCTTCGGGAATCGCCACATATTCTCAGGTAGGAGCGCAATACGGAAATATGTTCGGATGGATGGCGATCTTCACATATCCATTCATGTCCGTCGTGCAATTCATGTGCGCCAAGATAGGCCTCGTTACGAGCCGCGGATTGGCGGCGAATATCCGCATGCATTATCCAAGGTGGATTTTGTATGTATTGACGATCATGCTTTTTGCGGCGAATGCATTCAATATCGGCGCGGATCTCGGCGCGATGGCGGAGGCTACAAAGCTTGTTTTCCCAAGCCTCTCATTTACATGGCTCGTCATCGGCTTCACCGTATTCAGCGTGCTGCTGCAGATTTTCACGAGCTATAAGACCTATGCCAGCTATCTCAAATGGCTAGCTTTGATTCTTTTCGCATATATATTCACGGCATTCATGATCGATCTCGATTGGAGCGAAGTGCTCAAGGCCGTGGTCGTTCCGCATATGGTTTTTGATAAGGAACATTTGCTTATCGTCGCAGCCATCCTAGGAACCACGATTTCGCCTTATCTCTTCTTCTGGCAGACGTCTCAGGAAGTTGAGGAAAAAATCCTCCACGGCGAAATGACAGAAGAAATAATCGATATCAAAAAGATCGTCGCTCCGAATGGCGAGATCGTATCGGTCGAGTCGAGCGCCCAGAAGGGCCTTGTCCCTGTGCCCGTTATCGCCGAAATCAGCAAGCAGGAAATCAAGGATATGCGCATCGATGTCTGGACCGGCATGTTCATTTCTAATCTCGTAATGTTTTTCATCATCATCGTCTGCTCTGCGACTCTCTTCAAAAACGGAATTACGGATATCAAAACGGCTGCGGACGCGGCAAATGCCCTCCGACCGCTTGCAGGCAATGGCACATATCTATTGTTCGCTATCGGCATCATCGGCACAGGCTTGCTTGCTGTTCCGATTCTCGCAGGCTCTGCCTCATATGCATTTGCAGAAAGCTTCCGCTGGGTTTCCGGCCTGCATCATAAATTGCGCGAGGCATATGCATTCTATGGCGTCATCATCATCTCGATGCTTGTCGGACTCGGCCTGAATTTCATCGGTCTTGATCCGATCAAGGCGCTGATCTATTCCGCTGTTGTAAACTGCATCGTGGCGCCGATCGTTCTCGTTTTTATCGTCATATTGAGCAGCCGCAAGGATGTGATGGGCGAGCATGCCAATGGCAAGCTCACGAAGGTGGTAGGGTGGACGGTTACGGTTCTGATGGCCGCAGTTGCGATTGCCACGTGCGTTGCGCTGCTTATTTAGGTGTCGTTTTGATTTGGATCAAAACCTAGCCGGCCCTTAGGCTCTTGTTCGGGATCGGCATCATTGTTTTTGCCTTTCTCGAGCTCGTCCATTATCTGCTCGATAGCCCTGAAGATGACTTTGAAGTTGCCGTCCGTTGTTTGCTCTAGTTCCTCGATTTTCTCGCGAAGCTCGGCATGGGATGCGAGCATCTTTCTCATTTGGGTGAAGGCTCGGACGATCTGAATGTTTACCTGGATGGCACGGTCGCTGCGGAGGACGCTTGAGAGCATGGCAATGCCTTGTTCGGTGAAGGCGTGTGCAGTGTATTTGATATTGCTTCCACGCTTTTCGTTCAAGGTCACAATTTGTGACCTCAAAAATGATCTTCCTCTTTGGAGAGCTGGAACATGAAATCGCCAGGAAATCTCCCCATATTTCTCTTTACTGCTTGATTTAATACCTTCGTCTCAACTCCGTACAAAAATGCCAAATCGCTGTCCAGCATCACTTTTTCTCCCCTGATGACATAAATCTTGTCCTCTACGGATATGGCGGGTATTACCAGCTCCTGATTCTGTTTTGGTTTTTCCATACCTGAGTATGGGCTAGGTGACATTAAGTTTTGATAAAATCTCAAATTAGGGCCTTGTTGATTATTTCCATTTTTATTGTATTATCTGCAAAAAGCACAAAAACAACAAACCAATAGAAAGGAGGCTTCCTTATGGATTCCCTGATTGATTTTGATATCCTTGGCCGTGAAAGACAGCTTGACCCAGATTACCTTTCCCTTATTGAGGATATGCACGTCCTGCTTAATCGGGATTGGCCAGGGCATGTCGCAGTGACCCCGTTCGGTTCCAGACTCAAGGGATACGATATGCCCGATTCTGATTACGATGTCTTCATAATCGGCGGGGACAGCGGTCTCGTTGCAGAACAAAACAGAATGAATAGCGCCATCAAGTGCATGGCTTTGGATCGCGGAAAGAAGGCCCATGCATATGACTCCATTGATGCTAGTTATTTTGAGGCAAATTTCAAATCGAGAAACAGCCAATACGTATACAGTCACGCTCTGTACCTCTTGGCATACCCGTATATCGGAAATCTTGCGGAATTGCAGCGGCTGCGACGCTTGGCGAAAGAGCGGCATGAAAATGCAATCACTCATGATCCGCAATTTGCTAAGCAAAGCGTTTGCGAGGCGGCATCATCATTGGTCATCCATGAACTCGGCATGCAACCGGTGCTCAAAGGGGATCGGGTTCAAAGGTATTATAAAATTGGGCCTGACACCGCTGAGAAGATCGTTTCGCGAGGGTTCGCACCCCGAGGCATCGAAGTGCTCGCAGAGACTCGCTATGCATTCTGGAAAGCGAGATTGAGCAGGATGCTTCACGAATGGTGAAGGGTGAAAAGGTCAAATCAAAAAAGCCGGCACTCAATGAGTTGTCGGCTTTTTTTAAAATAATCAAAACTTACAACCCCAAGCTCTTCAAGAAATCCTCCAGCTCCTTGCCGTCGATTCGGCGCGTGGTATTGGGAGCGAGCTTGCCGAGGCGGATATTCATGACGCGGATTCGCTTGAGCTCTCGGACATCAACGCGGAGAGCTTCGCACATGCGGCGGATCTGATGTCGCTTGCCTTCGGTCAAAGTGATGCCGAAAACATTCGGCGCCATGAGGTCGATCTTGGCAGGCTTTGTCTTATACCCGTTTTCTCCTTGGCCGATCTGGATGCCGGCTTCCATATGCTTTTTGAAAAAATGCGGCAGCTCCTGAACCGTCGTCACGACATATTCCTTATCATGAACATAATCGGGATTTAGGAGGCGGTCGGTGACTCGGCCATCGTTTGTGAGGATGATGAGGCCGATAGATTTTTTATCAAGACGACCGACAGGGAAGAGGCTCTTTGTGATATGAGGCGGAAGAGATGAATTTTTCATCAAGATCTGCTTGATATCCATCTCATCATGCTCTGGCGAATGCGTTACGATTCCCGATGGCTTATTGTATGCGAAATAGGCATAGTCCTTGCGCATATTCTCAAGCTCTTTTTGCTCCACTGCTACCACATCGTCTTCGACGACCTTGTCTCCGAGCACGGCGATCTTGCCGTTGATCTTGATCTGCCTCTTCTCGATCAATATGTCGGCGGTCTTTCGCGTCATCTTGTGGATATGCGAGAGGTATTTATTGATGCGCATAGGGAAAGGATTCTCCGGCTCGATTGGAGATCCATGTCCGCGCGCGAATGAATTGCCGTGGAGGTTGGCATGCTCCGATGGCGTCGATGTCTGAGCGGCAGGAAAAGCAGGATTGATAGACGCGTTTTCATCCTGGTCTGCGCCCATGGGGTTGAAGGCAGAGCGGCCTTTTTTGGTAAAGGTGATGCGCGGCTGGGGCTTGGCATTCATTTTGCTTCGCTTGCCGGGACCGCCTTTGGTTCGCTTTGGTCGGCTGAAGTTTTTGCTAGTCGGGGCGGCTTTGCCGTATGGCATAGCAGGTTTGCCGAATCGTCGTTCCTGAGGCTTTGCAGGGCCTGCAGAGGTGCTTCTAGAGGCTGTTTTTGGTGCTCCGTATGCCTTTTTTGTACCAAACTTTGACGGGCTTGAGGATGCGCCGAATTGCCTTTTTGGTCGTGCGCTAGGGGATGAGGCAGGGCCTCCTTCGGATCGAGGGCCTCGCGGCGCTGAACCCGGTTTTGATGAGAATTTCATATATGTTTTGTTCGAAAATCATCATAGCATAGGTATTGCTATTGTGCTAAATGTATTGTGCTTAGTGATCAAATGTAATTGACATTTTCTATATAAAATTGCAGTATATTGACGCACATCAAACCCGCTCTTTACTTAATTATGACAACGACAACACCTGAAGAACTCTGGAATTCACTCACGGGACCTGAACGGATAGCTCTGTTCGTGCTGACCGATGCTCGGACTCGCCGCGATACGGTCGCGTACCGGGAGGGCGCTGCGATCAACTCCGTAATGACCCTTAACAGAGGTCTCGAGACTTTGGATTATACGGCGCTTTTCCCTGATGCACAGCGATATCTCATTCGCGTCGCGGGAGAGATCCCTATCGGGAGATTCGATCTGCTGTACCGGAAGCTCATCAGTGAATTGCAAACCAAATCGTAAACCCCCATCAACTCAATACAGGAACCCACTGTCTGAGATGGTGGGTTTTTGTTTTTCTAAAAAGAGTCGTATCACAACGTTTGGATATATAATATGTTCATATGAAAAAAGTCCGCACCGCCGCTGAAGTGATTTACTTCGCGCAGATTCCGAATATCGGTCCCGCGATGATTCGCGACTTTGAAATGCTTGGCATCACAAAGCCGGCGGATCTCAAGGGCAAGGATGCTTTTACCCTTTATCAAAAAATAAATAAGAAGACAGGCATGCGGCATGATCCATGCGTCCTCGATACGTATATGGCAGCGGTGGATTTCATGAATGGTGGGCCTGCGAGATCGTGGTGGAAATATACGAAAGAAAGAAAGGCGAAATATCCTAATATCTAATCCGCTTCGCATCCGTATGCAATGTCTTCATCGCATCTTCATTTCTGCGGTTGCTATCTCATTTCGTGGGAGTACAATATTCATATGACATTATTTGGAAAAACGATTTTGACCATTATCATTCTTGCCATAGTCGGCATTGGCGCATACAGCTATGCGACAAGGCCTCTCGCGGCACCATCTCAAGATCTGACGGCAGAGCAGGCGACGACAACAAATTCTGGAACAGATGCATTGCCAGGCAGCTCCGATGGGCAGCCGGCCTCTTCGACCGTGGCGACTTCTACCGGAACGGCAAGCGTTGCGACATATAAGATCGCAGCAGGAACGAAAGCCGAATTCAATATCAATGAGGTCTTGCGCGGCAGCCCCTTTCTCGTAGTTGGTACGACAGCGGATATCGCCGGATCTGTTCAGGTAGATCAGGCCAAGCCTGAGGATTCCGTCATTGGCACTATCAAGATCAATGCTCGAACGCTCAAGACCGATAGCTCGAGCCGAGACAATGCTATCGCCCGATATGTTCTCAAATCCGAGGATGATGCAAATGAATTCATAGTATTCGAAGCAAAGGAAATCACAAATGTCCCAGCCGATGCTGCGGCCAAGGTTGTTGCAGGTCAGGCCGTGACATTCAAGGTTCGTGGAGATTTGACGATTGCGGGCATTACGAAGAGCACGGTTTTTGATGCGAATTTCACTCTTGCCAAAAACGGCCAGATCACAGGAAACGCTCAGGCTAAGATCAAGCGGTCAGATTTCAAGCTGGTCATTCCAAATATCCCATTCGTAGCGAATGTGCCTGATGAATTCCTGATCAAGATCAATGCGGTTTTGGTTAAATGATATAAGGAATAATCATATTGTATGAAATTAATTGAATTAATTGGATTTTTCCGCAATGGTGGCACATATAGTAAATTTTGTAATGAGAACTCGCTAGATGCAAAATCGGAAGTGATTGAAATTTATGCTGAATTGCCTTTAAATACGGAATCACACATTCGTTTTTTGCCCATCGAAGAATCCAAAGGGGCGAATAAGATGAAGATCGAAGGGATCGATTGCATCAATCTATTCGATTTCTTTTATTTTCAAGATGTTATTTCTGATGCAAAGAAGACCCCTGAAATAAATGATCAGGATTTGGCAATCAAATTGATGGATTACGCCATTAAAGACGCCTGACTATTGAAAGCCCTTTAGCTTACTCGCACTTTCCTTCAGCTGCATTCACTGTAACTGAGGCGAATCCTGCAGACTTGAAGAGAAGCTCTAGCTGCTTCTTTGCATTCTCGGTTGCCTGAGTCAGGATTCCGCCCGCGCATGCTGCTTTGCCTATGGCGTCCTCGGCTTCCTGTCGGGCATTTGCCTCGATATTGAGATCGCCCTTCGTGAGGAGTCCTTGTCGTCGATCGAATACTTGCGTTGCTTCATTGTCGAGGATGACTGAGAAAATCTGCGGAGCGGGGAGATTGATCGTGATCGCATTGCCCGTACCCTGGAAGTTTTCCGCCTTGAGCTGCGTAAAATCGAAGCCGGCGATTACGTCGCCATGCGCGACGAGGAGGATTTTATCCCCAAATAAAAACTGCCGGATCGCTCCATAATTCGTGCTCGCCTCGATGATTTTGTCGATGCTGAATTGCGCAGTCTCGAATCGTCCGAGCGCCGTGACCTGCGTGATGACGGCTGCGCGCTCCGTGCCGAATCTGAGGTCGGGTCTTTTGACCAGCCAGCCCTGCACCGTGAAGATCACGATCAAGGCGATGATAATTCCCACAAGGATGTATATAAGTCTTTTTCGCATAGACGTATTATACATTATGCAAGCTTTTTGATGCATCGCACAGCATTTGGTATTTTCAAACATGCATGAGGTCTTTTGATGCTACTAGCCCTAGCCCATAGTCCGAATCCATCTCACATAGTTGTGCGATGCATCAAAAAGCTCATGCATGTTTGAAAAGAAATGATATAATGCATGCATATTATGCCAAGCCTCAAAGAGTACGTTCTTACCCTAAAAAAATACAATCCGAAGACAGAGGATCGGCTGCTCAAAATCTATCTCCTCAAAGCGGGCTGGCCTATTTCTGATATAGAAACGGCCTTTGCTGAATACAATGCCGGCCATACATCAGGAGCGCCCATGCCTTCTCAGGCTGCGTCTGTTGCAGTGCCTGCGCCGGTTGTCTCCGCAATTCCCGCAGCTACCGCGTCAAAAATACCGACTTCAACTGCTATAGAAGTTGCCGCTCCTGAAATCGAGCCTGCGCATATAGCAAAACCGATGCAACCGACTCCGACTCCGACTCCGACTCCGCCTTCGGCTTCTTCTTCAAAGCTTCCGCCAATCACTGCCGGTATAAATAGGCAGCCGTCGCCAGCTTCACCATCTCAAATAGAAATCGCGCCGCGCGAAATTTCTCCCGTGACGAATGCGATTCCTGTCGTCGGTACGAGCGCTTCGATTCCTGCCGGTATTCCGACAACGATAGCGCCTGTCACAACGGCTGTGGACATAGAAGTCCAGAGCAATGAGCCGATGGGCGGATTTTTATCTCCTTTTCCAAATACGCAAAATGCGCCATTGCCAAAAGAGCCCGAAAACGCGCTTCCTATAATTGATGGCAGCATCGATCGGGATTCATATGGAAAAATAATAGTGCCCGGAGAAAATGCGGCGGCGGACAGCGGCATTCTCCTCAAGACTCCTACGGTTGCATCGATCGAGATCCTGACCGCGCTCGCAGATGGCGATGCTGCGAAAGTCCCTGGCGATCCCATGTATGTCATGCCGGATATAGAGCGAGATCTCGCAGCTCCGCATGCATCTGATGCTCAGAATGATTTTAAGGAAAAAATCTCAACAGCGCCTTCCGAACATATTTTGGTATCCACGACGGCGGAAAGAGAGGTGGTGGATCCTGCGAATATGGCAGGCACTGTCATCGATCAAGCTCGAAGGCAATTTGCCAGCGAGGATATGGCGGCCAATCAAAGCGCTGTCATGCCAGCTGTCGCAGGTTCTCCGTCTGCATCCGGAGCGCGGTCGGCAATGATGGCCTCTGATTCGCATTCGGCATTTGCCGGCGGCGGCCTTGCATCAAATCAATTCACATCATCTGCCGATGTTCTCAATGGCATGTCTGCTGCGGTGCCCGCATCGACCGCGCCCGCCGGAATGGATGGTGCTGGATTGGCAAGCGGCCCCATGATGGCCGATGCATCCATAATCGCGCAGGATCCCGGACCTCAGCCAATCGTTGCTCCTATAAAAAAGAAAAAAAGCCATTTGAAATTATTCCTCTGGCTCGCCCTCATTCTCGTCCTGGGCGCTTTGGGATATGGATATACGCGATTCGTCCATGGCGTATATCTTTTCGTGAACCCGCCGGTTGGCCGCGAAGAGGTTTTGACATATATGACGAATTCGGCCGCCGCGCTTGAGACGGCTGAATATACGACGCAATTCCATATGAGGGTTGCGCCGCGAGAACCGGGATCCGAAAGCATTGATTTGAATTCGATCGGCCTTGATCCGACCCTTCTTGCGGGAGGCATTTCTACCATAAAGGGTTCTTCGACTGCGCCGTTGACCGCTACGACTGCCGTGGCCACGGACGAGTCTGCAGACGCCGGATCTGCCACGGATACAGAGGATTTCCTTGCGGCATTTCCGGCAGATGCAAATATCGATGTGACGGTTAAGAGTTTTTATCAAAAGAATCGCGATGCGAGCGGCAATGCTGAGATTAAGAGCGATAATGCATTCCATCATCAGGGAACATATTCGGGCGAAGGCGTGACAGCGAAGTTCGATGTCGAATCCGTAATCAAGGGCGGCGTCACTTATGTCAAAGCGAATGAATTCCCGCAGATGCTGCTGGATATAGAGCCGGTAAAGGGCAAATGGATTTCGATTCAGAAGAGCGATGAAGATCTGCTCAAGAATGTTTTTCCATGGCTTTCGCTTTTCTCTCCGCTTCCTTCCGTCATGCCTTCTGCTAATGCTTCTGCTTCCACGACCAATGCCTCAGGCACGCCGATCATGGCCGCAAGCATGGGCTCTCTCGGCGGCGTGACGAATCTGACCAAGGGCTTCATATCGCCTCGACCGGCAAATGCCGATAAGCAGATCGCCCGGCTCATTTCCATAGCGGATGATGAAAAAGTCCTGCAGGTCATCGGCGATCCTATAAAGAATATTCAATCTGGCTCTGCTTGGTATATGCCGAAGCGCGTGACATATGTATATAAGGTCAAGCCGGATCTGGCGCAGTTCCTTGTTTTCATCGATCGCGCGAATACTATCCTGCAGAATGAATTCGGCACTTCGTCGATCATGGCTCTGACAGATGCCCAGAAAGCCGAGATCAATGGCCCTGCTTTTGCCAAATTCTTCGAATATATGACGAATAATGGCCGCTTTGCCATCGAGGTCGACAAGTATAAGGCATTGGTCGGTTTTGAGATCAGCATCAATGTCGTCTCCGAAACGAAGAGGACAGAGATCGGCGCGCGAATTTCTTTGGATAAAATAAATGACCGCATCTCTATCGAAGCTCCGAAAGCCGATCTTGATTTCTCTGATGCGTATACGCAGATGACTGGCCAGACGAGGGAGGTGATGGTGCTCAGGAATACCGCGCATGTCGTCGAGGCGATCAGATCCGCTCTCGCTGAATATCAGGCCGCGCATGAAGGGGCATTGCCAGATGATCTGATGGCTCTGCTCGCTGATCCTGCGGGCATCAAGGCCTTTGCTGCCGAGCCTGGCCTGGATGATAAGAATCTGCTTTCCTTGTATCAGTATAAAAAAATGCCGGCCACTGGAAATGGCAGCGGAAGCAAACAGGGATATCAGCTCGTCTACCAAATCGCTCTTCCCAAAGTGCCAGAGCAATTCTATGAACTGCATCAGAACCTGATCGGATATGATTCTGCCAGCGCGATCTCTGCGGGCAGCGAGCGAAGCCTGCAGTATCTGAAATTCGTCAATGGAAAAAATACCGCAACCGAAAAAGTCTTGTCAGTCGAAGCAGAGGCGACGAAGCGATTGGATAGCGATAAGGATTTGATCACCAATGGCCTCGAGCAATATATCGGGACGAATATTACCAAAAAAGATACGGATGACGATACGGTGGGCGATTATGATGAATTGCAGAAGGGTGGTAATCCTAATGGTCCTGGTTCATGGGCAGTATTCCAAAAATAATGCCGTCTGCTTTGCCTGACTGGACAAGCTTTGTAAATATGGTTCAATAATATCGAAATAGTACAGATTCTCTGGCTTTTCCAATCAACCCAAACCCAAGCACTGCCATATCCATGAATACGATCTATCTCAATGCTCTGGCTGCCGCCATCATTGCCGGCACCGAAGTCGCTCCGCATCATCTCAGATCTCTCTGCCGATTCGGGCAACAGCATGCTGACCGAATGAACCGAGTTGTTATCGGCGATATCGTCCAGTGCCAATCTTGGAATGGGACATCCATCGAACGAGGGCCCGAACCCATCCTCGGCAATGCCGATGAAGCCGAATACGTGATCGGGCAGATCCGTCTGCTTTCCGGCACGGTCTGGACTGAGGTGGAAGCGGAATTGTCTGCGCCCATTGCTGCCTGAGCGCGCTTTCGATTATATGCGCCGGAGAATATGTTATGCGAAAAGCCGTCCACCCCTGGACGGCTTTTTTCCTTAGGGAAATGAGGTTTTCCACAACTTTCTTTGCATATATTCTTGACGGTGAACCATGGTTCACTTATACTACAAACATACAAATTTAGTATAAGTAACGCCGAAAGGCACCACAAAGAAAATATGTCAAAAATCAACCTTATGTACATGATTAATAAAGAGATCAAATTCCTTAATAGCAAGATCGACCGCAAGATCGTACGAGGCATCTCATATGAGCGAGAGGCACGAAAGCATCGGGAATTGGTCCACAAGCTTCGCAAATTGGAGAGCGAGGCATCTATGGCTCGAACATTCTCATTCGCACATTTCCTATTCTAATTCGGAATAATCCGTTGACTCGGAACCGGCTGGCCTGGCAGTCCTGACATACGAGCCTGGCGAGTCAGATACAGTGATATACTAAAACCACAAACAAGTGAACAATTCATTCGAGGAATATAAACATAAGATCTCAGACTTTTGCCGATCCAATCGGCGCGTGCCTGGGTATCAGGAAATTCAGCATCTTACAGGATTCAAATCCAAGAATGCCGTTTTCAAATTGATCGGCAAATTGGTTGATGATGGTCTTTTTGAAAAAGACAGCCGCGGGAAGCTTTCGATGAAGGCTTTGTTCGGCGAGGTGCCCATGCTTGGTGTCGTAGAGGCGGGTATTCCGACTGCTGCTGAAGCCAAGACTGATTTCTTGGACAGCACGAGCGTTGAAGAATTCCTGCTCGGCGATATGAAGGGCGATACATTCATGCTGGAAGTAAAAGGGGAGTCGATGATCGATGCGCATATCGCGGAAGGCGATCTCGTTCTGGTCGAGCGCAATGAAAATCCAAAGATCGGCGATATCGTCGTCGCTCTCGTTGATGGAGGCTGGACGCTCAAATATTATCGCAAGGATAAAAATGGCCAGGTCTATCTGCAGCCTGCGAACGAAGCATTCAGCGATATTTATCCTGAATATGAAATGCAGATCGCGGCTGTCGTGCGCGCTGTCATCCGCAAGTTTAAAAAATAGCACCATCTACGCAGCAAAATTCACTCTTTTAAAAAACTAACCCCTCCACCTATAATGTCGGTGGAGGGGTTTGCGTATTGGTGGCTCAGGGACATCCTATCGGGTGCGACGGTCAGCGTGATTCACGATGAGGGTCCACATAAGGATCCAGGCCGTTAGAGATCCGAAAAACCAGGTAAACCAAAATCCGATTGGACCGGCTGACATCCCAGAATAATGCCTCAGAACCGCACCGGATGCGATCATGATGACGATAAACGAGACAAATAATAGGAGCGCGACGATGGGTGTGAGTTTCATGGCGGATATGCGGGTTTGCGGGTCGGGGTTGTGTTCGGGGTTCTGCCGTTAAGGTTACGTCAATTTTTGAGAAAAGGCAAAACGGATTATAATTGCCATATGACAATCGCTAAAACCTCGAAAACCCCAAAAGGCGAGAAAAACTACTGGCTCCTCAAATCAGAGCCTGATTGCTATTCGATCGATCAGCTCAAGGCTGATGGCAAGACGCCTTGGTCGGGCATTCGCAATTATCAGGCGCGCAATTTCATGCGGGATGGCATGAAGGTCGGGGATCTTTGCCTTTTCTATCATTCGAGCACGGCTTCGTCTGCGGATATGGGAGTGGTAGGCATAGGCAAGGTGGCGTCGAAGGCGTATCCGGACCCGACTGCTTTTGATAAAAAAAGCGAATACTATGAGCCTAATCCAAAGATCGAATGGGCGAATGTGGATATCGCATTCGTGAAAAAGCTCAAGCGAACAGTGACGCTGAAAGAGATGAAGAATGACCCCGCCCTCAAGGGCATGATGCTGGTGCGTCCTGGAATGCGCCTCTCGATACAGCCGGTTTCGGAAAAAGATTTCAACCATATTGTGCAAAGCTCATCTGAAATCGTCTAAAAAATGCTACACTATATGCATACGCACAAATCGCATATATATAGCTAATAATCTATGAACCCAACTACCAATCCAAATCCAAATTTGAATCCTGGGCTTAATCCTTCGCCGCTTCGGCCTTTGGCACAGGGCGGCTTGCGACAAATGCCGCAAAAGAAGGGCCATCTCGCATTTACGATCTTTCTCGTATTGATCATCTTGCTGGCATTCGGATATATGGGATGGAAATGGTTCGCCAATCAGCAGGAGATTCAGAATCTGCAGGCTCAGAATGCTCTATTGCAAATACAGCTTGCCAATACCCCTATAACCACAGTCGCTTCAGGCATTAGCACGGACGATGAAGCCGCTCCTGAGGCTTCTACGACGCCTGCCATCGAGACTAAGCCGAGCACTTCCAATCAGGCATCTGTTTCGGCAGCTTTGAATAAAAAGCCAGTCAATGTCAAAAAACCTTCAGCAGGCTCGGATATGTCATTCACTCTCGACAAACCGACGACAACTGACGATTCGAATCCTACGATCAGCGAGATATAAAGAATTATCATCCCATGCAAACGAAGCATAAAGAATTGCCGGAAAGAGGTCTGCTCAATCTGATATATCAGAAGCTGGAGTCTGGCAGCAATGCGAGCGAAATTGAGCATATGCTCTTGAGAGCCGGGCTGGATAAGGAAATCGTGCATGAGGCCGTGCAATATGCGGTAAAGAACGACACCTTGAAGCATCAGCGCGAAGCAGAGAAGAATGATTTTTTGCCGCCCCTCATGAAGAAAGGAGGTTCTAATGGCGCGATCGCGGAATCGATATCCAAAGTCATCGGATCGCAGATGAGCCATAAGGGGCTATTTCGAGGCAGGCTGAGAAGGAAGGATTTCATTATCGGGGTGCTTTTCTTTTTTGGTTTCGGATTCATACTCGCGAGCATCATGGTGAGCTGGGCGCAATTTTTTACCCCGGAACTTGCGAATGCGGTCGAGCGATTGATCGTGGCGGATACTTCCGGCGTTTGGCTGCTTTTCATTCCGATCATGTTCGCTCCGATCACCCTGATGATCCTGTCATTGATTACAAGGCGCCTTCACAATCTCGGATTGCCAGGGTGGATATCGCTTCTGTACCTGATGGCATTCATTTCGCCATTCGGTCCATTGGGCGGATATGCATTCCTCGGTATGCATTTCGTCCTGCTCGTATTGATGATCGTGATGATTTCGGTAAAAGGGCATCCGAGCCCGAATAAGCATGGCGCTTTGCCTACGAGCGAAGGGTCTATTTTCAAAAAGATCTTCGGCGAATGATGCTATACTAATCGCATAAGCTCATATATATGGAAACACTAATCAAGGCGGATATTTTTTTCTTCATAACAGCGGTGGCGGTCGTCCTCATGACGCTCGTAGGGCTGGTGGCATTGTTCTATGTCATTCGATTCGCTCGGATGGCTTTTCTCATATCCAAAAAGATCAAGAGCGAAAGCGACAATATCTCTCATGATATCGCCATGATTCGGGCAAAGGTGCAGGAAGACGGATTCGGCATACGCACCATGATCTCATTGTTCAAGGGCTTTTTTGGAAATAGCCTAGGCAAGACCCGCAAAAAGAAGGCAACAAAGGCAAAGACCGAAGACGAGGAATAGATTAAAAAAACATTAAGCCCTCCGGGGAAACTGAGGAATTCCGGGGTTTGCTTTTTCGTACATATGCTACACTTATAGGCATGGCAACACCAAAAAACACAAACAAGAAAGAAAAGTCAGCTCACACCGGATTGAAAGTAGCCGGTGTTATTGGAGGTCTCGCGGCGGCAACTGCAGCGGGCGTCTACTTTATGAATCACAATAAGGGCGCTCAGAAGAAAATGAAGGAAGCGAAAGCCTGGGTCGTGAAAGCGAAGCAGGAGGTTTTATCAAAGATGAAAAAGTTCAAGGAGATCAATGAGGATCTTTACAATAATGCAGTCGAAGGCGTTATGGAGCGATACAAGAAGATCTCTACCGTCGATGGCAAAGAGCTTGCTACGGTTACAAAGGAGCTCAAGTCTCATTGGAAGAATATTTCAAAGGAATTGAAGGGCGGCGCCAAGGCTGTCGTAACTGGCGCGAAGTCAGTCAAGTCCGCTGTAAAGTCAGTGGTCAAGGGCAAGCCGGCTCCAAAGGCAGCTGCAAAGCCAAAGTCTGCGCCTAAGGCATAAGATCGGCGAAATAAGATTGCGAATATAGTACATATGAAATCAGAAAACACTTCATGGGGCGGCGTGGCCTCTTGGTATGATGAATACCTCAATGATGGCGATACATATCAAGCCAAGGTCATTTGGCCTAACTTGAAGCGCATTCTGAACATAGGCACTGCTAGCGGATCTGATGAAAAGTCGGATACAAAGAAAATACACTTGCTCGATTTGGCATGCGGGCAAGGGTATTTTTCTTTTCTCTCGGCACAGGAAGGCGCTGATGTGATCGGTCTGGATATCGCTCCGGAATTGATCCAGGTAGCCAAGGCGAGAGCGGAGAAAAGTGCCCAGATGGCCTTGAAATTCGACGTGGCACCGTCTCATAAGCTGGGTGCGGTATCAGACAGCGGTCAGGATATTGTCATATGCGTGCTGGCGCTTCAGAATATAAAGGAGCTTGATGAGACCATTGCCGAATGCGCGCGCGTTCTCAAGAAGAAGGGCAGATTCGTCTTCGTCCTCAATCATCCGAGCTTTCGCATCCCGCAATATTCGGATTGGCATTTTGATACGAAGAAAATGATCCAGGCCCGAACGGTTTGGAAATATATGCAGGAAACGACGATCGCGATCGATATGAACCCAGGCCTCAGCGCTGACAAAAGCAAGGCGGGCGTCGCCAAGAATATGACCTATTCTTTCCATCGGCCGCTGCAGCTTTTCATCAAATTATTGGCCAAGCATGGCTTCTATATCAGGCGCTTGGAGGAATGGTGTTCTCATAAGAAGACCGAAGCCGGGCCTCGAAAAGAGGCTGAAGACAGGGCGCGAAAGGAGATTCCCATGTTCATGTGCATAGAGGCTCAGCTGCTCGAATAGGCGCCAAATAAGGCTCGAATCCGGGCGGATTGTGCGGTATACTATAAGGGTTACTTATGTCACTCCTACGCCCTCTATTCCTGCTTCTTCTCTTTTTCGGGGCTCTTTTTCTATTACGCGGACCTCTGCATAATTTCAATGGAAATGCGCATATCGTGAAGCAGGCATATGTGGACCCTTTTATTTCTTTTGTAAAAGGGATGGCGACGTCAAGCGGCGGCTCATATGCATCGTCTTCGCGTCCTACTATTTTTAATCCATTTAGCGGCTCGCTCGCGATGAATTGGATTCCCGGATCTAATTCTGACGGCTCGTCATCAGCCGCATCGACGACAGGCTCAGGTGCTGCTGATGGAAAAAACACCGATGGCAAAAGCGAAAACGATGCTCAGAAGCCAAAGCCGGCCACTGGGACTACGGGCACGAATAAGGACATCATCACTGCATCCAATGGCACGATCACGGCGGACAATTCCTCTCTAAGCCTGAGCGGTATTTTGACGTCTACCAATAAGGAGCGAACAAGCCGGCAATTCCCAGCGCTCAAGAATTCGCGGGCGCTCAATGCGTCCGCGGAAAAGAAATTGCAGGATATGTTTTCGAATCAGTATTTCGAGCATGAAAGCCCCAGAGGCGTCAGCGTATCGGATCTCGTCCGAAATGAAAGCTATGAATATATAGTGGTAGGGGAAAACCTCGCGCTCGGCAACTTCGGCGGCGATGTGCAGGTGGTTACGGCATGGATGAATAGCCCGGGACATAGGGCGAATATCCTCGATCCACGCTTTCAGGAGATCGGCATCGCTGTAGGACGCGGAATCTATAAGGGCAAAGAGCAATGGATCGCGGTTCAGCATTTCGCCAAGCCTCTTTCGTCTTGCCCTGGTCCGAATTCGGAGCTCAAGAGCAAAATCAATACGCATACGACTGATCTTGCCGTAAAAGAAAAGGCGCTGACTGCTCTCAAGGCAGAGATAGATGCGACGACGAATCGCGATGAAGCTTATAATGCCAAGGTGACGCAATACAATAACCTTGTCGGCGAATACAATGTATATCTCGAATCTCTCAAGGATGAGATTAGCAGATACAATGAGCAGGTAAGGGCATTCAATGCATGCGCAGGGCTTGTGGCGAAGAAGAGCTCGAACACTGCGTCGGTTTCTGGTGCGACAAATTAGTGCGCGATAGGCACAACGAGGCTTTTCCATGCGTAGAAGAAACCCGGACGTTACGTCCGGGTTTCTTCTACGCATCATTCTGTCCAGCCGCTGAATTTTTGTATTCGCGCTATCTGATCAAGAATGCATACCGGATGCCCAATAACATGATGAGTCCGAGTACCACGAACATATAGCTAAACGGCAGCAATGTCAGCAGCAAGGCGACGAGAATCGGGATGACGATATATGGCAAAGCTCGCGTCATTCTGAATATGCTGATGAAGCCCGAATTCGTAGGGCTGACATGCTTGAAGAAATAGCTTTCGCTTGAGACTTCGACGATGCTGGCGCCAATGTGGATGATGAAAAGCAATATGGCCCAAGGGATGATATTTTGCACAGTAATGAGCGGGACAATCATCGATCCGATTGACATGATGAGAAAGCCTGCGATGAGGAGGGGTTTTTCCCTGGCGATGCGGTCCTGGAGCTTGCCGATTTTGCCCTGGAATAATACGAAAGGCAGGGAAGTCATGACGAGCAAGAAGCCCGTCTCATTCCATGTAAATCCTATATGCGTATGCAGATAAATAGGCAGATAGATGGCGCTCCAGCCAAAGAAGAGGTTGAGCAATACGCGGTCCATGAATACGTCGAAGACATTCTTATGCTTGAGGAAATGCATGAGCGTATCCTTGATATGCACATCTGGATATGTGAGATCTCTCATCTTGCTGAAATTCGTTTTGAGAATGATGATAAAAGGGATGAGGAAGACCGCGCTGATCACATAGATCTTCCAATAGCCCATATCGTGGAGCGAGGCCATGCTTATCGTGCTCCCACTCGCTCCGCCGCTGGTCGCGCTTTCGGTAAGCGCTGATGATGTGCTTATGATCAGTCCGGCTATGAATGGAGTGATGACGGTCGGCAAATTCCACATTGTCAAAAACATTCCGCGCGCAGAGCCCGTCTCCTCTTTCGGCCTAAATTCCTCCAAGAATAGGTCCATGCAATAGATAAGCAATGGTGCCGCTGCGGCATGCGCGAAGAAAGCGAGAAGGAGCAATGCTGGGTAAAAAGGGAATGCCAGCACGATAAGGGCTGCGATTTCCAGTGTCGCCAATCCGAGCGTCATTTTGAGCAGGCCGAATTTGCGCAGTATTTTGGGTGCTTTTATGAATAGGGCAATATTGAGAATTGCTCCGATCGCATAGAGCACGCTTACGCCTGCCTCTCCGACGAAAGACTGGAGATATGTCGAGTTTATGAAATAAACGAAGAAGAAGTGAAATGAGAGGAGGAGGACCGATACGAGGATGATCAAGACCGAGCTGAATTTATTTTGCTGACTCGAAGGGGAAGGGGACATGCTTTCCATGCGGTATAGTATAATCTATTTCCGATGACCGCGATACATAAATAATATGAGCACTACCAAAAAAAAGATAGTATGCATCGCATCCGCAGCGGTTTTTGTCATTGTCGCAGCCATCTCAGCTGGAATCTGGATAGCGAAAAACAAAACGGCGAGAGTGGATGGCGATCAGGTCCGGGATGGGGACGGCTCAGCTGCATCAGGAACGATGCCGAGCAATATAGATGCTGCAGGCCGCCATATAAGCCATGAATTGACCCTTGATGAGGCAAAAGCAATCATCGCGAAATATCCGACCAAAAATGCAGCAAATCCCCAATTCGTTCTATTCGCATTCGACGGCTCCCGTTCGCTGTCGATGTGGAAGCAAAGCCTGCAATTCGCCCGTGAAATGAATGCCTCCAATGCGCCGCTTCACTTTACGTATTTCATCAATGCCGTATATATTTTGGATCCTCAATTCCATGGCTTATTTGCATCGCCTGGGCAATCTCCCGGAGTATCGAATATAGGATTTGCTACAAGCCGCGAGGATGTGCTTGCGCGCATAGGACAGATAAATACCGCATATAAGGAGGGTCATGAGATCGGATCGCATAATGTCGGCCATTATGAGGGCGTGACTTGGTCATTCGATGAATGGATGGGGCAATTCGATCTATTCGACAAGATCGTCCTGCATCCAGAATCTATGCGTCCCGAATATCATATCGATGTGCCAGCATCCGAGATCGTGGGATTCAGGGCACCGGATCTCTCGGTCAACGATGCGATGTATGACGCCCTCAAGGAAAAGCATTTTCTCTATGATGCAAGTCGAACTGCCACCGCATATTATTTCCCTCATAAGGACAAAAATGGCCTATGGGAATTGCCTTTGCCGAGCGTCGCTATCGGTCCGAAGGATAAGCGAGGCAGGCAGGCGAATGTGCTAGCGATGGATTATAATTTATTTTTTCATGATACCAAGGGCGTGGATATTGCCAAAAAAGGCACGGTCCTGTGGGACACCCTGTATGATCAGACGGTTGACGCTTTTCTCAATCAATTCAAAATCCAATATTCGGGCAAGCGCTCGCCGATTTATTTCGCCAGCCATTTCTCGAGCTGGAATGATGGCGCTTATTGGGAGGCAATGAAGGATTTCGCCCGATCGGTCTGCAGCAAGCCCGAGGTCTATTGCGTGACGTATAAGGATTTGGCGATGTGGATGGAAGCGAAGGCGACCCTGGATAGATAGGAGACTTGTTTTTAATGTATGTATTTATATACAGTGCCGTCGTCTTGTACTATGTAATTTGGTTTTTGGTATTCTGGCGTATCAACGAATCCTCCAGGTCCATCCTGTACTAATAGATATGGATATTTGTCGGAAGCAAATATTTGAAGCCATGTACCGCTTTGACAATTTCCTGGTATTTTTACTAGTTCACGAGAACCCTCAGTTTTATCCTCATACAAGCATCCCTTCCAAATCGGTGACCCTCCATATTCTTGGAAATAGTATTTTTTTCCTGCTGTTTGCAGGGAAATCTCAGAAATGCTACTGTCTCGCACTTGCAGGTGCTCTCCAGGTAATAACGGTCGCATGTTTCTGTCATATGCTGATCGGGCCACAGGCCCCGGATCTTTTCCTGATGCAGCTTTTTGATCTTCCGACCATTTCACCATAGTTGCTTGAGACATGGTGGAAGAAAATTCATTTAAATCTGCGCCATTGAAACCAGAGGCCTGAGAGAGTCTTTCGCGAAAAGCCCGATCTTCCATCGTCGGGATGTCTTTTAGGATCGACGCCCTCACCGAAGGATTCCATAAGAACCATTTGAATGGAAAGTATAGAATTACGAGGATTAAAATTATTTTTACCGCATGGTTATGCCTAGGCTTTTCCTGCATGCTGACAGGCGCTGATGTAATGTTCGGAATCATTCCTATAGCATAACATAAGGAAGTTGTTGAGTGGGTGCAAAGAAAAAACCGCCATAACCTTTTGTGGAACAGCGGCTTTTCTATCTGTTTTATGGTGTGATTCAGGTTCGCTGAATTACACGCAGATCATCACCGGAATAATGATAGGTCGCTTCGCAGTCTGCTGGAAGATGAATCGGCCGAGAACGTCTGAGACGACATCCTTTACATAGTCGATATTGACCGGATGCATATCATGCGTAACCTGCTCGACGGTATTTTTTACCAAGAATCGAATCTCTCGAAGCAATTCCTGCGATTCTCGCAAGTATACTGAACCTCGTGAGATGATGTCCGGAGACTTCTTGAGGCGGCCAGTAGCGGCATTGATGACGCCTACGACCACATAGATGCCGTCCTGAGAAAGGATCTGTCGATCTCGGATGACGACGTCCTGGATATCGCCGATAGTGAATCCGTCCACCATGACCACATTGTCTGGGGCTTTAGCAGAGAGTCGGACCATCTTCGTGCCGTTCTCCTGGATCTCGACGATCGTTCCATCATCTGGCACGCAGATATTGGCTCGAGGGATGCCGAGGTTTTCAGCAAGCTCAGCATGAAGCTTGGTCATATAGTAATGACCGTGGATGGGGATAAAGAATTTCGCTCGCATCTTTCGGTGCAGCCATTCGATTTCGCCTCGGTTACCGTGACCCGTCGAGTGGATATATACGTCCGAAGTTCGATAATGCATGATCTTCGTTCCTTGTCGCGCGATGCTGTCCTTGAGCTTCTGAACAGACCGCTCATTTCCTGGAATGATCGAAGATGAAAGGAGGACCGTATCTCGCTCAGTCAATTTGAAATGCTTGTACTGATTGTTCGATACGCGCATGAGGAAGGCGAATTCCTCGCCCTGCGCACCCGTTGCGATGATTACGATTCGGTCTGGCGGATACTGGTCGATATCCTGAGGAGCGATGAAGATATTCTTGTTCACCTTGAGAATGCCGGCCTGGATGGTGATATCGACATTGTTCTTCATGCTTCGTCCTTCGATGATGACCTTCTTGCCGAATCGCTCGCAGGCATGGATGACATGCGCGATTCGATTCACATGAGAGGAGAACATGCCCATGATCAATCGGCCCGTAGAATTCTTTACGATTTCTTCGAGGTTTTCATGAACGACATAGTCAGGAGTAGAGAAGCCTGGGTTTTCGATATTCGTAGATTCTCCAAGGTAAAGGAGAACGTTCTTTCCATCAAAGAGCCCATAGTTCTTTTCTTCCTCCGCGGTCGGAACTCCATCTCGGTGATCGAGCTTAAAGTCTCCGGGAGTCGTAACGTATCCATGAGGAGTCTCGATTGCGATACCCATTGAATCTGGGATCGAATGGTTTACTCCATAGAATTTGATTGAAAGGTCTCCGATCTTTACCTGAGCATCGCCTTCGATGATCCTATATTCAAAAGGCTTAACATGAGGGAATTCAGCCTGTCGCTTCTTGAGCATCAAGGCCGTAAGGTTTCGAGTGTAAATTGGCGGATTGCCGATTCTGTCCATGATAAAAGGAAGGGCGCCGATATGGTCCAAGTGACCATGAGTCACAAGCATGGCTCGAACCTTATGCTTTCGCTCTTCGAGATACTTGGTGTTTGGCAGGATATAGTCGATACCTGGATGGTCAGAATCCTTGAATTTGAAGCCGGCATCGATAACGATGATGTCATTGCCGATTTCGACGACGGTCATATTCATACCGACTTCTTCTACTCCTCCGAGAGGGATGACTCGGATATTTCCTGGCGCGAGCGGAGGGATGGCAACATTAGGGTTGCTCTTTTGGATGCTCGAATGCTTCTGAGGCGAGCCTGTAGGGCGAGATCGCATTCTGTTTCGAGCATTCTTGAGTCGCATCTTCTGCTCTCGGTCATCGCCTCCATTTCCTCCAGGTCCGTTTTGTCCGCCAAAGCCTTGTCCTGACTGCTCAGTAGCTCGATGGCCATGGCCTATGGCGCCGTCCTGCGCATCGCCAAAGTCCGCATCTTCTGCGCGGATAGCGGTATCATTGTCTCCTGCGAATTCCTGGTCTTCAGGAAGGACGTCATCATGGTCGAATCGCTCGCTGAGGCTTTCGTCCTCGCTTGAAGCGGGGATGGGATCGAAATGGCGTTCTGCCTGAGCAGAGTCCGGTCCGGCTGGCGCGAATGTCTCGCGAGCAGCAGGGTTTTTGCCTTCGGCTTCGAGAGCCTGATTCACCAATTGCTTGAATTCTGAAACGGCATCGAGGTTTTTGTCTCCATTGTTTGCCGCTCCGTTAGTGTTATTGTTTTTGTTCATAATTTTTTTGTTAATTTAAATTTTTTGATAATTGTATTAAAAATTCCACTTATATTTCGTATCCAGATACCATGCGTGGATATTCATGAATCGCTCTGAGGAATCATTGATATTCTGCAATTCCTGACCTTCGATTCTCTGGTGCTCCAGATAGGTATAGTTAGGAGAAAAAAGAAATACCGCTGGAATGTCATTGTGGAGCTCTCGGACAAAATCTGACTGAGCCACTACTTTCTTCACGGGATCATTCGTGCTTCTCGCGAGCTCGATCGCCTTGTCGGCATTCGCATTCGCATAGAGCGCGATATTGAGTCCGGGATCATTTCGCTGAGATGAATGCCAGAAAGGGTAGAGGTCCAGGTCTCGTCCGACAACTTGTCCGAATAGCAGGGCGCTATACTTTCGAGGCCGGATGATCTTCTGCGTCAGATCGGATCCCTCATATACCTCGACATTGATATCGGCGCCGATGGCTTTCCACTGCTCTTTGAGCGTCTCCGCTGTCTTCTTCAATTCAGGGGAATTAGATGTCGTGATTGAAAAAGCCAATCGAAGGGCAGGGGAAGGATTCGTGCCTGCCGTATCCGCCTTTCGCTCATAGGTGCCATCAGCGCCCAAAGCCCAGCCATTAGCCTCGAGCAATTTTTTCGCGCCCTCGATATCTGCTGCAGACATCGAAAGAACGGCTGAGGAACTAGCTGACGTCCCTGTAGCTGCTGCAGATGATGAGCTTGCGGTGCTTGTCGCCGCGCTGCTCAATGCGATGGGCGAAGGGATCGGAGAAAAGATCGGGCTGCCATATTGATTGAGCACGGTCTTGATAAGCGCGTCTCGGTCGACGCTCATATCGAGCGCTTTGCGGACCTCTTTGCGGAGGAGGACCGGGGCGGTATTCTGGTTGAAGAATACTGCGAATGTTCGAGGCAGAGGGGTCTGAAGCTCGATGATATCGTCATTGTCTTTTTCACGGATAGTGGCCGCGATCTCAGAGCTGACGCCGCCCAGATTGTCGATGTCTCCAGATTCGAATGCATTCACCGCATCTTCCTGATTTTTATAAAATCTGAGGACGACGGTAGAAATCAGCGGGGCGCCGAGGGCATAGTTGCCAAAAGAAGAAAGCGTATACGAATCTGAGAGATTGTCGCTGCTATCGGTGATTTTTTTGACCATAAATGGACCAGAGCCGATCGGATTCGTTCTATTATATGTGCTGACATCGAATATATCGTTTTCTATAGTAGACCAGATATGCTGAGGCAGGATTCCGATAGTGAGATTCTCCGCAAAAGGAGCATATGGCTTTTTCAAGATGAATTTGATCTCTTTTTCATCGACTTTCTGAACCGTTACGCCTGCGAAATTAGAAGCCTTGGGGCTCTTGATGAGAGGGTCTACTGCTTTCTGGATCGTGAATTCGATATCGTCTGTCGTCAGCGGCGCACCGTCATGGAAAGTCAGATTCGGCTTGAGAATGAAATCATATGTAAGCCCGTCTTCTGAAATGGTCCAAGATTCAGCAAGGTCCGGTATAAGCTTTCCTTCAGGCGAGGCCTTGAGAAGCCCGGAATAGATAAGAGAAACCGCATCTCGATCAGCATCCGAGATCGCGAGCAGAGGATTGACGAATCGAGTATAGCCGATTATGCCTTCCTGAATTTTTCCGCCGGCAACAGGAAGCTCGGTTCCATATTTTTGGATGGAAGTTTTATATAAAAATATGCCGCTGATTACGAATACGATAAGCGCGAGGCAAGTAGCGAGCTTTTCGCTTGGACGCATTGATTGATAGGTGTTCACTTGGGTGCTTTTCTACGCTAAAGGCTGGCTAAAGCGGCTTGAATAATAGATGTGGAGTATCTACGCGGGGTCTATGTGGCCATGCAGCATTGGCTGGAAAAACGGAGCCTTACAACCTATCGGATCCTCAATGTGATAATTGTGCTGACAACAAACAAAATCGATATCACAATCGTGAATAGGAATAAGAATTTATCGAAACCTCGTCGTGTTCTCCAAGTAGAAACAGAGTCGCCGCCGCCAAAAGCGCCGCCGGCACCAGCTTCAGATTTCTGAAGCAGCACGCTCACCGTAAGAAGTACGGCAAGGACGATCTGAATCACAGGGAGTGTAGAGTAAATATCCATCGCATATAAAGATAGCATATATGAATGTCGGTCGCAAGGTCTTTTGCCTGTTTATATGTGAGCGAGCTGCTTGGGGTATGTGGCTGGATGGCTAATAATAAGGCTAAAATGAAAAGACCGTCTCGGAGAGGGCAGAGCCCCGAGAACGGTCATTTTTCTTCATCGTTCGCGGTTTGGCGGGGTTGATAGGATGACAGATGCGCCTGATTGAGCCTTATGGTGGCGATGGCGCCTTCCGAGACGGTCTGGAAGTAGGCATAGGCCGAAACTACCGCATTTCTCGGTATTTCGATGGCGCCAGGCCTGTTCAGTCTAGCGTAATCATCTTTGGCTTTCAGCGCCTTTTCCACTGCCAGGAAGTACTCCTCGCAGCCTTTTAGCCTGCCGAACCAGATCTTCCAGCATGTCAGGCGCTCTGGACCCCGAGGAAATCCTGCATCATCACTACCTGGTGGCAGGCTGGCGACAAAGACCTCACGCATCCTTTCGTCGATTTCGCGGAGTGTTTCTCTGGCTTTTGCGATGAATTCTCGGATGTCTTCAGCGGTATTCGCTTTGATCTTGTCGCGCAGATCGTTCATGTATCGGCCGAGCACTCGACCGATACCTTCGGAGGTGTCGGTTGGGGCGCGTTTGAACATAATGATTTGGTGGGTTTGTCGGGGGTTGGGTGGGAACTTTCACGAATACTTTATGTCGGAATGATTAATATGTAAATGACGGGAGGCAGAGGTCGTGTCGCGTAGTATTGACTTGGACGTTACGTCCTAGTTTATGCTACATTGAGGTCGATCAAGTCGACTCGTATTATTAGAGAATCGAAAATGAGTCATGACACAAAATAGAGCCATATATAGAGAGGATCCAGGCAATTCAAGGCGCGGAATGGATGACCCGACCGCTTTTGCCAAACACCTTGCGTCATATAGTATTCAAGAACTCGCAAAACTTGCGAATGTTAGCAAGCGGACGCTCAAGCATTATGACGAGGTCGGCCTGCTCAAGCCGCAGCGGCAGGGGAGCAATAATTACCGCAGATATACGCGCGATGAGCTTTTGCGGCTCCAGCAGATCCTTTTCTTCAAGGAATTGGATTTTCCTCTGAATGAAATAAAGAAAATCATGAATTCGCCGAACTTCGATATGCAGAAAGCGCTCGAGAATCATCGCGCGCTCATTGCGATCAAGCGAGACCGATTGGATAGGCTCATGAAGACGATCGACCAGACAATTACAAAGATAAAAGATCCAAAAGATAAAAAAACACTTATGACAGATCAAGACTTATATTCTTCTTTTTCAAAAGAAGAGGAGGAGAAATATGCCGCCGAGGCAAAAGACAGATGGGGAAATACTGAGGCCTATAAGCAATCGCAGGAACGATATGGAAAAATGTCCGACCGGGAGAAAGAGGCCGTGGCTGTGGCGGGCGATACGCTTATGAAGGAAATCGCAAAAGCATTCAAGGCAGGCGAAAGCGCGACTGGTCCTGGAATGCAGAAATTGATAGCAAGGCATTATGAAGGGTTGCGAACATTCTATGATCCGAATCCGGAAATGTACCGAGGCTTGGGAGAAATGTATGTTGCAGACGAGCGATTCACCGCATTTTATGACCGATATGCGGTAGGCCTCGCTCCATTCATGCGTGATGCGATGGTTGCATACACTGAAGGGCTTGCCGCATAGATAAGTGATATACTATTTCCATATGAAAGTAGTAGGAATCGGAATATTCATAATCATGGTGATGGGCCTGATATTTTTTACCATTCAAATCGTAAAACAGGTCGACTTCAAGGCAATCCCTTCTGCGCAGGACAAGACGCAAAGCCTCAATACCTTTGCCGATATCAAATCCAGCATCACATTCCAATATCCCGAAACATGGACGCTCCAATCTTCTGGTGCCTCTGCGCAATTTGCGCCGGTATTCAAAGCGATTGTCGCTGAAAATGCTGCGGGATATTTTGGCATATCGCGAAAAGAGCTCAAAAGATATCCGACATCCGCCGAGGATTTCGAATTCTATTCTGAGGATACGGCATTCAAGAGCTTTTTGAATGATGTCATTGCCAAAGATTCAGGCATTGCAGATGATGAGATAAAAATCATAAGCTCATCGCGCTCTGCCTTGAAGAATGGCCTGCCTGGATTCCAGGTCCAGTATTCTGTCAGGAATATCCGGGGCACGGTCTATTATCTATATTCGCGAGATGCCTTGCAGATGGTGATCTCTGCTTTTGTGAGCGATCAGGCTATTGATGCAGGTGATGCTGGCGCAACAGGCAATCCTGCTGTGAAAAACGATCCGCTCTATACGAATTTCAAGGCGAGCGTGGATGCGCTGATGAATACGTTTTTGACTATCTAGCTTTATCTAGAATTCGATTTCACCTCTGAGAATCTGCTCCTTTGTCGATGTTGAAATAAGGCCACTTGAGATGCGGACGATTTCTGCCAGCATTCGCGTTCGATCGGAATCGGATGCTATGCGCACGCGCGTATTCGTTATGTCGATTGGCATGAGTTTAATTTTTTTCAAAAAAAGCCTGTCGCTTGCTGCAAGCTCAAGGCCGATAGTGAGGCCATGCGTCGTATCATATGAGAAATACTGGTCGAAAATATAATTGCCGAGCGAATAAAAAATCGGCTTGCCCTTGTAGGTCTCGACGGATTGCACGATATGCGGATGCGCGCCTATGATCATGTCTGCGCCAGCGTCGAGCCAGGCATGTGCGAGTCGAGTCTGCGTGGCGGTCGGGGTTTTTTGATATTCATTTCCCCAATGCGGGAATACGATTATGAAATCAGCCTTGTCTGCCGCCAACTTTTTTATCTCAGCCAAAATCTCAGGCTCGCCGTCTTCAATCAATCCATGATAGCCGATCAGGCCTATGCAATATGGCCGGCTCAGATCTCCTGTCTGCATGCTCGAATCGATGCAATGAGTGGTCGAGATAGGGCTCGCGATCGCATCGGTCTGTCCATTCGTCGCAGCATTTTCTGCATTGCCAAAAAAATCGATGCCGCTTGAAGCCAGCCGCTGCGCTGTTTCGCGGAAACCGGCAGCGCCAAAATTGCCGGCATGATTATTCGCAAGCGAGACGATGTCGATGCCGCTTTTTTTCAAAAGATCAGCCGTGCTCGGCGGAAATGTGAATGTGAATCCCGGGATGGCTCTGCCGGCTGAATCCACGGTCTTTGAAGGATTCGAGGTGATCGGCCCTTCGAGATTGCCGATCGCGATATCGTATTGGCTTGCGAGGAATCGCGTCGTCGATGCGAAGGTGTCTTCTTCGCCATTTGCGCCCTGTGCCACAATGCGCGTCCTTACTCCGCGATCGAACATCATATCGCCGATGAATAGGAGGGTGAGGCCGTCGGGTTTTTTATGCTGAAAAAAACTCGAGCCCGATACTGGTTCGGATTCAGAGGCAAGGACATCCATGGAATCGACAGATGTGAAATAAAAATATCCGAGCGGAATGAGAATGAAAAAACAGAGAGCTGCCAAGAGAATATTGCTGATGAGCCGGCAGCGCCGATCATGGAGCCGGTCTCGCACCGCGTCTGGCTCGCCCGGCATTGATTTTTTACCATCATTCATAGTAGGGCTATTATGACATAGGGGCAGGGCTAAACATATGAATGTATGATAAAATAAGCCCTATGAAATTCTTTCGAACAATAACGAATTCCTTGGTGAGCAAGGATTTTTACTCAGATATCCTGCACAATGACCATCCAAAGAAAGTAAGAAAGGGCATATGGTACCTTTTCCGCGTCTATATAATAGTGGCGCTATTCCTGACCATTCTCGTTTCGATCAATATCTCGGCTGTTTTGCCAAAGCTTGCGACGACAGCGCATACCATCCTTCCGGAAGGGGCTGAGGTTACGATTCAAAACGGCGTTCTGACAACCAATACGAATCCTCTCGTAATTCCGCTTCCTCCAGGCGAGGCGAGAAGCGGGGTGGATGCGGTTGCATCATCTTCGCGCTCAGATGCCCGTGCATCCGCGATTGATGTGACGAATCTGCTCGTCTTGGACGTTACGGCATCTACGAGCATCGAGGATCTGGAATCCAAGGACACATTGGCACTCCTTACATCGGACGGCTTTATCTTCAAGGGCGAAAACGGCCGATACTCTGTTGGCAAATTCGCCAATCTCAAGGATCTCGATGTGACTATCGATGAGGCATGGCTTGTGGAGAAAGTAGAATGGGTAAAAGGCTTCGCCAAATTCGTGCCATTCATCGCTTTCTTCTTCATCCTTGCTACCATGTTCGCATCGTCTCTGTTTTTCTCAATCCTATACGCGCTCATCATTATGCTCATACTGAAGGTCCAGAAGCGATCGACGACATTCCCCACGGCCTATGTTATTGCGCTCTATAGCCGAACATTCAGCCTGGCAATAGGCCTAATCGCATATGTCTTGCCGTTCTTTGGCAAGAATACTGTCAGCATCATTCTTCAGCTAATCTTCATCGTCCTTATGCTACGCTCTAGGCAGGCTATAATAAATGAGGAAGATGATGCGCATGAGATAGCTTAGCTTAATCAGGCCTTAATCTCGTCAGCGTATATTTTATCTATATAAAAAACTTATAAAAATGAACCCAATCACAATAATAGTAACGGTACTCGTCGTCATCCTGCTGGTCTATATCGTGTCGCTTTATAATAAATTCGTCTCATATATAAATAGGACAAAGGAAGCCTGGGCGGATATCGATACGCAGATCAAGCGACGATATGATCTCATTCCGAATCTCGTCAATACGGTCAAAGGCTATGCGGCACATGAATCGCAGACTCTCGAGGCGGTGATCTCTGCGCGAAATAGCGCCATCAATTCGAAGAACGATAAGGCGAATATGCATGATCAGGCAGAAAAGGAAAATGCCATCACGGGCGCTCTCAAGTCCGTCTTCGCCCTCTCCGAGGCATATCCTGATCTCAAGGCGAATCAGAATTTCCTCGAATTGCAGCGAGAATTGTCTGACACTGAAAATAAGCTGCAGGCGGCTCGACGCTTCTATAATGGCAATGTCCGAGATCTCAATACTCGAGTGGAGCTTTTCCCGTCAAATATCATCGCCCGAATCTTCAAGTTCGGCAAAATGGCATTCTTTGAATTGGGAGAGGAGAAGGAGGCTGCGCAGAAGCCTGTTGAGGTGAAATTCTAAATGATCATGAAGCATTCGCCAGAAAGCAGCGTCGAAGCGCCTGAAATCCCTTCAGTAGACGAAGGGGGCAAAGAAGAGGGTCCTGAGCTCTTTTCGCAAAAGCTCAAGGGCATTTTCGTAAGGGCCGTGACAGAAGGGATCATGGATTCTGGGTATGATCTGCATGATGAAATGCAAAAAGAAAGAGGCGTCGAATTCGTAGAGCAGAGGATCCTCGAAAAAGCCTCAAAAGGAAATCTCCTTGAGGCATATGCAGACGGATCCGATCTGAATGGCGCAGAAATAAGAGACTGCATGGACGATGGGTCGTATTATTGGATGCACAAAAAAGATATGGGCAGGGAAAGAGAGCAGGGCTCGATTGTCAAGGAAACCGTGGCAATCGAAAGCGCCAGGACTCACGAAAGGATTTTTTCTAGGATAGATATTGAAAATAGATCCAGCCGAGAAAGCATTTGCATGAACGATATTCTTCCTGATTCATGTTTCTTCGCTCCTAATAATGATTACCCTATGAAGTCATATCATGGCGCTGATGTGAGCAATGGCAGCTTTGGCTATGTTCCAGCTCAAGGCAGCGCCCCCTTCAATACGGTCTTATACGGGGACATTGGCTCTAATCAGGGGTTGATCAGCTTGCTGCATGAGGTGGCGCATGCATGGCAGGACCGTTGCCAGCCATCGGCAATACACGATTATCTATATGTGCAGGGTTTGCTTAAAAGGACGTTGGATGTCATGACTCTTGAAGACGCGCTTTCTCTGAATGATTCGGACTTCGGCAATATCAACGTCGCTTTGGAGAATGAGATATTGGACATCGTAGGAGCTCCGGTAGGAACGACCCATGAGGAGATGAAAAAGAAGGCTCGCGATTGCATTGATGAAACGTCTGCTTTTTTAAAAAATTCTGGAATCGAAATGCATGCAGGGAAAGTGAAAGACATCACCAATCTTCATCTCAAAGTCGCAGCGAAAAATTTTATTTGGGCAGAGCGCCATGCCTCGAGCACCGCACTAAAGGCATATAGGGCCATGAAGGCGGCTGATCTGATCCCTGATCCTGATGAGACTGATGATATTCTCGGGCATATTCATGATGGCCTGTCTTCATATCAGCAGTTGCTTCCCATTTTAGAATTAGAAGAAGTAGGAGATTTTACAAAAAAATAAAGATTCATATTCACATGGCCACACTCTACACCCACCAAGAATCAAATATCTCTAAAACATGGCTACTCATGCTATTCATGTTCGCGCTTATCATGGGCGTCGGATGGTTTTTGAGCTATTACTATAATAATCCCGCGATTCTAGTCATCGCAGTCATATTCAGCGTGGCGATGAATATTTTCAGCTATTGGTTTTCTGATAAAATCGCCCTCTCGATGTCAGGCGCGAAGCCGACTTTCGATGCTGACCATGCCGATGCAATTCAGCCGCAATATATAGAGCTCAATCGAATCGTCGAGAATCTCGCTATCACTGCCGGGCTTCCAAAGCCTCGCGTCTATGTGATCAATGATGCGGCGCCGAATGCATTCGCGACTGGCCGAAACAAAAATCATAGCGCGATTGCCGTGACTACAGGGTTGCTTGCCACGCTCAACAGAGCGGAGCTCGAAGGGGTGCTGGCGCATGAGATGGCGCATGTCGGCAATAAGGATATCCTGATCTCGACGATTGCTGTGGTTCTTGCTGGGTTCTTGTCGATCGTCGCCGATATGTTCATGCGATCGAGCCTGTATGGATTCGGAGGAGGGAATAGTGACAATGACAATGGCAAAGCGGGCGGATGGCTCATGATTGTCGGAATAGCGCTCATGGTCCTCGCGCCGATTGCCGGCTTTCTGATCCGAATGGCCATTTCGCGAAATCGAGAATATTTGGCTGATGCAACGGGCGCGCTTATCACGCGATATCCGGAGGGCTTGGCCAGCGCATTGGAAAAGATTTCTTCATATCAAGCTCCGATGAATAAGGCGACGAATGCTACCGCTCATCTATACATATCAAATCCATTCGGCGCTAAGGCAATGCGCGGCATGCATGCATTGTTCATGACGCATCCGCCGGCGGAGGAGCGGATTAAAAGATTGCGACAGGGCTAAACTACAATCCGCGGCTCAATCTTCCAAGTGGTTTGGAATATGTAATCATTATGTCCCAATATCTGCTTCACTCGATCGAATTCATCGTCATTTAAATCAAAACGTTCTTTGAAGCCTTGAGACGGGCTCTCGATCTTTCTGTATTGGATTCTTGAAAATTCAACCGACAATGTTTCGAGGTGATTTTCGATAGTCTTTGCAGATGAGAAACAGGCAGTCGGTCGATATAGTTTTTGAATAGCTCCACCTACTAGCTCTTGAAAACTTTCTTCCCAAGAAGCGCCATCTGAATCAGGTGCGCCGAGATGCTGAATCAATACGCAGTTCTTGGTCACTCTCACTGCCTCAGATAGTATGCGCAGCTGTTCTTCCAAGTTGTTCCAATGAAGGACATATCTCATTATTGCAAAATCAAAACTTTTATCACCAAACGGCAGCATCGATGCTGGTGATTGTATCGTGTGGTATGCGATTTTATTCAATGAGAGGGCTTGCTCGTTCTCATCTGTGGCAGTTGTCTCAAATTGCATTTCAGGAAGCCGAGATAAGATTCTTTCCAAGAGCTCCCCTTTATACGATCCGATATCGAGCAGGGAAAAGGGCTTACCTTTCACATCTAGCCCGCCCACTTCTTCGCGCAATGCCGTCGAGAAAAGGATGGGTGTTTGATTGAATAATTCATCAATAACCTTTGAGGTTGCGGTCTTTCCGGCGAAAATGTCCGAAGCTTTTTCTCCCATATCCTTGAAAGATGACATGTTATAATCATATCATGCAGAAATTGGTATTTTTCGACACAACTCTCCGGGATGGCGAACAGGCTCCTGGGAATACGATGAATCCGAGACAGAAGCTTGAGATAGCACTCGCATTGGAAAATTTGGGTGTCGATATCATCGAGGCAGGATTCCCGGCTTCTTCCGAAGAGGATTTTGAAGCATGTACGATGATTGCCGAAAATATAAAAAATAGCGTGGTGTGCGGCTTTGCTCGCTGTAAAGAGGAGGATATCATGGCGGTGTTTAATTCCTTAAGAAATGCCAAAAAACCAGCAATTCATATTTTTCTTCCTGTCTCCGATTTGCATCTTGAGAAAAAAATGGGTATCGATAGGGCGGCAGCGCTAGCTCTGGCCGAGCAGACTCTCAAAAAAGTGTCTGATAAATTCGCGACCGTTTATTTCGGGCTTGAGGATGCGACACGGGCGGACGAAGGCTTTCTGATCGAGATGATTGGATTGATTTCGAAATACCATGTTGATTGTATCAATCTCGCTGATACAGTCGGGCGCTCTCAGCCAAATGAGATCGAGGCACTAGTCATTAGATTGAAAAAAGAGTTCCCGGATCAGTCTTTTGGATTGCATTGTCATAATGATTTAGGCTTAGCCACGGCGAATGCATTAGCAGCTGTGCACGCTGGAATACATCAGATACAAGTTACGATGAATGGCATAGGCGAGAGAGCTGGAAATACGGCACTCGAAGAGGTTGTCGCAGCATTGATAGCAAGACCGGATTACTATAATGATGTAAGCTTCAATATCCTCTCGAAAAAGATAAGGAATGTATCAAGTCTGGTATACCAAACGCTCGGAAGGACGGCATCGTTTGAAAAATCTGTAGTAGGCATCAACTCCTTTCGACATGAGGCAGGGATACATGTTGACGGTCTTCGAAAAGATGCGAAAACATATGAGATATTTGACCCTCAAGAATTCGGTTATGAACGAGAAATAGTACAAGGCAGGCATTCGGGAAAAACTAATACATAATTTACACAATCTCATGAACCTTTCTACAAATAAAACTGACTCAGCAGAAAAGGAAATATATATCGCCGGAGGTTGCTTCTGGTGTACTGAAGCGGATTTTGCCAAAGTCCCGGGCGTGATTTCCGCGACATCGGGATATTCTGGCGGCCATAAGGCGAATCCGACATATGCCGAAGTCTGCAGCGAGACTACGGGCCATCGAGAGGCGGTCAAGGTCCTCTATGATCCCGCGCAGACGACATATCGCGATCTGCTCATTTTCTTTTTCGAGCATATCGATCCGACAGATGCCGGAGGGCAATTCCATGATCGGGGCGAGAGCTATACAACGGCGGTTTTTTATCAAGATGATACGGAAAAAGAAATTGCCGAAGAGCTGATCGCCAAGCTGAATGATACGAATGTATTCGGAGCGCCGATTGCGACGCTGGTTTTGCCGTATGCGAATTTTTATCCTGCGGAGGAATATCATCAGAATTATAGCGAAAAAAGCCCCGCGCATTATCTGCGATACCGCGCAGCCAGCGGCCACGATGAAGTGGTCAGCAGAAATCAGGGAAAAGTCGCTCGCGTCTGCGCAATCAAGGACGAGGCAAAAATCGTCAAGGATCTCAAATCCGTTCTCGGAGAATTGCCTGTCGTCACTGCTGTAAATGATCCTGCGAATCCCGCGAATTCATGCGCGGATCCTGAACCGGTCGGTATGACGAACAAGGATTTATCGAAACTCAATGATCTCCAATATCATGTTACCCAGACCGAAGGTACCGAGCCGCCTTTTCAGAATGAATATTGGGACAATCATGAAGAGGGAATCTATGTCGATGTCGTTTCTGGCGAGCCTCTTTTTTCATCGCATGACAAATACGATTCGGGCACTGGCTGGCCTAGCTTCGTGAAGCCTATAGATGAGAATGCGCTCGCGACAAAAACGGACATGAAGCTCGGCGTGCCTCGCGTAGAAGTTCGCAGCAAGGTTGCAGATTCGCATCTTGGCCACGTATTCGATGATGGCCCGAAAGATCGCGGCGGCAAGAGATATTGCATGAATTCGGCATCTATGCGCTTTATTCCAAAATCAAAGCTTGAGGAGGCGGGTTATGGGAAATATGCTGCGCTGTTTCAATAATCGGTTTTTTTTCTGTACAGTAACGTCATGTTGGAAAAATTAAAGCGAGTCCGAGACTGGATTCTGAACAAGACACCTGAAATCAAGCATCTCTCCATGAGCGATGCTCTGTTGTCAAAAATCGTAATCGATATAAAGAAGGAAGCCAAAACCCTCAATTCAAGAAGCTGCCATTGCGCGATCTGGAGCTCATTCATCCGATCAATAGGCCGACAGCAATGGAAAAAGTGCGCGATAGAGCGAAATCGCTCATGCCGGTTCGTGATCGATTGTTGCGAGAGGGCGCAATTTCAAATGAGATGCTGATCGAATTCATGCCGTCGGTCAGCCCAATACAGGTGATTCCTTTTGAAGGCAAATATCTGGCATTTGAAGGCAATGGCCGATTGGCCTCGCTTCAAGAAGTTTTCAAAGGCAAAGAAATGATGCTCGATGTCGAAGAATTTAAAATCTCTGATAATTCTCAAATACTGGAAGATATTAAGAAATTGCAAGAAATATTCGCGAGCACAAGTGGATATGAAAAAACGGGGCCTCAGCATTGCTGAGACCCCGTCGCGAAACGCTTTCTGTGCGCTGAATCAGAGGATGGGCTCCGGTTTGTAGCCCGCCGCATCCGGATATTTTGCCGTTACGGCCGCAATCCGCGACAGTACTTTTTCCACTTGTTCGACGGCCGCGCCATGAACAGGCTCCGAGACCAGCTTCATGATTGTATCGCGTGAGAGAACGAAATCCGCATCAGTTCCCAGAGAATCGACGAGGGTGTTGGGACCTCCCGCGCGCATGCTTTTGATTGCGGATACTGAATGTCCCTTAATAATCTCGTGTGCCGTTTCTCTGCCCATTCCTTCCTGAACCGCTGCCATGAGCAGGCGAGTGGAAGACAGGAAGGGAAGCTGCTGTTTCAGCTCTTCTTCGATCATGCCCGGAAAGACGCCGAATTCATCGAGAATGGTCAAGGCGGTTTCGAAGAGGCCGTCGAGAGTCATGAATGCGCCTTGAATTGCGACGCGTCGCACCACCGAACAGCTCACATCGCCTTCGTTCCATTGGCTGCCGACGAGGCTTTGGGCCATAGAGGCGAATCCTTTCAATACGCTGAGCAATGCACAGATCCGTTCGCATGAGCGAGCGTTCATCTTGTGGGCCATGGCATTCGACCCGACCTGACCTTTTGCAAAGCCTTCGGTGGCCAGCGAATGGCCGGACATGAGACGGATGGTAAGGGCCATATTTGACGGTCCCGATGCGAGTTGTACCAGATGTGATACCACCTCAGCATCGAGCGACCGCGGATAGACCTGTCCGATGCAGTCGAATGCATGGCTGAATCCCAGATGGTGCATTATCTTGTCGTCGAGCTCCGCAGCTTTTTCGGGGCCTTGGAGCAAATCCGCCATGTCCTGCTGCGTTCCCAGCGCGCCTTTCATTCCTCTCAACGGATATCCGGCAATAAGGACTTCAAACGCATTGAAGGCATGCAGCAATTCTTCAGCCCAGCTTGCGAACCGATGACCGAGTGTCGTCACTTGGCCTGGTACATTATGCGTGCGTCCGCAGATGTTGAGCAATTTGAACTCGTCAGCGCGTACCCCCAATCGGTGCAGGACCGTTATGGTTCTGTCACGAATGAGATTGAGCGCCATGAGGATTTGCAGCTGCTCGGTGTTGTCGGTCAGGTCCCGTGATGTCATTCCCGCGTGGATGAGCTGAAGCCCGGCGAGCTGATTGAAATCGGTAATGGCGGCGTTGACGTCATGGCGTGATTTTCTTTCGCGCTCTGCAATAGATGCGAGATCGATATTGTGCATCACGGCTTCGTACGCGGCTATGTCCTCGTCTTTGATGTCGCGGCCCAAGTCTTTCTGTGCCTTGAGCACCGCGATCCAGAGTTGCCGCTGGAGCAGCTGCTTGTTTTCAGGTGTCCAGATTTGAACCATTGGGCTTGAAGCATAGCGGTCTGCCAGCACATCGGGTAGTTGGGGTTTGGTGGATTTGTTCATTGCGGTGTATCAGTTATGTCTTGGTTGACGGTTGTTCTTAGGAAGGCTTTCTTATCCAGCATATGGAACATATTTAAAAAACCTCTGCCAGTATCATGCCTTTTGAGGGTTTTTTCGTCAAACGGTCTGGTGAGCGATTTTTTATGCCTATTTCAGAACTTTGACCTTTGGGTATGAAAGGGCATATAATTGCCCCATGCCAGCAACAAACAAAAAACTATTTGTCATCTCATTTATCATAGCCGTCATAGCGATACTCGGCTTCATTTGGTTCGCCACTACCCATCTGGGCACTCCTGAATACGGAGTGGACAATGGCCATGGCACGACCACGCCTGAATTGCCTCTCGGAAATATCGAATATCCGGAACCGGGCGAGACTCCTGTGGATGCATTCGCATATGCGGATGTATTCTTCACGACGCTCAATGCTTTTCCTGATGGAAAGGGCGCAGGCGCTATCGGCTGCGGCGACGGACTCGTCTCATACAGGATTCCTGTCGATGAGATAAATGCCGCGACTCGCGGAGATCTCAGCTCATTCCTTCTGCAGAAGATCCAGGATCCTGCCTTCTTCGCTGAAGCAAAGCTCTCATATGCCGCATCATTCGATCCTGCTACAAAGAATTCGCCTATCAAGGTTCTCGCTGGTCCTGCAGACAAGAATCTGGAATTGTATAGCGTGCTCTCTCGGACGAAGCTGACGGTTCAAAGCCTCAAGGATGTCCCTGGTGCATATGAGCTCAAGCTCAAGGGTCAGGCGACTCTCGGCGGAGTATGCGATCAGCCTCGATTGCAGGCTCAGCTCCAGCATCTAGCTGAATCTGGCGTCGCTACGACGACCGATGTCTCAGTATTCTTGAACGGCAAGAAGCTCTAATTATTGCCACGCTTGATCGTCAGAAATTTCTAACGATCGACAGCTCCCATTTGGCGCGAATCACCTTGATTGCGAAAGCATTGAGGTGTTTTTGCAATATAGGCGTGAGGTTGTGACCGGATGGAATTGCGGATTTTGCCGCGAGAATATTCCTGAATATTTCGCATTCTATTTCTGCCTGAGTGTGCAGGATGCGCATTGTGGTCGCTTTCGGATTCTTGGCTGATTCATCTGAGCTTTCATCCTTGGCATCGTCGGAAATTTGCCGCGCCAGATTGAAATGCTCAAAGAATGTGCGGATCGACATGACTTCGCTTTCCGATGCGCCAGCTTTGAGCATTGCAAGCATTGGGACGAGGGAAGTGCCTATGGATTTGCGAGCATGCATGCAGAGCGGCATTTGGCCTTCGCTTTTGGTCAGGAGGAGATATGAGATATCCGTGTCTATCAGGATGCTTTCGATTTCCGCAGGTATTTGGATATCGTGCTCTTCGATCCCGTCAATCAGTTTTTGCAGCTGGGCTTGGAATACGGTATTTGTGAGGAAGAGGATTGGCAGAGATTGCGGCAGGAGCTCCTGGTCGTAGATTTTGTCATATAGGAAATATGTGCAAAGCCCTAATGCATGCGTCAGCATGGCATCCTCGAGCCAGTCCTGATCGCTTATGATTGCAGCGCATGATTCCAGAGAGATCGTGAAATCCGTCCCGGATAATAATCTTTCCACGATTTCCGTATGATCGCTGAGGACTTCGAATTCGGTCAGGGTGGTACGGATCGAATCGACGATTGAAATTTCAGGCGAGGAGTATGGACTGAGAATGGGCTCTGCCTGAGATGCAGATATGCCGATTCCATTGGCGGCATACTCAGCGTACTCTCTGAAGGAGATTGTCCCGATTGCGGTTTCGAACATGGCCAGAAATGATATGAGCCGGCTTGCAGCATATCTCGTCTTGCCATCTTTCATTGAGTGGATATACAGAGGATCTGCGTCTGGCTCTCGCAAGGGTATTTCATTGAGCACAGCTATTGTATCTTTGGCTAAGTTCGGCGGCGCCAGTCTCAATAGGCTGGCGGCATAGAAATAAAGGTCGGTATCGTTTTCGATTCTGATGCGATGGCTGACGGTTTCTTTTTTCTCCATAATCGTATTCATGATAAAACTTGCCAGCTCTGACCTTTGCTCATTAGACCAGACGCATCTGGATATCATATATATGGCAACGGGCAGGGAATGATAGAAATCGGAAAACCAAAGCGACTCTATCGGATTGCGCAGAAATGCCATAAGCTTTTCGAATATATGGGATTTGGTCCGAAACATATGCGATGGGTCTACGGCATCGAAAAATGCCACAACAGAAGACATTGCGACGATGTCAGCGGATTCCCATTCCGTATCGTCCTCAGCGCAGTCTGGCCGCTTTGCTTTGTCCGAGTCGGCGAACCATGTATTGAATAGATGCGGCGAATCCGGCTTGCGAGCCTCTTCTAGATTCTTGAGGCAATTTGCGAAAATCGAGCTTGGCGGCATTCGGTCTTTCCATGCATGGGTCGAAAGCGCATGCAAAGCGCTGAATGTGCTATCTATATCGGCTGGCAGGCATCCATCATTCTCGATTCCTTCCAGATTGGCATGAATCCAATCGAAGGCGTTTTCATCCAGTGAACGATTAAAGCCCACCGGGTGAAAATAATTGAGACGATCGCGGCTGTCTTTTGATCCAAATAATCTGATGGCAATACTGTCTGCGAATCTGCGTATTTCAGATATCATATAGGGCATCCTATAATCGCTTTCCTTGAATGAAACCGCCGAATCTATATATACCAGAATGCGGGAAAGGGAAGTGAGGGCGACGCTGTCGATGAATGATATGGGAGGTTCGGCTGCCGTGCCCGCTTGTGCCAAGGCAAATAGCTTTTCGATGCAATCGAATATATCGAGTTTCTGGTATGGATGAGCGCTTGCTGGGTTTTTCTTGGTCACGCCTACATAATAATGATGAGCGATTAAATCCAGATCAATTTCTGATATATTTTGTGAAATTTCGCAAAAGATGATATTTTTCTACAGTGCGCAAGTGGTGCGCGACAAAAAAAGGAGAGATGGCAGAGCGGTCGAATGTACTACCTTGGAAAGGTAGCATGGGAGAAATCCCATCGGGGGTTCGAATCCCCCTCTCTCCGCTACATAATCAAAACAGGCTGCACTGCTGCAGCCTGTTTTGATTATGTCGAGGAAGAGGTTGATGAGAAAGGCGGAGCGGATGCCATCCCAGCAAGGATGGCCGCGAGCCGGGGTCGAGCAAATTTCTGAGCGACGGCGAAAATAAGAAGCAGGTTCTCGATGATATAAGCCTGACCGTGAATCGCGGAGAAAAGATCGGGCTTGTGGGCCTCTCTGGCGCGGGCAAGTCCACGATATTCAAGCTTCTGCTCAAGGAGCGCGAGAATTACGAAGGCGAGATCTATGTCGACGATGTTCCGCTCCGCACTATTAGCAAGCAGGATTATTTCACGCGCACGGCAATCGTCTTGCAGGATACGGAGGTATTCAATTTCTCTTTGCGAGACAATGTGACGATTTCCAACTTCGATCATGCTGCGAATGCTGGCTTGCTCGACAAGGCGCTGACTGTCGCTCATGTGAATGAATTCGCTCGGGCATTGCCGCAAGGCATTGATACCAAGATCGGCGAGAAAGGCGTCAAATTATCCGGCGGCGAAAAGCAGCGCGTCGGCCTCGCTCGAGCCGTCTTCAAGGATCCGCAGCTTCTCTTGCTCGACGAAGCCACGTCTCATCTAGACGTCGAATCAGAGGAAAAAATCCAAGACTCGCTCCATCAATTCTTCCAGTCCGTAACCGCCATCGTGATCGCGCATCGCCTTTCGACGATCAAGGAGATGGATAAGATCGTCGTCCTCGAAGGGGGCAAGATCATAGAGCAGGGAAGCTTTGCCGCGCTCCAGAAGCAGAAGGGCCGATTCTCTGAATTATGGGCGAAGCTGAAGGTTTAGCACTGAAGGGTCTGATTTCGAGGCTTTGATTTGGATATCGCAATTTGCGATATCCAATCTGATAACAGGAAGCGCCAAATCGGTGTTTCCAAATTTTCCAATTTGATCATTTCTTCATATGCTGTTTGCTAGAATCTGGCGCATATGGAAAAAGAAATAATGCCTGAAGAGCCATTACATGCGGATCTCATAAAAGAGAAGATTTATATCATAAGGGGAAAGAAAGTCATGTTCGATAAGGATTTGGCCATGCTGTATGGTGTGTCTACGGGCAGATTGAATGAGGCTGTCAAAAGAAACGTGAAGAGATTTCCTGAAGATTTCATGTTTCTGTTAAATAAGGCCGAATTAGAGCCGTTTTTAAGATCGCAATCTGCGATCTTAAAAAATACCGATAAGGGAGGTTTGATATCGCAAATTGCGATATCAAACCGAGGCGGTATTCGAAAGCCGTCTTTTGTATTCACCGAACAAGGCATCGCCATGCTCTCCAGTGTCCTGAATAGCGACAGGGCGATAGCCATGAATATCCAGATCATCAGGATCTTCACGAAGCTCCGAGAGATGATCGATACGTACAAGGAACTTCGAGAAAAGGTAGAGGAGATGGAAAGGGAAAACGTTACGAATTTCAGGGAAATATTCAGGATCATCAGGCTGCTTATCAAGGAAGACGAAGGACCAAAGGGTCAGATGGGGTTTAGGGCAGATTGACCATTATGATATCATCATCCTATGAAGCGAGCATTAAGTGCTGGTCAAAAATCGGCCTGGTATACGCCATATTTCAAGGATAAAAAGATAACCGTTATGGGTCTCGGCGTCCTCGGGCGCGGAGTGGGTGATATCGCTTTTCTCGCAGAGCAGGGTGCGCATTTGCTCGTGACGGATGTAAAGTCCGAGGAATTTTTGGCAGGCTCTCTCGCCAAGCTCAAGAAATATCGCGATATCAAGTATCGCATCGGCAAGCATGATAAAAAAGATTTCGCTTCATCCTCAGCGGATCTCATTCTCAAATCAGCGAGCGTGCCCCTGGATTCCGAATTCATCCTTCATGCCCAATCCAAGAAAGTGCCGATCGAGATGAGCGCTGCGCTCGTGACCAGCCTGATCAAGGAGCATTTCGGCGATTCGGTTACCGTGATCGGAATAACCGGGACAAGGGGCAAGTCCACGACGACTTCTCTGATCGCGCATATCCTCAAGAACGCCGGCAAAAAAGTTCACCTCGCCGGCAATGTGCGAGGGGTCAGCAATCTGCCTTTGCTCAAGAAAATAAAGAAAGGTGACTATGTAGTTGCAGAATTAGACTCATGGCAGTTGCAGGGATTTGGCACAAAAAAGATCTCTCCAGACTTCGCCGTCTTCACTTCATTCCTCGACGATCATCTGAATTATTATAAGGGCGATAGGGAGTTGTATTTCAATGATAAGGCGCATATTTTCCGCTCACTCAGCGGGACTAATGCGCAGCAAAAATTATTCGCATCACCGCAAGCAGCAAAGGAGATCCGCAAGCGCTATCCCAAACAGAATATGATTGTCGGAAGCGCCGGGGCTTGGGCCGATGATTTCAAGACTGCCTTGATCGGCGAGCATAATATGCAGAATATCCGACTGGCCGCGCTGGTGGCTGCGCGATGCGGTATTTCGCTCCATGCTATCAAAAAGGCCCTTGGAATGGCCCTGCCAGAGCCTGGGAGGCTCGAATACGTGAGCAAAATTGGAGATCTTCATATATACGACGATAATAATGCGACCTCGCCAGACGCCGTTGTGGCGGCCCTGGATTCTTTGCATCAAAAATACAATAAACCCGGCCATACCCCGCATATCCAGCTCATTATGGGCGGCGCGGACAAGCATCTGGATCTGGCCAAGCTCCGCAGATCTTTATCAAAATTTCATCCCGCACTTACCCTGATCGGCGGCACTGGTACCGAGAGATTGCTGAAAGAAATGAATGCCGGAAAATCTGCCAGGCAATTGGCGATGGCGGAATCTGAGACAAGGCCATTCGATAATTTCCAGGCGGCCCTCGAGCATGCATTCGCATCAGCTGCCGCAGCAAAGACGAAATCCGGCGCAAGAATAAAAAACAAAATCGTCGTCCTCAGCCCCGGCTTCGCATCATTCGGCATGTTCAAGAATGAATATGATCGCGAGGATCAGTTCAAGGCTTTTATCAAAAACCTTACCAAGAAAACAAAGGCCGCCAAATAAAATATTATGAAAAAAGAATCAGAAACATCCGTTATGCTTGATACCATGGTTGCCGAAACGCTTGCGTCTGGCAAGTCGATATATTTTCTCGGCATCAGCGGCATTGGCTTGTCAGCACTTGCACAATATTTCAAGAATAAGGGCGCGCATGTGATGGGGTCCTGCGATAAGGATTCATCCGTCGTTGAAATGCTGATGAAAAAGGAAATCGAAGTCACGATTGGCCATGATGCTATGCATATCACCGATAGTGCGACGGAAATCGGCTGCGTTTTTTATACCGTAGCGATACCAGAAGACAATCCAGAGCTTGTGGCCATCAAGGAGCTCGGCATCCCTCTTTATACATATGCGGAAGGCCTCGGGCATATATCTCGGACAGCAGCGCGCAATGGCGGAAATACGATCGCGATCGCTGGCAGTCATGGCAAAACGACGACCACGGCAATGATCGCGGATATCATGATTGCCGCCGGACTCAACCCGACCGTAATTGTCGGCTCTATGCTTTCGGAAGGCCGCGGCAATTTTATAGCTGGCAATGACGATTGCTTCATCGTTGAGGCTTGCGAGTTCAAGGAATCATTCCTCGAATTATCGCCATCGATTTCAGTCATCACGAATATCGACAATGACCATCTCGATTACTATAAGACGATGGAGAATCTGCTCGGCGCATTCATTTCTTTTGCCAAAAATACGAGCCGCGCAATAGTGACCCATCCGAAATTGCCATATGTCTCTGATCTCGTATCCGCTCTCGATGGCCTGCCAAATACCGCGCAGATAATAGATGCGGATATGCAGAGTGTGGATTTCGAAATAGCGATCCCTGGAGCGCATATCATCGCAAATGCTCAATGCGCACTTGCGGTGGCAAAACTGATGAATGTCGATCTAGAAATCGCGCGCAAAAGCCTAAGCGAATTCCGCGGCACATGGCGCCGCAGCCAATTCAAGGGCAAGACAAAGAATGGCGCCGAAATTTACGATGACTATGCGCATCATCCGACCGAGATCGCCACGACGCTCAAGGGTTTCAAGGAGCGATATGCGGATAAGAAGATCACCGTTCTATTTCAGCCGCATCTGTATTCGCGAACGAAATTTCTTTTCGATGAATTCGTCGAGGCTCTGAGCATTGCTGATACGGTATGGTTCGCTCCTATATATGCGGCTCGGGAGGTGCTTGATACGTCCGTATCGTCAGAGAAACTAGTCGAGGCATCTCTGAAGCGCGGCGTGGATGCGCACTTATTTGCAGGCGATCTGGACGTTTTCGATAATCTGAATGAAAACGATATTCTCATAACCATGGGTGCAGGAGATATCAATGGGCAGGGTGAAAGCCTGGTTGGGCGATAAATCGGCAAGTCATGTTAATATCAGAATATGAAATTACTCGAGCTTCTCAATACAGATAGCGTGACTGAGGATGAGGCCTCGGCCTATAAGCATCGAAACGCTGTCCGCATCATCGCTTTTGATAATGAAAAGCGAATTGCCTTTATATATGCGAAAGAAAGAGGCTATTACGAACTTCCAGGAGGCGGAGTCGAGAAAGGCGAATCTTTGGAGGAAGGGGCAATAAGAGAGGCGAAGGAAGAGGCTGGCTGCAGTATCCGTATTATTGGCGAAGTCGGAATTTTTAAGGAGTATATTAAAAAGAAGAATCTCATCAACGAGACATTCTGCTATATCGCCGAAATCATCGGAGAAAAAGGAGACATGTCTCTGATGCAAGATGAAATCGCTGAAGGAAAAGCCGTTATGTGGATCGATGTCGATGAGGCAATCAAGCTCATTAAGACCAACCCGTCTCCGGATCTCTATCCTGATTCGATCGCAAGAGATCTGACGTTTTTGGAGAATTTGAAATAGAAAATTCGAATTTGTTACAATTGACGCATTATCATGGATAAAAAAAGCCTCAAAGACCTCATCGCATATCTCAAGGAGCATGATCCGATGCTGGAGATTTTTCATGGCGATATGTCAGCGCCTGTCGGCACGGTTCCGAAAATATCAGTATCCGATATCACCAACCGCTCGGATATGGCAGCGGCAGACAAAGTATTTTTTGCAATAAAAGGAAGCGTCAAGGACGGCCATTCATATATAAAGGATGCGATAGAAAAAGGATGCAGAGTAATTGTATGCGAGACTTTGCCGAAGGTATCTGCAAAAGAAGGCGGCCAGGATCAGGGCATCGTCTATATCAAAGTCACGAATTCAGCGCGCGCTTGGGCTCTCGCTGCGCATTGGCATTTCGATTTTCCTTCGAGCGATATGATTTTGGTTGGCGTGACAGGGACGAATGGCAAGACGACGATTGCGACATCGATTTTTACGATCTGGAAAAATATTGGAAAAACAGCAGGGCTGATCTCCACGATTGAGAATAGGATAGGGGAACAGGTTTTTCCGACGGAGCATACTACGCCGGATGCTTATGATATCGCGGCTTTATTCGCGCAGATGAAGGGTAAAAAAGTCACGCATGTCGTTATGGAAGTGAGCTCACATGCTTTGTCGCAGGAGCGAGTGGCCGGACTGCGATTCGATGTGGGGATCTTTACGAATCTGACGCAGGATCATCTGGATTTTCATCAGACCATGGAGAAATATGCCGCTGAGAAGAAGAAGCTTTTTACCAATTATTTAGACAAAAACTCTCTGGCGATAATCAATGCTGATGATCAATGGGCCACATTCATGGTAGAGAATCTGAAATGCAGGGTCACGACATATGGCAAGGGTCCTGCAAACGGAGCGCATGCGGCTGTCTTTGACGGCTTATACAAAATCGACAATGTCGAGCTCGGGCTTACGGGCAGCCGCTGGACTCTGAGCGGGCAGCCGGTGACCAGCGCATTGGTTGGGCTTTTCAATGTATACAATATGACGGCAGTCGCTTTGGCAATCAATGCGAGCGCGGAGCGGGATATTTTCCAGAGCATATCATTGCTGCGCAGCATTGCAGCGCCGAAAGGCCGCTGCGAAATCGTGCATGCGGCGAATCCCATGATTGTCGTTGATTATGCGCATACTCCTGATGGTTTGGAAAAGGTGCTCGAAACGATGCGCGCGATTCTGCCAGCGGGCAAAAAGCTTGTAGCGGTATTCGGCTGCGGAGGAAATCGCGATACGACCAAGCGGCCCAAGATGGGGGCCATAGCTTCGCGCCTCGCCGATACCGTCATTGTCACATCCGACAATCCGCGCAAGGAAGATCCGATGGCGATTATCAAGGATATCAAGGCCGGGATTGTTTTGGACAAGGAAAAAGAAAAGCATGACAAATATGCCGGCTCGCAAGATCAGCAAAAAGCCCAATTCATTCCGGATCGTGCCGAAGCTATCGCAACGGCGATTAAGCAATATCCGGACGAGGTGATTCTGATAGCGGGCAAGGGTCATGAGGATTATCAAATCATCGGCACGGAAAAGCATCATTTCAGCGATCAGGAAGAGGCTTTGAATGCTCTCGGACATCTGGCAGTTAGGAAAGCTATCGGCGCATGATGGCGGCATGATATAATTTCTCCATGTTTACAGGAATATATGCAACTATCACGTATATCGTGATCGGCGGGGTTCTGCTCTTTTTGCTTGCCAGAAAAGCGGGCGGGCCGAAGAAATGCGAAGTCTGCGGTACTGATACGAAGGAATATTATACGGATGCCAATGATAAGGGAACATATCTTTGCAGGAATCATCTTGTTGAGCGATGGAAAAAAGATTTTATTTCAGCGTCGGCGCAGATGATGGTGATCGAGCCTGATTTCGAGAATTATCCATATGGATATCTATATGCATCGCCTGAGACTTTGAAGAAATGGCAGTATTCCAAGGCTGTCGTCGAGCGGGTTCGCGAAATTCTCGCAGCTATTTCTGGAAAGAATTGTGCGACTTGCGGGATGGGCGCGACGATTGCTTTTTATAAAAAAGAAGAGTATGAAGTGCCAAATATGGAAGGTCTCAAGGAGCCGAATTCATATCTCTGCACTAAATGCTGCGCGGCGATTATCGAGCCTCGCATCCGCGGCGCTATAAAGCCCATTGGAGAAGGGTTGTATGCCCCGAGAATTGAGGCCGGCGTCTATCATGTGCAGGAATTCTAGGATTAGCCGCTGTGCTGCCACGGAGTCGGATCGGTTTTTTGTCGTGATATAATCCTCGCATGAATAAAGCAATACTATATATAGTGATAGCGGCGGTATTAATCGGCGGAGGATTCGCTTTGGCAAAAAACAGCAAGCCCGAAGCATCCAATATGCCAAATCAGGTGGCAAGCGATGCTTCTACGGACGCTGCCCCTGCGACAGAGACGCCGGCGAATACATCAGGAAAGAAAATGGCATTCGATGCATTCATCAAGCGCGGCGATGGCTCTTATGTCTGCACGGTCAGCCAATATATGTCCAATATGGAAAATAAGGGAACGGTATATATAGAAGGATCCGAGGATCAGGACAAGAGAAAGATCCGAGGCGATTTTAATACGGTCGCGGAGGGCATGAAGATCGACAGCTCATTCGTCATAAAGGACGGATATACATATTCTTGGAATTCATTCATGCCAAAATCAGGCTTCAAGATGGCCATGCCGAAAGCCGATGCGTCCGCCGATGCCAATGGAGCCGTGACAGCGAATCAGAATGGCAATTCAGGAAACTATGTATGGAATGCATCGCAGATAGGAGATTATGATTGCCAGCCTTGGACTGTGGATGAGGCGAAATTCGCTTTGCCTTCGACGGTGACTTTCACTGAGGTGAAGTCTTAGTCTGCATATTGAGCGCTGCCTATGGTCTGCACCTCATTGGGCTCTTTATTCGTCCAATCATAGAGGAAAGCGGTGATGAGAGCGGCCAGTCCGATTATGGCGGCGATGATATAGGCGATGATTTTGATTATCGAATCTCGAGCGGCTTCTTTCGTCAGCTCGTTCTTATCATTGGGATTCATATGGATAAAAGTATACACCGATTTGGCCTATATGGCGCTTAGCGACGCGCATTGTATTTCCCGGCGCAGAGGTGTATAAATGAAAATAGATTCAGTACGCACTTGTGCGGAATCCTCAGTTTCGACAACCTCAACCCACCTCAAAAAAGCATGAAAAAACCGAGTCGCAAAAAGCCCTCTCGGACCCATGCGGGACGAGGCGAAAAAAAGAAAAAGCCAAGCTATGCTGAGCATAGAGAAGCCTTCATGGCTCGGAAAGCAAGGTCTGCTTCATTGAGAATAGATTCCTGGATGCATATCAGGAAGAGGGCTGTATATGCCGCTCGCGATCAAAGTCGCAAGTATACTCACGATGATCTGACCCTGATTTCCGTTTCGCCCCAGTACGATATCGCGCTTGTATGCGGAGCTTTGCTCAAAGGCAGATTCTGCCGTTTCCAGATCGATGGAATATTTCGCGATTTGTTTCGCAATGGAGATTATCTCGAGTTTCGAGATGGGGATTTTGATTGGGGCGTTTCTCCGCATGAATATCCCATCCATATTTTCATTGAATTTCTGGCGGAATCCCTCCTCGATGTCAGAAAAAGGAATCCTTCATGGGGATTCATGATGAGGCTGCGGGATCAAGCGGCATTCCAGACCATTCTTGAAGAAAGCTTCTCTCTCGGCTTGCGAGTCAAAAAGCTCCTCAGGATGCTCAAAAACATGAACCTTTGTCCAGAAGATTGGCAGCTTGCAATGGTCCAAGAGCTAGTCGACTCGGAAGATGCGTTTAAGGTAAATGAAAATACCGATAACGATATCGTGCCGCTTTTTGATCTGCAACGAGGATGGACGGCACTTCTCAGCTTTGATGAGGCGAACAGCTTGTTCATTCCTCCGGAACCCAGATTTCGCCTGCCTATAGACCCTGAATTCGAATGGCCGATCGGCGTGCCTCTAAAGATGAAATAGCCTCCCGCCGCTGCAATGCAGTCGCGGGAGGCTCTCTGTTTCTGGCCTATGCGGCACTGGGCCGCACAACCCGCGATTTTTGCCCGCATTCGGCTTCATGTTCTCTTCATAAAAAGGTGCTAGAGTTAGATCATGAAATTATTGCTCGTAGAAGACCATAAGAAACTTGCAGAAAATATCAAGCAGGGCCTCGTCCAGGAAGGCTATGCCGTTGATATCATCGAGGATGGTCTCGAGGCTGAAAAGCATATTTTGATAAACCAGAACGAATACGATCTCGTCCTGCTGGATCGGCTATTGCCAGGCAAGGATGGCGTGGCCATCTGCAAGAATTGGAGAGAGCGGGGCGTGCTGCTTCCGGTCCTGATGCTTACGGCGCTCGGTGCGGTAGAAGATAAAGTGACTGGCTTGGACTCTGGTGCGGATGATTATCTCGCCAAGCCTTTCGCTTTTGAGGAATTGCTCGCGCGCATCAATGCATTATTGCGAAGGCCGAAGCAATCTGCGCCGGATGTGATCACTGTCGGAGGGCTCGGTGGAATTACGGTGAATCTGACAGAGCGAAGCGTCATGACGGGAGGCAAGCCATTGTCACTGACGCTGAAGGAGTTTATGATTCTAGAATACCTAGTTCGCAATCCGAATATGGTAGTCTCGCGCGATACGCTGTATGCACATGCATGGGATTATGCAGACGGATCCTCGAGCAATACGGTCGATGTACATATGAAGAATTTGAGAAAAAAATTAAAGAAATATGGAAAACTCATCCAAACAGTCCGAGGCCTCGGATACAAAATCGAAATCTGATCAGGCGGCGCAGTCGGCAATGCCGAAGCCTGTTTCTCGGTCAAAAGCAGCATTGGGCAGCTTTTTTTCCGTTCGGCTCAGGCTGACGCTCTATTATGCGCTTTTCACAGCGGTCATCATTGGCGGATTCAGCATCATTTTATACCAGACGCTGCTGACGAATTTCGCAGAGACGCTCAAGGATACGGCTCCCGGCCTCAATCCTCATGTCTTCCGCGCGGTCATCGATCGCGCGCATCTGATTCTGGTCAACAGGCTCTTCATTGCTGATGCCGTGATCCTGCTCTTTGCCACGGTGCTCGGATTCTTTTTGACACATCGCACATTGAAGCCATTGCGAGATAGCATGCAGAAGCAAAAAAGATTCATCGCCGATGCATCGCATGAATTGCGAACGCCGATCGCCGTAGTCATCTCTGGCCTCGAGGTCGCTTTGCGAAACAAGAATCTCAATGTGGAAGATGCGCGCAGAACCATCACGGATACGCTCGAGGAAATGAAGGAATTTTCAGTCATGACGAATCAGCTGCTCGATCTTTCAAAGACGGAGAATTCGGAGGCTACCGCATATTCGACATATGTCCCGCTCAATATTGCGGAGCTCGTCCGCAATACATCGATCAAGATGAAAAAGCTGGCGGATGAAAAAGAAATCAATTTTACGATGAATATCGATGAGGAAACTCCTGAGCCGGTACTCGTAAAAGGCAATGAAGCCGAGCTCAGTCGGGTTTTTTACAATATTATCCACAATGCGATCACCTATACGCCAAAAGGCGGCGCAATTACGGTGGAAGGCCATATCAGCCTGGGCAAATACATAGTCACGGTTACGGATACCGGCATGGGCATATCGAGCAAGATCTTGGGCAAAATATTCGAGCCCTTCTTCCAAGGCGATGTATCTCGAACCGAGGGTGCGAATGAGCGAAAGGGAAGCGGCGCCGGTCTCGGCCTGCCCATCGCTCGCAAGATTACGGAAAGCCATAATGGCTCGATAGTCATAAAGAGCAAGGAAAATAACGGTACAAAGGCTGTTATTAGTTTGCCCCTATCTTCATAGTAAGTTCATGCCCCTGCGCTATCATTAATTCATTATCAGCAAGGCAGATAGTTTCAAGGCAATGCCTTTAATCAAAAAAAATATAGTGAAATACAAAAGAAGAATCACATCCGGTGCGCTGGCTCTCACCCTATTCGTAGGAGGAGGATCATCCGCATATGCGGCTCATATCCAGGGTTCGACATCGACGCCGGCACATTCCAATGTCGGAAGCCAACGCGTACGACCTGGGCAGGCAGGACAGGCGGCTCACTTCCATGGCTTGGGTCTCAATCATAATCGCGCTACAGGCACGATCGTTGCTCTGACCTCGACAGGGTTTACTTTAGAGATCCATAAGCCCAAGCTTGGCCCAAAGCGAGGCTCATCGACATCGACGCCGGAAATCGTATCTTTTGATATAAGGACATCGTCTAATACGGTTTATCAAAAGGATGGCGCAGCGGCCACTGCAGCAGGCCTGGCCGTTGGCCAGAAGGTTGTCGTTGTCGGAACCATCGATTCGACAGCGCAGATAGTCACAGCGACAAAAGTTAACGTTATAACCAAGCTTCCAAAGAAGGCCAAGTAATAAGTAAGCATAAAGGCGCGCCGGCACATATTTTAAGCGGTCCCAAAGAACCAAGATAGCAAATTCCGAAAAGCCCCTCGTGAAGCAGGGGCTTTTCTGTTGCCTTTGGTTGATGCGCGCCGATTTGCCCATATGCTATAATATTAGCCATGAAATCATATATCGCGGAATTAATGGGGACTTGCTTATTCGCACTTATTATCATTCTTGCTTCGGGTTCTGGCGCTTGGGTCGTTACGATCTTTGCCGTTTTTATTTTGACAATGCTTTCGTATACGATCGGTCATATCAGCGGAGCGCATGTCAATCCTGCCATCACGGTCGGAGCGATCATGACGAATCGCATCAAGCCATTGAAGGGCTTGTATTACATCATCGCTCAGCTTGCCGGAGCCGCATTGGCGATTCTCTTTTCAAAATGGATCGGCGTCGAGACTATCGTTAGCGCTCATAATGGAGTCGATTGGAGATTGTTCGCTGCCGAGCTCGCAGGAACTCTCGTATTCGCATTCGGAGTCGCTTCTGTAATGTTCAAGCGAACTCAGCCAGGCCCGTCTGGCTTCGTCGTCGGACTTTCACTTTTCGCTGGAATCATGCTTTCATCCCTTATCCTTAGCGGATCAGATCAGGGCGCAGTATTGAATCCTGCTATCGCCTTTGGCCTCAATCTCGTAACTTGGGAAGCATTGCTCGCTCCGCTTCTCGGCTCGATTGTCGGAATGTGGCTCTTCGTGGCAATCAGCGAGGATTGCGGAGCTGCTTGGAAGAATCTCACGTATATGTTTGGCAAAAAGCGACCAGCCGGCGAAATGCCACCAGCTCAGCCATACCTGCACTCACATACTCATGCGAGCAATCCTGCCAATGATGGCATTGCGCATTCAGCATAGCCTCCTATGTCAAAAAAAGTACTCGTAGTCACAGCTCATCCGAGCAGCAAGGGCCTGACGCATCGCATTGCCGATGCATATAAGCGCGGTGCGGAATCCGTCGGCGCCTCTGTCGAGATTCTCGATCTGTATAAGGCTGAAGAGCAGGGCATGAAGCAGGGCTTTCTCAAATACGAGAATATTCGCGAAACTCCTACCGACGAGATCAAAACGCTTATGCAGCAAAAAATCGCCGCCGCTGACGAGCTCGTCTTCGTGCATCCGATTTGGTGGCTGGGTCCGCCCGCCATTCTCAAGAATTGGATCGACGTCAATATGAGCGCTCGATTCGCTTTCCGCTATGAGGCACGCAAGGGATTCTGGTCCAAGCTCGTCGGCTTCTTCGCCGGCTGGCTCGTAGGAGGTGGAAAGCGCATCGGCATGCTCAAGGGCAAAACCGCCTGCGTCTTCATAACATGCGATGGCTCTTTCTGGCTCTATCTGATGATGGCATTGCCATTTTGGTCAACTTGGCATTTTGCGATTTTGTATTATTGCGGAATCAAGACGCGCTCATTCCGCATCATGGATCGCAAGACATTCCGTCCTGAAGCGGACTGGGAGGCTTTTCTCAAGAAAGTCGAAAAGATCGGCCGCAAGGTTGGAAATAAATAATCGCGCGCTATGGAAAACGAAATCAAAAACGATAATCAGAACCCAGTTTCAGAGCCTGCGTCGATTCAGCCAGCCGTCGTAGGCGGGAACAGCGGCCCGAGCCATTTCTATCTGCTCGTCGCTCTTTTCCTCGGCATCATAATCGCCTCGCTTCTCGTATTCAGATATGCGGAAAGCAAGAGGGCTGCGTATGGACAGGGTCAGAGCCCGGCTGCTGAATCTGTTCAAAAAGAAAGAGAGCTTGCGCCGACTGTTTCGACAGAAAAGCAATCCCTCCGAACCGATGATGCGCCGAAGACGGTGGCTGCGAAAACAGCCGCGCCAGCAAGCGCTTATGAGATGGCAGATATCAAGATGGCGGGCAAGACTTTCTCTGCGGAAATTGCCGATACATTCTCATTGCGCGAATCGGGCTTATCGAATCGCGCTTCGATCGCAAGCGATAAGGCCATGCTTTTCATTTTCGAGACAGACGATAATCATCTGTTCTGGATGAAGGATATGAATTTCGCTATCGATATGATCTGGCTGGATTCGAATAAGAAAGTGGTCCATATTGCCAAAAAAGCGGCGCCCGAATCATATCCGCAGACATTCGGTCAATCCAAGAATTCCAGATATGTAATCGAGGTCAAATCCGGCATTGCCGATTCTATCGGATTGCAGGTAGGGGATATTGTGAGTTTTTAATATAAAAAGCAAAAACAAAAACCGCCCGTATCTTGCGACACTGGCGGTTTTCGTATGCCTATAAGCCGAATTCTGTTCTTCGATGCCTTGCGACAGGGAAGGGACAATCATTCATCTTGTCATGCGATTGCTCGCATGATCTTTGCGTCACTCCCTTCAAATATACACGTGGTAATTCGAAGGGCACGGACTTGCACAGGGGTAAGGATTTTGCCGTTTCACTCCTCGGATCTCTCCGTGGATTCATCCTGCGCGGCGCTTCGATCATTGCTGATCTGGCGCTTATGCGCGGGATGCCGTTTGCTTTCGCTCTCGGCGTCACTGCTCGCACCTCTCAATTCGCAAGCCTTCATTGCCGGGACGTTTTTCAACATGAGCAATGCCTGCTGCGGTTGCGACGGGAATTACCCGCTACCTTGCTCGAATGCTCCTTCCTGCCATTGATTGCACTCGCTGGCAGGGAATCGTCACATTCGCTGTGTTCGGACTTTCCTCTCTCCTTGCCTTGTATATGCAAAAGGAAGGTCGAGCGATTGTCTGGCACGTATATATTATATCATATTTTATGTAAAAAAGCAAAGTACCGCCAAAGCGGCGATTCGCAAGAAAAGCAAAAGGCGCCGCGGCACGTAAAAACGTGTCCGCAGCGCCGTATAGGGCCCAGGCTAAGCGCGCCCGACGTTCGGAGAGTCCTCCATATTCCTCGGCCAGACTTTCGCGGGTCCGATGGGCAAGGTGAATGTCCGAGGCTCGATATTGTCCGAAAAAGCGCCAAAGGCTCGCACGGCATCGATCTTGTTGCTCAATAAATCGATGCTCGGATCCGATGCCGGATATGGATCATTGGGGTCCGCTTGCTTGGCTCTGCCCTCTGTGGCTCGGAGCAGGCTTCGCATGTCCTTCTGGATTGTCATCAAGAGCCAGTGGGCGAGCAAGGACGTCCTTGCGGCCAAAACGACCTTTGAGGCAGCTTCGCCGTATCTGATGCATTCGATTTCCTGGATGGTGACCCATTCTCGATCTTCGAGCATCAATTTGGACGGGCTAGGAGCCTTTGGATCGTTCAGGATCTTTTTGCCAAAGGCATTGACCAGATCGGCATATGCCTCTCTGGCATCCTGCGCCTCCTTTCCATATGGCTTGGCAATCATGCGGCGCCAGATGGTCCAGCTGACAATCATGCCCACGAAAGAGACCGTGATGATCGCCTTGGGCACGAAGTCGTGGGATATCCGCAGCGCAGGAGATAGATTCATGAGCTGTAGCGCAACGCCAAAGAGGAGGAAGCCGAATAAGATCAGAAGGCATCGGCCTGCACGGTTCGACATGGCTTCGTTTCGGATAGCCTCAGTCAGCTGCTCCGTGGTCAGGAGGACCTGGTTGCGAGCGATATACCACTCGATCAGGTAGCGTGGGATTTTTTTCATTATATGGAATGTGCTATGCCGGGTGTTGGCGCGGCGGGTTGGGTTTCGGGGTTTCTGGCTTGATGGATTGTACGGAATCGGGCTGATGGGTTGGCATCTGAGCCTTCTCACGCGTTCGCTTTTCGAAAATCGCGATATCCATACTTAATCATTCTTATATATACATGTCAAGTGTCTGCCGAGTGCCATGACCGCCGTTGTACCCAGTTTTGAGGCCGTAAAATAAGGGCGTATGGTATGATGGCGGCAATGGTAGGCAAAATCATAAAGCTTTTCAATAAGGTAAATGGCGAAATCAGCGGCGTGCATCAGGCCGCCTTCCTTATCGGATTCTTTACATTGCTCGCACAGATTCTCGGTTTATTTCGCGATCGCGCGCTCGCGCATTTCTTTGGTGCAGGATTGCAGCTCGATATTTATTATGCAGCATTCAGGATTCCTGATCTGATCTTCGCGACCGCTGCATCTTTGGTGTCGATATCGGTGATCATTCCTTTTATCAATAAGGCGGAAGGAAAGTATATTGAGAAAAAAGAGGAGAAGATCGAGGAAAAAAACAGCAGCGAAATAGTGAATATCGATACGGATCTCGGCAAGAAGGCGAATGCCGAAGTGCGAAATATTCTCGATTCATTGTTCAGCTCATTCAGCGGGCTGATGATTATCATTTCTGTCATCGCGTATATGCTGATGCCTTATCTTTCGAAATTCGTTTTCAAGGGCATCACTGATCCTGCGGCGGTAGAACAGATCATCATGCTGTCGCGCATCCTTTTGCTTCAGCCTATCTGTCTCGGGATCTCGAATATCCTCGGCTCCCTGACGCAGCTGCGCAAGCGATTCGTGCTTTATGCGCTGTCGCCGATCTTCTACAATGCGGCGATCATTTTCGGAATATTCTTCTTGCGGCCGCTATTCGGAATTTCCGGAGTCGTTTGGGGCGTCATCATCGGAGGGCTTTTCCATTTCGCCATCCAGATTCCTTTTATCAAAAAAGAATGCCTCCTGCCTCGACTCGTGCGCCCAAGCAGGATCGACTGGAAAGTCGTGCGCGATGTATTCCGATTATCGATTCCTCGAACCCTGACTTTGTCGGCGTCCATGATCGAATTGATCGTGCTTACCGCGCTTGCATCCACGCTTGCCGTCGGATCGATTTCGGTCTTGAGCTTGTCATTCAATATCCAGTCTGTTCCGCTCGGCATCATTGGCGTAAGCTATGCGCTTGCTGCTTTCCCGACATTGTCTGCATTTTTCGAAAGAGGCGAGCGCGACAAATTCCTGGCGCAGATGATTACGGCGATACGGCATGTGATCTTCTGGTCAGTGCCTATCGCCGCTTTTTTCATCGTGCTTCGCGCGCAGATCGTGCGAACGATTCTCGGATCAGGAAATTTCAACTGGGACAATACTCGATTGACTGCCGCATGCTTGGCCTTGTTCGTGATATCGCTCGTGGCGCAGGGCTTGAAATTGCTTTTCGTGCGCGCATATTATGCCGCAGGGCAGACCAAGAAGCCTCTCGTCATCAACCTTTTGTCTTCGGTAATTACGATTGCCAGCCCTGTGCTTTTTATCATGCTCTATAGGCATAATCCTGCCTTCGGTGAATTCTTCGCGCGGCTCTTTAGGGTGCAGGGAATTGCCGGCATCGAAATCCTCATGCTGCCGCTCGGATATACGATCGGCACATTGGCAAATGCGCTGGCGTTCTGGATCAAATTCGAAAGCGAATTCAGCCATGGCGAATTGTTCCGACATACTTGGCGCTCTTGGATGGGCTCTCTCGGCGCAGGGGTGATCGGCGGATTCTTTGCATATATAGGACTCAATATGTTCGATACCGTATTCGAGCTCAATACGGTGCTCGGCGTATTCCTTCATGGATTCGTGGCGGGCATCATCGGCGTCATCTTCAGCATCATCATTCTCAAGATCCTGCGCAATGAGGAGTTCGAGGAAGTCATCGCCACTTTGCATAAAAAAGTTCCGGCCGTCGCGATCTTCGGCTCATGGTTCGGCAAAAAGGCAGCGCCTGCAGATCTTTCGAAGGCAGGAGATGTCCTCGTCTTGGAGCAGGATAAGATGGAGCATTAAAAGGAAAAACCGCAACGAAAAAACCGCCGACCCTGTGAGGGGCCGGCGGCTGGCTAGGATGCGCTGCGTCTCAGACGCGAACAGGCCGTCGATGGGATTCGTTCCAGGTGTCGCCCGGTCCTGATTTCTCAAAGAAGAACCCCCGTTTCGTATCATAAGCGATGAGGCCGAAGCACCAAGCCTTCGAGATGGCGGTATCCAGCTTTTCCCTGAGCGGATCGGCGGCTTTTCGTCCATCTTTTTCATCCTTGGATTCTATCCTCATCGCTTGAGCGCGCATCTCCATAAGCGCATAATACGCCAGCGTAGAGCATGCGGACTCACGAATCGAGTCTCCCTTATCGGTGCTCCAGCAGTATACTTCAAATGATTTCGTTACTTTTTCGAGCCATTCCTTGTCAGCGGCCAAGGTCGGTTCGTCCCAATTCCATCGGTCGATTTTCTCGAGATCTTCGGGATTGAGGAATTGGCATAGGGATTTAAAATCATCGATCATGAGTCCGAAGCTGCCGGTCAGCACTCGCCGTCTTCCGTGAAAGTCTCCGTCGGGATAGCGGTGCCACCTCGTCTCTCTACGGATTTGGCCGAAGTCGAACATGGCGGTGAGCAGGATGAGAATGGGCGTCAGGAGCAATAGGTCTTGCCACCAGCTCCTCTGCCCGCTGATTCGAGGAAAACAGAAGTAGTAGAGGGTGATGAAAATCGCTATCGCGACGAGCGCGATGACAGTGTTCCAGACGATTTTCTTCCTCCGATAAGGAAGGAATTCCTCATAGTCATCATTCCATTTTTCCAGCTGCGATAGCGTCGTTTTCACGGACGGATTCGCTCTGTGCCACCACTGGATGGCGTATTTGGGCATTTTGATATGTTTCATTGCAATGTACTCTGTTTGCTCGTGTTTTCGCCTTCCTGCGGTCTGGCATGAGTACCGGGGTCTGCCGGTATTGGATTGGGCGTTCCGCTACTGAGCTTGTAGCTTCTGGAACGAATTAGACTATTTTTGTACAAAAAAGTCAATAAATAGAAAAGCCGCTTGTCTGGCGGCTTTTCATCTGTGCCTATGTCGGTCTGGGATTATTGCTTCGCTTCCTCAGCGTTCTCAGCCTTGTTTCTTCGTCCCAGCCGGTTGACGAATTTGATAGTGACGAATACCGAGAATCCTACGATGATCAGATTGAGCACCGTATTGAGGAATGCGCCATATCGGATAGAGCCATATGCCCATGTGCTGAAATCAGGCTGATGCGCGATCGTGGTGATTGCGCCGAGGATGATGTCCTTCACGAGGGAATTGACCAGCTCATTGAAGGCTGCGCCGATGACGACGCCGACAGCGAGGTCGATGGCATTTCCTTTGACTATGAATGATTTGAATTCGCTGAAGAATCCTTTTGTCTTATCTTTTAGGTGCAGGTCTCTGAGGTTGGGTGACATTGGTTTGCTTGGTTGGTTGCGATTAATTTGCCTTTAGCTAGCCATTAGTTAGCCTTGGGCGTGCTTGTAGGAGTCGTGGCTGCGCCATTAGATGTGCTTGTGGCAGCAGGAGCGTTCTTTGCCGCTTCGAGAGCGTCATCGATATTCTTCTTGAGCTCTGCATACGTGCTTACGCCTTCCACGATCTTGTGATCAGCGCCGATGATGAGGGTCGGAGTCGACTGGATCTTCATGTCTCGCGCCTGGTCAGCGTCGCGGTCTACCATCTGTCGGATGACCTTATTGAATGTCTCTGAAGCGAGATCGGATTTGAATACTGCGATATCTCCTACGCCGACTTCAGTGGCATAGCCTGCGAATAGGGTGGCTGTATCAGCACCTACTTTTGTCCATTCATCCTGCTTTGCGAAGAGGGTAGAGGCCATCTCAAAGAATCGTCCCTGCTTGCCGGCTGCGAATGCCGCGACTGCGCTCTTATATGAAATCTCTCCATGGATAGGGATGATTCGGAGGCCATAATTAAGAGATCCTTCGTATTCCTTCAATAGCTTGTCGAGATTGGGGCTGAGCATTGCGCAGGCTGGGCATGCGAAATCTCCAAATTCGATAATGGTCACATTCTGGCTCTCAGGCTGCTTGGTTCCGAGGATCATTGGGGTTGTCGTCGATATGAGGGTGTCTTCATTCACTACGACGGATGATGTTTTCGGCGTGCTCTTTGTAAGCGCGAGGCCGGCGACGATGATGATTGCGGTGATGATTACGACGATTGATACTGATTTGATTTCTGAGTTCATAAATTTGATTTGGATTAGTTGATATTTTTTATAAATATTTGATTAAAAATTCATCGATTGCGAAGTCCTGTCCGGATATTTTTTTACATATTCTTCTTCACATGCTTCCTATTGATAAGCATGAGGGCGATGATGACAGAGAATGCTACGAATGCGAGGAAGGGGATCGTTACGAAGCCGAAATATTCGATGAACTTCGTTGTGCATGATACGCCCGTCGTACAAGGAGCAAGGGTATCAGGAATCCATTTGTAATAAAGCAGATTGTGATAGAGGGAGATGATCCATCCTATGATTGCGGCTGGCAATACATAGAGATGCACGAGCCGGTCCTTGCGCACGATTCCGACGATAAGCGTCAGGACGAGCGGGAACATGAGGATGCGCTGATACCAGCAGAGGACGCAAGGCGGGTATCCTGCAATATTGCTAAAGTACATGCTTCCCAAAAAGGCTACGATGGCCTGGACCAGGGCGAGGAGCTGGGCGTTCTTGCCGACCCAGTCCCAGAAGCTCTTCGGCGCGGCAGTCGGGGCCTGGCCAGCAGTCTCCGGGGTTTGGCTAGGCGCCAGATCCGGAGCGGTTGTGGATGTATTCATGAAGAAGATTATAGCCTTTTTGTTGGGTTTTTTCAAAATAATGGCAACTTTTCCTCCTGCCACATTTCTGCATGCGTAAGTCCTCGGTATCATGAATCTGCCCTTGTTTTCCCCTGCGGATACGCATGCAGAAATGTGGCAGGAGGAAAAGAGGCGGGCAAATTCCTATAATTAGTGGTAGGATAAGATTCAATAGTCTTCATGGATTCTTCATTCGTTTTTCAGCCAAATTTGGTCTATGGCCTCGGCGCGGTCATCATTGTCAGCCTGATTGCGCTCGTCGGAGCAGGGCTTTTTTTCATATCGAAGGAACGCAGCGCAAAAATCATCCCATATCTCGTCAGCCTTGCCATCGGCGCGCTGCTTGGTGATGCGATCCTGCATTTATTGCCTGAAGCATTCGAAGGTGCGGGCTCGATCTGGCTCTTCATTGTCGCTGTCTTGGGAGGATTCGGGATTTTTTATCTATTGGAAAACGTCCTGCACTGGCACCATAGCCATGACGGCGATGAAAAGCATCATGGGCATGGCCAGCATATCGGAGGGATGATTACGGTCGCGGACGGGCTGCACAATCTCATTGATGGCATCATCATCGCCCTCGGATTCCTGATCAGCAGGGAAGTCGGGCTCGCCACGACGATCGCAGTGATCCTGCATGAGGTTCCTCAGGAGATCAGCGATATGGGCCTGCTCATTTATGCGGGCTGGTCTCGCAAAAAGGCTCTGATTGTGAATTTTTTGTCCGGCTGTACGGCGATTGTCGGCTTTCTCGTCGTTTTTCTCCTTGATGCGCATTCATTCGAGGTTGAGGCTTGGCTGCCATACTTGCTCGCACTGGCTGCAGGAGGATTCATATATATAGCCGTGATCGACCTTATTCCGAATTTGCATGCAAAATCTCACCGGGGACATGAGCATGGCTGCGATGATGATGGTCGTCCACATGGCGTTCAAGGCAAAGGCTCTTTCTGGAGGCATGTGCCCATGATGGTCCTGGGGTTTGGGATTATGTTGCTGCTATTCGTGCTTGAATAATGGGTTTCCTGTATCGACTCTCAGGTCCTATCGCTGTCTTTGCGTTGTCTTTGCGTTTTTTGATTTTTTCGAGCTTCTTCTGAGCGGCTTGATGTTTTTAGCTCTAAGTTTCAGTTCTATCGGCAAGGTTGTTGCCGATAGGTGTGGCCCCACGGCTTAAGATATGGCTAAATTAAGATAATACAGAAAACTCTGAAAATGCAGAAAATGCCTAAAGCCAAATCAATGTCTCAGATACAATTAATATAAATACGTTCGTGAATACATTCGCGCTCGGAATCTTTATCAAAACTTCATGTCCGGTGTATACTATACAAACCATGACAATAAAAATTTACAGCACGCCTACCTGCACATACTGCACTATGGCCAAGGATTATTTCAAGACTCATAATCTCGCATATGAGGAATTCAATGTCGCTGCCGATACCGACAAGCGAAAGGAAATGGTTGAAAAGAGCGGACAGCTCGGCGTTCCGGTAATCGATATCGATGGCCAGATCATGGTCGGATTCGATGAGGAGAGCTTTGCAGAGCTCATTGCGGGATCAAATGATGCGGTCGCTCCGACGGGTGATGCGCCTACGGATGCTCCGGAAGCTGATGCTTCTGCGCAGTAATTTATTCGTCACATTGCGATTCAGATTTAGATCAATTCATTTATGAAAAAAAGATTTCTCTATACATTTCTCGCTTTCGTTCTATTCGGCGTCATCTTCGGCATATATCAGGCAAGGGAGGAGCAGAAAACTTCCGTCCTTTCTGATACGGCGAGCTCGACTCAGTCTGTCGGCGGCATCGACGAAGCATCAAGCACTCCGGCATCAACGGTATCAGCGACTACTTCGACTTCTACAAAACCTCAAACTAATCCAACAAAACCAATGTCAACAGTAACCGCTCAGAATGGCGATACGGTATTCGTACAATATACAGGCAAGCTTACCGACGGAACGGTATTCGATAGCTCTATTCCTCGAGGCCAGCCATTCTCATTCCAGCTCGGCGCTGGCATGGTTATCGCCGGATGGGAAAAGGGAATTCTCGGCATGCATGTGGGCGAAAAGAAAACCCTCACTATCCCTGCAGCTGATGGCTATGGCGCCAATGGCGTTCCGAATGGCCGAGGCGGATATGCCATCCCTCCGAATGCTACGCTTATCTTTGATGTGGAGTTGGTTGATGTGAAGAAGTAGTCTGTCCCATCATAGATCGCATTTCGAAAGCCCTTGCGCTACAGCGCTGGGGTTTTCGTTTCTTGACTTGTAGTCATGCGGGTATAAGCTGTAAGACAGAAAGTCGAGCCTGTTGGAGATGGCTCACAAGTAAACATCCAACCCACATTGCATAATATGAACTTGATTCCGTTGCTTACCGCGTTCACCCTCGCCATGACCTTGGTTCCGTACGTGCGTGCTGAAGAGCCTGGCCAGGACCATGTCGTCGGAACCATGAGCGAAGAGCTCAAGACCCTCCATGACGGCTTCTCCGTTGCCAGTGAGCAACTGAGCGAGGCTCGAAAGCTGCTCTCGGCCGAAAATCTGCGTTGGCGGCAACGTCAAATACATGGCATCAAGATTCGCCAGCATGAGCGCGAAGAACATGCGGGCTTAATGGCCAAACTTGAAAGCCGTTACAAGGCTGCAATGGCTGCGTATGCTCCACTGTATGAGCAATTCAAAGAAGCTGTGGAAGCCGAATTCCCACGGATGCGGAGCATCGCACACAGCGCCTGGTTTGTTCAGGAAGAGCGCATTGGCTGGAATGATCGGCCTGTCACGTATGTTTTCGGTTTCTGATTTGTGAGGATGGCCTCATTGCCGGTTCTTTTTGAGATGCCGACCTCCTGCGGTTTTGCCGCAGGAGGTTTCTCTTTTGATGGTATTTTTGTTACTATCATGTGCAAGCGAAAAGCTTATGCCGCCGTCGTTCAATGGATAGGACTATTCTTTCCTAAAGAATCGATCTGGGTTCGACTCCCAGCGGGGGCACAAAAAAGTAAAAAATATAACAGCCGCGAAACCTTTCGGAATCGTGGCTGTGAATTTGTGACAATCTATCGGCCATGAGTAGATCGCTACTCCAACTCGAGCATCTTCACAGGGCGTTTGGACGGATCGAGGTGGCCCAGGAATTCATCGAAGTTACGAAGAGCGCTGATGATGCCCGTTTGCGCAATATCGACGGCTTGCTGAAAGGCAAACCAGCCATGGAATGAGATTCGAGCTCGGAGATAATGCTTTTCGAAAGCGCCGATTTCAGTAATCCCGGCGGCTTGCCAGCCAGCAGATGCGACGGCTGTGATGAGATCACAGGCTTCTGATGCAGGCCGCTCTGATTGACCCAATTCCAGCTCATCGAATTCCTCAGGAACAGTTTCGTCATCGATGCATTTATCTATCATCGGTTCTCCCAGGAATTTATCTCGGGCGAAAACTTCTCTGACATTCGCGGGCAGTGCAAATGCCCTGATAAAGGAAGCTCCGTTTTCCGTATTCGCATAATGAGCTTTTCGAACCGGATCGCCATTTGTGTGAAATTGCTCTTCGCTTGCTGAGACGCCGATCCACTCTGATTCGGAATAGCTGACTTTTCGGCTCTCGGGCTTGTTGTCGGCGATAAGCATGCCAACGATTCCGTACTGGCTGATCAGGACATTTGTGGGTATGAAGAATCTGGGCTGAGCGAAGGCCGTTGCGACTATTTCTTTCGGAATGGCAAGCGATAAAGGACTGCCTTGCCAGAGGCTAAGTTCGGAATTTGGAATTGTCATGGTTCAGTGGATTCTAACGGGTTTGGGTACTATTGGTTCGAAGTTACGATATGTCACAAGAGTGGGCATGTCAACCAGATGCTATATAATATAGCGCATGAACATCCTCATAACAGGATCCGGAGGACGAGAGCATGCGCTGGCTTGGAAAATAAGACAGAATAAGGCGGTCGATAAAATCTTCATGGCACCCGGCAATGCGGGCACGGCTTTAATCGCGACGAATGTATCAGTCTCGACAACCGATGAGATTATTGAATGGGCAAAAGGAAAAAACGCCGTAAGCGCCGCAAGTGTCGATGCTGCTGAGCGGATCGACCTCGTGATCATCGGGCCCGATGATCATCTCGCAGAAGGCCTCGTGGATCGTCTGACCGAACTCGGCATTCCGACATTTGGTCCGACCAAGGCCGCTGCGCAGATAGAGTGGTCGAAGGCATTCGCAAAGCAATTCATGAAAGAGGAAGGCATTCCCACTGCGGCATATGAAATTTTTATCAATATAGAAAAAGCCAAAGAGCATATTGCTCAGATTCCGCGAGATGCATTCCCGATCGTAATCAAGGCAAGCGGATTGGCTCTGGGCAAAGGCGTGATAATTCCGCGCAATCCTGAGGAGGCAGTCTGTGCTCTGGATGACCTCATGGGGAGCAAGGTATTTGGCGAGGCGGGCAGCGAAGTCGTGATCGAGGAATTCATGCAAGGCCGCGAGATATCAGTGCATGCATTCTGCGATGGAGAAACGGCAATCGTTCTGCCAGCCGCACAGGATCATAAGAGGATTTTTGAAAACGATATGGGCCCTAATACCGGAGGGATGGGAACGATCGCCCCGGTTCCATGGGTCACCGATGAAATGCTGCGAGAGATACAAGAGAAAATCGTCATGCCGACATTGGTCGCGATGAAGCGCCGTGGAATGCCTTTCAAGGGAATTCTTTTTCCTGGGATAATGTTCACCGATTCTGGTCCGAAGGTTATTGAATTCAATGCGCGTTTCGGGGATCCTGAGACTCAGACATTCATGCGATTGATGGAAAGCGATCTGGTCGATATCGCATTCGCTAGCATCAATGGCACATTGAATGAAAAAAAGATCAGATTCTATACGCAATCGGCATGCTGCATTGTCTGCGCATCCGGCGGATATCCTGGCTCATATGAAAAAGGAAAGGTGATCGCAGGACCAGGCTTGCTCGATATGGTCGCCGAAAATAATGATGAGGTTTTTGTTTTTCACGCCGCAATGAAAAAGAATGATGCTGGGGTTTTTGTTACGAATGGAGGAAGGGTGCTCAATGTCACCGCGACCGGAACTGATCTGCGGGAAGCCCTTGCGAAGTCGTATGCAGCGATCGATGAGATTTCATTTGAAGGAATGCAATATAGGAAGGATATTGGGAAAAAGTCTTTGAGTTGATTATTTTATATAAAAAATTCAGCCTTGCCCCAGTATAGCGGGGCAAGGCTTTGTGGAATTCGTTTGTGATTGGGGTAAAGAACCGAAGCGATCACGCTCACAGTGTTTCCGCCGCTGCATGCATGAGCCCGATTTGCCACTCTTCAAACCCCGCATCAAACGGCGGTACGCCGTCATCGGCGATCGGGGGCCTAACGCCCTCGAAGTTCGTCTCGAAGACCAGGTCGCCAAGTTCCCATACCGCCGTGGTCTCAGGATCAACGACGTCCTTGTAGTTCGGGGGAAGTGGGAAACCTAGGTGTTTGGCAATGTAGTATGCACCCGATTCATCGACTTCGGCTTTCCAGCCCGAGATGCCGATATAGACATGTGTTCCGTCCGGAAAGACAAAGCAGATGCATCCAGGATACGTATTGTCGTCCGTGTTTCTATGCGACGTGTTTGCGCATTGTCCCGAGCAAATCTCTTTTCCGCCAGAAGTATGGCATTTGCGAAGTGCATAGAATTTCTTGCCGACATGGAATGTGGCACCGCCGAGACGATCTGGTTGCGGCTTGCCAAACGAGACCGTCAATTCGGAAGGTGTAGCGTCGCCCGGGCCGAAGACCGCAAGCAGCATGGATCCTCCCGTGCGGAATCGGATCTTGTCGTCGCCGATCTGGAGACTGAGTTCATCCAGGCAAGCCAGCAGGCTGTCGGTCGGGATGCGCAGAAGGACTTGCAATGCGGATGTCGGTGCTGCATAGGTTGGGGGATCGAGATCGCTATTGCTGGCAGCGTCGCGGCCCAGCTCTACAGGAGGTCTTTTGGTCATGATATGGGTGTGTTGTATGCCTCGCTTCAATCAAAAAGAACTTTCCCACCAAGGAAAGCCCTGTTTGACCATGGCTTGGCTGGTTGGAATAGGGCTATACTATGTATCTGTTTTGTGTTATTGTCAAACCATATTAATTCGCAAGCAAATCGCGCCGTCACCATGATCATAAAACCACAGAAAGACTATGAGCTCCTCGATTCCGGAGATGGCATGAAGCTCGAGCGATATGGCGAGATCGTTCTCGCGCGCCCGGATCCTCAGGCGATTTGGCCCAAGCGTCTCAGCATGAAGGATTGGGACAATGCCGATGCTACATTCATTCGCGCAACCGGTCGCGGCATCGAGGCTGGCGACGATGATGCCAAGGGCAAATGGCATATTCGTCCAGACAAAGCCTCGAAGCTCAAGGCTCTCAAATCAGCACTCAATGGCGAAAAGACCGACTACTATGCATGGCCGATTTCTCTCGGTCCGATTTCGATTTTCGCGCGATTGACGCCTTTCAAGCATACGGGAATCTTTCCAGAGCAGCTTGAGAATTGGCAGTGGGCTGATGCGATCTTGAAGGATTCAGATTCATTTGATAAAAAAGACCCGGCCGCAGCCAAACCCCGCATCCTCAACCTCTTCGGATATTCCGGCGGAGCAAGCGTCGCATGTGCGAAAGCCGGCGCTGAAGTCACGCATGTCGATGCATCTCGCGCGGCAATCTCATGGGCAAAGGAAAATATGACGGCATCAGGCCTCGATGAAAAAGCGATCCGGTGGATTCTCGAAGATGCAGTGATGTTCGTGAAGCGCGAATTGCGACGCGGAAATAAATATGAGGGAATCATCATGGATCCGCCTGTTTTCGGTCGCGGAGCCAAAGGCGAGGTGTGGAAAATCGAGCGCGATCTACAGCCTTTCCTGGAATTGTGCTATAAGCTCCTGTCCGACAAGCCCTTGTTTTTTATCCTAAACGGATATGCCTCTGGCTATTCATCGATATCGTATGCGAACAATCTCAGCACCCTCGTTGAAAAATTCGGCGGGGAAGTAGAAAATGGCGAATTGCTGATTCAGGAATCCTCGACTAATTCTGCGGCAGGCATCGAAGCTGGCGACAAGCCAGCAGTCATAAAAACGCCTATACGATATCTCTCAAGCGGCATCGTCGCGCGGTGGAAAAAGGCCTAAGAATGGCTGGCCGGGGCATGATATACTTATAGCACTATTTATAAATCATATAACTGATCGCATGCATAAAGGCGTCGGTCAAATTCCTATCAATCTCTATGGTTAGACGCTATCATGAATCTGCGGTTCAGCCCCTCAAAAATGCGGATATTGTGGATGAAAATTTTGCATTGAAACATAAGGATGACGATAGATTCGATGTCAGCTTTGATGAAAAGAATGCAGAGTCGGAGACAGCGCCAGAGGTAGAGAATGGTCCTGAATTAGAGAAAGCAGAATCAGAACCCGCGCCAAACCCGGATGAGGGCGATTTGGTCTATGACTTCGAAGCTGCAAAAGCAAGCTCTGAAGCGGAATCGCAGGCAAAAGCCGCGGAACTTCTCAAAAAAATGAACGAAGATGCGGGAGTGGCGACACCTCCTCCTGCTGAAGGCGTTATTGAATTCAATACCCTGACTCATGAGGTTCCAAAGACTACTCGGGCAATATCTTCGAGGGCTCCAAGCACGAGAAGGGCTACGCCTCCGCCGATCCCTGCCGAATCGCGCGCTACGCCGCCGCCGCTCCCCCCAGAAGCCGCACCTCTTCCTCCGCCTCTCGGCGATGCTGAACGACTTGCGAGAGGCTTGCCTCCGCTTGAAGCACCGGGCATGCGACACAGTATTCCAATACCTCCGCCGATGCCGGCCGAAGCAATTCCAGTTCCTCCTCCATTGCCGCCTGAAGCCGCTCCCGTACCCCCTCCGATTCCGGATGTTTTTCCGCCTGAGCGTGCGACGCCTTTTGTACTTCCTGAAGCGGTCAAAAGGCCTTCAGCAGCGAGAAGGGCTCTCGGCGCCATCGGATCTTTTCTATCATCGCCGTTCAAGAAGGCGGCTGGCGCACTGGGCGCTGGATATGAGCGCAGAATCCTTATCGCGGATATGAAAGAGGCGAATGGTTCGGTACAGGACAATCTTGTGCGAGTCGAGAAAGCAAAGGCTCAATACGGCCAGGCCGATGCGAGCGTAAAGGCTTTGGAAAGCCAATTGGCAACATTGAATGGTTTGGCGGCACCTGCCACTCCAAAAGAAGCAGTGGCGCGACAGAAGAGCAAGAATCAGCTCGAATCACAGCTTTCAAAAGCGCAGATGGATAAGGAGAAAAGGCTTCTCATCGTCAATACTGCCGAAGCACGAACGATCAATCATGAGAATAAGCGCGCTGAAATCGCTCGACAATATGCCGAGGTGGTTGATCGACGCCTTGCTCCGACGGTCGGTGCTAGGGATTCTCTCAATCTCGAAAAGCAGGCGCATGAGAATGAGCTTGCCACATGGCAGTCTGCCGTGAGCGGATACAGAATGCAGATCGACCAGCTTCTGCTTTCGGCACGAGACAATCCTGCTCTTCATTCCACATTCCGCCTGCAGATCAAGGAGGCACAGAGGCTTCTCGGAAAATCTGAGAACGAAGTCAAGGAGCGAATTGCTGGCTTGAGCAGGATCGATGCAAGGCTGACGCGAACGAATGCCATTATCTCTAAATGGGATCTCAAGAAGAAGGGCTATCAGGATATGGCGGACAAGAGAATGTTCCGCTCTCATCTCGATCCGAATACGCCGCTTGATACGGTATCGGCGGCCGGTTTCCGCGATCCGGTCAATCGTCCTGAAGGCGATCCGATCGCTGAGGAAGCTGAGGCTACAGAAGAGGCGGGCGCGGCTTTTGAGCGACGCGAAGCATTGTCTACGCAATTCGGCTTCAAGGAATGGGTCAAGGGATGGAATGATATGCATGGCTCTAAGCTCGAATTGGATTTTGATAAAATGATGGATGCCATGCAGGATCAGGATGTGGCGAATAATTATAGAAACAATCCGCCGGCTCTGACCGCAGCTCTGTTCTCGAAGGCGGTGAAGGGGTATCTTGTTGATCATAAGAACAGGACTGGAACTGCGCTTAGCGGCGATATGTCGCAGAAAAAGATTATCGACCTGAATAAGCTGACCCTCACTCAATTGCAGAAAGAAGAGGCTGCCCGGTCTTCTTTATAGCTTCTTTACACTTTATACATAGCATAATCAAATAATCCTCATGAACCAATCACAACAATCTCAGTCGGATGCAGAATTGGAAGAAAAGCAGAAGGCTCAGGCCAAGCTGATGGAAGCGGAGATCGAGGCCCTCATTGCTGAGATGGGCTCGAAGCTGCCTCCGATGGAAAAAAACGCCGCGGATAGTGAGCGGGTACTGGAACGCTCTGCGGACGATTTGCAGCGAGGGGCGGATGCCGCAGATCATGAGCTTACAGAAGCTGAAGCGGATGCTCAGAAGCATATGGAGATAGTAGACGAGGAATAATTTTTTTCAAAAAAAAACAAATCAAAAAGAAAAGCCATGAATCCTGAAAATCAAAAGAATCAAAACAATGCCACTATCCGGTCAGAGCTCGATGCCCAGCATTCCGATCTTCGGTATGTCGAAAAAGAGCTGGCTGAGATCAAGGATATGATGAAGGAAAATCAGCGCATGCTGAAGAAGATCTATCGAAGCAATCGAATCTCGTTCTCGGTTTCGGTTCTCAAATGGGTCGTCATCATCGGCATCACCCTTGGGGCCTTCTACTATGTCCAGCCGGTCTTTGAAGCCGTCATGAGGACATATTCTGGCGTAGGAGGGCTTGGTTCTGGTCCTAATGGGGAAAGCGTTCTGCAGCTCTGGAAGGGTCTTTAGGCATTGATAAAAGGCCTTAAATCGGGTAATATGGGTCTCACGAAGACATGCCTAGAGCTGCCAAGATAAGCAAGAAGCTTCTCTCGGCGGCGCTCAGGCATAATGTGAAAACAAGTTTTCCCATTAGCCTTCGCTTGCCGAGATAGCTCAGTTGGTAGAGCATATCCCTGAAGAGGATGGGGTCGCCGGTTCGAATCCGGCTCTCGGCACCATGAAATAAGCTAAAAAGAATTCCAAGAGGATTGAAATCGAAAAGACCGATACTGCAATGTGTCGGTCTTTTCGCGTTTTGACCTTGGTCGCAAAATATGGCAGTCTAGAAGCCGGTCTCAAAGTTCACAAACAACCCGCCTGAAAAGGCATCAACCATTCGAATATCATGAGTCTTGATAAGCACATACCTCAGTTTCAGCATGTCCCGGTAAGCTGCATTAGCACGGGCGGCTCCTTAGAGAAAGACTATCCATCCGGAAAAGGCGTTGAAGGATTTGAATTCCCATCCGTCTCAGCGCTTCCCGGCATCATCGAGCGCGCCGGCATTATTGGTTGCAGAAGCCAGCGCTTCAAGCAGATCGATAGCCTGAAAATGGACGATACGTATCGCGAGGGGCTGATGCTCTATGCCTTGGGAGCAGGAAATTTCGAGCAGAGGATCGTGATCGTGCATGGCACTGATGCCATGATCGAAACGGCTGAATACTTTGCTGCCAAGGCAGGCGATCGGCTGGACGATAGGGTGATTGTCTTTACAGGCTCCCTCAGGCCTGCTTATATGCGGGAAACGGATGCAGATGCCAATATCGGATCCGCAATCATTGCAGCGAGAATGCTGCCGCAAGGCATTTATATCGCTATGCATGGGCAGATCTTCGGATATGATCAATGCTCCAAGTCTGACAGCGGGACTTTCCACTTCAAGGAAGGTTGTCAGCCATTCAGGCTTCAATTGCAGTAAGAATGTTCAAAAAAAAAGGATCTCTAGGAAAAAACCGCCAGCGAATCCGGGCCCATTTGCCCCGATACGCTGCGCGGTTTTCTTTTCCTCGACCTTATTGTATCGCCCTCCTCAGATCGCTGTGGTCTAAGGCATTCTGGGTAATGTGATCTTCGATCCTGGATTCCTGATTCACTATCTTCCCATTAAGCATATTGGCCACATCTACAATGACTGAGCGCAGGTCTAACGCTATGCGTCGCACGGCTTTGTCCAGTTCATCATGAAGATATTCCTTGGTTACAAATTTTTCAAACAATTCCTCCCGCGTGATTGTCGTATTCATCTGTGGTTTTTTTTATTCAAATTAATAATGGGCTAAGTATAAGCTCGCGGCCATGAAGCCGTGATCAATTTCTCATAAAAATTGTGAAGAACTCAGTGCAAAACCTGTGGACTGAAAGGGGATTAAGCAGGCAAAACACAAGCCAGAGAATTAGCGATATTTTAAGCGTCATAATCTAAAATCACATAATGAAAAAGCCGAGTCGCATAGTGCGTTCTCAGCTTTTTCCTTGTCTTTTATCCACATTTCGACCCGCTTTCCTAAGCTTGATCTTAGATTGATCGAATCTTCAGCTTCGACTGTCGGCCCTTGTCTACGCGAGGCAGGGTGAGGGTGAGCATGCCGTCCTTTTCGGATGCTTCGGCTCGGTCGATATCGACTTCATGAGGCAAGGTGAGGGTTCGGATGAAAGATCCCCAATACAATTCTCGGCAATGATAATCCTGATCCGCGACTCGGTTCTCTTCGACGCGCTTGCCCTTGAGAGTGAGATTGTCCCGAGAGATGGCGATATCGATATCTTCCTTTTTGACGCCGGGAATCATGGTTCGAACGACGATGGCATCCGGAGTCGTATACATGTCTACCGAGAGCTCGCCTTCATCGCCCTGTTCTTCCATCCAGCTTGAGCGATTATTGTTCTCGATGGCTCCTTTGCCAAGCGCGCTCTTGCTTATCGATCGAGTGCGATCGAGGGACGGTGCTTCGGCTTCGGTCTCTTCGTCAAAGAGCTCATCCTGCTCCTCGTCATCGTATCCTGTGCCTGTTATTCTCTGAAAGAAAGATCGTTTTTTTGGGAACATGTTTTTGGTAAGGTTTATTTTTATTAAAAAGAAAGCCGAAGATCAGAAAAATCGCATTGTCAGAATTTCTTGATGGCCTTAACTTTTTCGAGAGCCGCGATCAGGATGATCGTTGTCAGCCAGACGAATGAAAAGATAAGGTATGAGCTATCCTCTGTCGTGATAATTATAAAATAGTTGAAAAGCGTATGCAATACCGTCGCAGCTAATAACCCGACGATGATATATGCTCGCTTCATCCATTTTGACTTATAAAATGCATAGGAAATGAAGATGGACAATGCTCCTGATGCGACTACATGCAAGAGGCTGGCTCCCATAAAGCGCGAATTGCCCGTGACGATGGATCCCATGGTGTCGCCCTGCAGCAGAGGGGCGAGCAGATAAAAGGTATTTTCCATGGCCGTAAAGCCCAAAGCGGCTGTCATCAGATAGATGAAGGCATCCGAAGGCTCGTCGAAGGCTGCCTTTACCTTGAAAGCGCAGATATATGCCGCAGCGAATTTGAATAATTCCTCAAGCGCAGCCCAGATCACCAATGTCCCTCCGCTCGAATCATCCAGATGGAAGATATATCGCGGAATCAATTGCTGGAAGGGGTATACGAGAAAGACGCATGCCATTCCGCCGAGAAATGTCAGGGCTATGATGTTTTTAGGCTCATTATGAGAATAGCTCTCATGCATCCAGAACCACATCCATATCAATGCCGGCAATAATCCGCCGAGCAAGGCATAGAAAAAAGCTTCGATAACGAAAAAAGGAGAATTTGTTAAACCTAAGAGTGCAGCGGCCATCGTTCGACACTAATCATATCATGATTTGTGTCGTTGGCGTTCGAATTTTCGCGCATTTCTTGTGGAACAATTGTCCAGATTTCCTGCGTGATATGCGGCATGAATGGATGCGTCGCTAGCAATACTTCCCGAAGGATGGTGAGAAGCGTCTGCGCCATTGCGATCATATTCTGCTTGCGCTCATTCGTATCTGCAGAATCCTGCTGGTCAGCGAGAATGATTTTTTCCGCCTCGGTTTCGCCCTCGGCTTTCTCGCTTTCGGTCAGAACATCTTCAGGGGCATTCTTGAGAAAATCAGGCTTGAGGATAAGCTTGCTTTCTTCGAGGATCTTGTCGGCAAATGTATGCCAGATATAGTGATAGAGCTCCTCGGCTGCGAGATGGATTCGATAATTGTCTATATGGCCCGAGATGCTTGCGAGAGCGGTCTTCCATTCCTGCCAGATTCGGATATGTCGAGGCGTCATAGGATCGTCATCTGCCGGAGTCATGGGCTGGCCTGCAAAGAAGTCTTTATCAAATTTTAATGTGGCAGTTGTCGGGTTCTCTTCGATCGCTGAAAGAATAAATCGAGTAATATTCCAGATCTTATTTCCGAAATGCTTGAAGCCCTTGATCTTGTCCTCGAGAATTCGAGAGTCGGTTCCTGGCGTGCTGGCCATGGCATAGAACATGCGCAAAGCATCCGCACCATATTTCTCAGAGATGACGATTGGGTCGCCGCCATTGCCGAGAGATTTGGACATCTTCTGACCCTTGGCATCGCGAACCATGCCGTTGAGGTATACGGTCTTGAAAGGAATTGTGCCGAGCCCGTATCCCGTCATGAGGATCATGCGCGCAACCCAAAAGAAAAGGATATCGTGCCCTGTGACCAGGACATCGGTAGGGTGGAATGCAGCGAGGTCTGAGCCCGGCTTCGCAGAATGAGTCGTCTCATCCCAGGCATTCGGCCAGCCCATGGTCGAGAATGACCAGAGGCCTGATGAGAACCATGTATCGAGCGTATCTTCGTCCTGGATCCAGGCAGCAGAAGCGTCTGCAGGAGCTTCGACACCACAATGGATTTCGAGGTCCGGATCAGCGGGATGAAGGTCGATAGTTTTTTCCAAAACCTTTCCAGACTTGCTGCGATACCAAACGGGAATCCGATGGCCATACCAGATCTGTCGCGAGATGCACCAGTCATTGAGATTGTCGATCCAATGATAATAGGTCTTGTCAAAATGTTCGGGCAGGATCTTTATCGCTTCAGCTTCGCCTGTCTGCGGATTAATGCGACCAGATTCGACGGCTTTGCGCATGATTTCCTTGAGCGTCGTTTCTGATCCGCTAGGGATCGCGGCAAATTCAGAGTGGGGAAGAACGAATGGCTTATTCACGGCAACGAACCATTGATTCATGACCTGAGGCTCTATTGTTCCGCCCGTTCGCTCTGCTGTCGCGATATTGTGGACATAATTCTCCTCGATCTTTTCGACGAGGCCTTTCGATGCGAGCTTTTCGACGATCTTTTCGCGGGCTTCGCTGATCTTCATGCCGGCGAATTCTCCGGCAACAGGAAGAAGCTTGCCGACCTTGTCGATGATCTGTTCCTTGTCGAGCTTGTATTTTTCAGCCAAAGCGAAATCCACAGCAGAATGCCATGGCGTGATCGTCATGACGCCGGTACCGAATTCCATATCGATGCTATCGTCCTTGATGATGGTCGCTTCGATCGGCCCATTGATCCATTCGACCGTGAGCTTGTCGCCATGGCTGTACTGGGAATATCGCGCATCATCAGGATGCATGACGACGTACTTGTCGCCGAATTTAGTTTCTGGTCGAGCCGTTCCGATCACGAATGGGCCATATTTGAAATAATAGAGCTTGGTTTTTTCTTCCTTATAAACAAGCTCGTCATCGGCGATCGTCGTCTGTCCCTTCGGATCCCAGTTCACGATTCTGAAGCCTCGATAGATGAGACCATCGTCAAACATCTTTTTGAACATCGTTCGCACGGCAAAATTGCGATCGTCATCGAGCGTAAAAGCTTCGCGCGTCCAATCGAGAGATGCGCCGAGCCGTTTGACCTGCGAGACGATGGTGTCATGGCTGGTCATTGCGAAATCATTGATGCGCTCAAGCATATTCTCGCGCCCGATATCGTATCGAGATTTGCCTTCCTTCTTTGAGATTTCTTTTTCTACCACTGACTGCGTGGCGATTGCAGCATGATCAGTACCGGGAATCCAAAGCGTTTTGCGGCCATCCATGCGCGCCTTGCGAATGAGAATGTCGCTGATAGATACCATCAGGCTATGTCCGAGATGGAGCGTGCCTGTTACGTTTGGAGGAGGGAGGATTATGGAAAAACTTTTCTTGCTTTCGTCGACAAGCCCGAGCTTTGCTGAGACGTCCGGATTATAGGCGCATATTTCAGGTGTGGCGCGCTCAAAGGCCTGGATGCGAGGCTCGGTCTCGACCGGGTCATATGGCTTGAGGAGCTTCTCGTTTATATTGGCCGGCACATAAGCTGATGATGCGGCGTTTTTGGGCATTCGGTCTGGGGTTGATCCGTCCGCATGTAGCTGGCCCTGCCCATTATCTGGGGCCGCGGAGGGTGTATTTGGTTGTGTCATAAGGGACAGTGTAGCAGTTTCGGTTGATTTTTTAAAGCTTTCTGATCAATGTGGATTCTTTGAATATTTGATCAAAACTTAATGACTGTAGGGGCATTCTGTTCGAATGGATATTAATCTGAGGCGCATAATGCATGAATTAGCTGGCTTTTCGAAGAAAGAACTGTTGCCAGATCCAGACAAGAAAGTGTTTTTCAATGCAAGATTGCCGATTGCGGTAATGGAACGGATGAGATCTCGTTCGCGAACAGTATTTTTTACCAAGAAATCATTAAAACACATAGTCGAAAAGGGTCAGGAGGGCGAAAGATTGATTTTTTTAGCAAAGCTAATAATCGAGAATCCTGACATGTTGCTCAAGGCAAAAGGAAAAGACAGGTACTTGTTGGTTAAGGCACTTAGGCATCCTCAATACAGACGTCCTCATGTCGTAGGCTTGGAAATATTGGGCCGTCGTGGAAACATTATCGTCACGCTCTTTCAGAGCGATTCTTCGTATCTTTCGAACTTTGAGCTTCTTTGGAGAACGGGGAGCTTGTAGGATACAAGGTGGTTTCTCCATCTGGCCTTGAAGACAAGGCTGCCAGGACCCGAATTTTCTGGTCGTAAAGAAGCTCGAAATCAAAAAGATTCAGCTAGCGATGATTTTAATCTGCGATCAATTCGAAGTCAATGGGTTCGGGAGGTAAAAAAGCAAAATCCCTTTGCAAGGCACGGACATCTTTCAAACTTTGAGCTTCTGCAGAGCGGCAAGGCCGTTCCAGAAGAAGCTCAAAATCAAAAAGATATCTTTTTTGCTTTCGGTTCACGCGATATGCCGCGAGCGTTTTCGCCGCGGCGTATGCAATGTCTGCTCTTGCAAATAATTTTTTTATAAAAAACGATTCGTAAGAGCGGAAAAATGTGCAGTCCGCTTTTGATTTTAATGCGAATAGCGTTATTTTACAAGCCTAAATTTCCACTCGCTCTCAATTCCGCGAACTCTGGGCTATTCGGATCGAGCCCCGCCTTGCCATCGCGCATCTGGAAATAGGCGACAAGCCCGATCATCGTGGCATTGTCTGTGGACAAATCCTTTTCGGGCACGAGAAGCTTGATATCGAGCGATTCGCACAATGCTGCGAAGTTTTTCCTGATAAAAGAATTCGCTATCACGCCGCCTCCGATGATGAGGGTCTTTGCGGCATATTCCTCGATGGCTCGCTTCGTCTTATGCAAAAGGGTATCGACGACGGCCTGCTCGAATTCCGCGGCGAGTGATTCTTTCTGGACGTCGTCGAGGGGTTCGTTATTTTGTGCGGGCTCAGAGAGCTTGTCGCGTACGGCATAGAGCGCGGCGGTTTTTAATCCTGAAAAAGAGAAATTATAATCCTTCGTATGAATCATGGGGCGAGGCAATGCGAATAGCTTGTCGCGCTCAGCTGATGCCGGATCTGAGTGCTCGGTTCGCCATTTTTCTGCAAGCTTGGAAATATGCGGTCCTCCAGGATATGGCAGGCTCATCAGGCGCGCCACTTTGTCATATGCCTCGCCGACTGCATCATCGACAGTCTGGCCGATCTTCTGGTATGAATGCCAAGAATCAATGGCTATGAGCTCGGTATGGCCGCCGGAAATGAGGAGGGCGAGGGCTGGGAAAAGTATCTGTGGCGAGCCGTCCAGAGCCTCAAGGGTGCCTTCAGGGCCGGCCTCATTATGTGTATTTTGCGCGAGGACGGATGCGATATGGCCTTCCATATGATTAATGGGGTAAAGAGGCTTGCCGAGGGCTGTAGCGAGTGCTTTCGCGCCTGATATGCCTACCCATAGCGCCGGCTCGAGGCCGGGGCCATAGGTGACGGCGATGGCGTCTATGGCAGACTGATTATCGGCGCCAGTCTTTATCTTGATGAAATCTTCATGCGGTATGTTTTGAAAAAAAGAAATCAGATCATCTCCGAGGTTGTCTTCGCGAGTGAGAAATGCGCGCATCTTTGCTGCTGTTTCTTCACCGAGGTTTTTATTGACATCATCGCTTGTATCGCCGGCGTTTTTGGCCTCAATGCCAAATGCTTCCTTAAGAGTTGCGGCAAGGAGCGGTGTGAAATTTTTATCGTGCTCGCGCTTGGCAAGGGCAGGGAAGACGCCGCCGAATTCTGCGTGTACATCGATCTGGGAATGCACTTTATGGCTGAGGGTTTTGCCATCGCGCAAGATCGAAAAAGCCGTCTCGTCGCAGCTGGTTTCGATCGCTAGTATTGTCGCTGATGTTTTTACTTGCTCGCTCATATTATTTGTTATGTGCGGTTAGGGTTCAATTTTTCAGCTTTTTGTTTCGTATATTGATAAAAGATAAGTGGAAATTCGAATAAGGCCAAAAATAAGACAGCCCAAAATCCCAAAATTGGCAAGATTGCACCCCAATCATATGTGCGTTGATCTGGATAGCCGAATTCTCCGTTATTGTTCGTGAGCATCATATCTCTCCAGATCACTGATACCAAAAAGGCTATTATTCCCAAAACCAAGACGTGAGGAAGTATGGTCTTGAAGAGTTTCATCTGGTGACCCTACCGGGAGTCGAACCCGGCTTCTCGCCTTGAAAAGGCGATGTCCTAACCGATAGACGATAGGGCCAATTTCCTGGCCAATCCTGGGAGGGATTGACGGAATAGAGCCTATTATATGTATTTTTTAATAAAAGAAAAGAGGCCGCCACATTGGTATGGGCGGCCTCGATATTGTTGGGTTTGCGTGATGGCAGCGAATTTGCCTAAGTCCGCTTCTTGCTTTTCCTTGGCCGTTTGGGGTTTTTTGGATTTTCAATGCCATCCTCTCCTTCCAGTTTTTGGGTCAGGGAAGGAAGGAGTCCGAGGCCGATGATCTCATAGAGAGAGGCCGAAGGCAGCCTTTTGGGTTTCGTATTGCGTGAGGCCATGGCGAATGAACGGGGTTGGGTGTTGGTTTGATACAATGCTGTATTGCGTATATACTATAACATAACTTATAGATAATTGCAAGTATCAGAATACATATTCGAGGTTTTTGCTAGTGATGCGCAATCGTGAAGTCAATTAAAATGCAGATGTGAAATCCAAATTTGCGCATCTGAAAGATGAGGTGATTGCATTGCGTAAGCAAGGTTTTTCTATTACTGCGATAGAGAAGCAGTTTGGAATTGCCAGGTCGACTCTAAGCGGTTGGTTTCGCAAGGTTGAGCTAACAGATGAGCAAAAGGCTGCATTGGCGCCAAAAGGAAAAAATCGATGGTCCGCAGCGAGCAGGGAAAAAGCAACAGAGTGGCACAATGCTCAAAAACAAAAACGTTTGAAAGAAGCAAGGGATTCCGCTCATGAGCGGATCATGGATATGGGTTATGTTGATAAAAACATGGTGGAGATTGCTGTTGCGATGCTTTATCTTGGCGAAGGATCAAAAGATGAAAAGACTTCTCTCGGAAACTCAAATCCTGCAATTCTTCAATTTTTCGTGATCTCGTTGATAAAGATTTACAATGTGCCCATATCAGATATAAAATGCGAACTTCATTTGCGATATGACCAAGACGAATACGCTGAGAAAAGGTATTGGTCTGGGGTATTGAAAATTCCAATGTCTAATTTTTTGACCGCTTCGTTTGATAAAAGGACCATTGGAAGACCGACAAGGGAAGGGTACCACGGGGTGTGTATCGTTCGCTGCGGGCGCATTGCCATCATGCGCAAATTGGTATATCTTAGTAACATGTTTTGTGGCATGGCCATGGAATTATTGGGCGATTAGCTCATTTGGTAGAGCGCGCCGTTGACGTCGGCGAGGTGACAGGGTCAGAACCTGTATTGCCCACAAATAAATATACAAAAAAGAAGGGCCGCGGCACTGATGCCGTGGCCCTTCTTTTTTTATCCAAAATCCTTAGCTGGACTACCTCTTGCTCACATACACATAGATATCCTCCAATGCCTTCACCGCATCTCCAGCCGCGATATTGTTCTGATGATAGAGGCCATCGGTGCAATCGCCGGCAGACCAGATTCCGGGCTGCGATGTTGATTGCGTCCGGTGGTCTACCTTGATCTTATTGTATTCGTCTCGCTCGACGAGATTGCCGATGAAATCAGTGTTTGGCAAGAGGCCGATTTCCACGAACACTCCCGTTGTCGGCAATTCTTTGACTTCGCCCGTGACGGTATTTTTGACCCTGATGCCAGATACGAATGTATCGCCCGTAACTTCCTCGATGATGGTGTCGGTGAGGGAATTGACGTTTTCTTTTGCCAAAATCTTCTCCACGGTCACGGGATCGGCTCGGTATGATCCGCTTCGATTGATGATGGTGACAGATTTGCAATATGCCGCGAGCTGCGCTGCGCTTTCGAATGCGGCATTTCCGCCGCCCACAACGAATACGTCCTGATCAGAGAACATCGGACCATCGCATGTCGCGCAATACGTTACGCCCTTATGCTCGAACTTGTCAGCGCCGATAGCCTCGAGCTTTCTGCGCTTGCTGCCCGTTGCGATGAGGATTGCATGAGAAAGGAATGTCTCGGGTTCGGTCGCGCCTTTCTTGGCTGCGAGGCTGACCTTGAAGACATGTCCATCGACTTCGCCTGCTGCATTTTCTACAGGAAGCTTCTCTACAGACTGTACCCATGATCCGGTCTTGATATCCACAATATCGGCAGCGTACGCTCGGAGATGCGCTTCGAGGCTTTTTGCGAGATCGTTGCCTGAAATCTTGATCGTGCCGATCCAGTTCTCGATGCCTTCGGATACGATGCTCTGTCCGCCGAAAGATTCAGTAAGGAAAAGCGTTTTCAATTTTTTTCGGCTGGCATAGACTCCGGCGGCGACTCCGGCCGGTCCTCCTCCAATGATGATCAAATCGTACATAATTTACTCGATTCGCTGATACATTTCTCTCCATCTAGCAGACGACGATGCATATATTGATCGGGGTATGCCGGCTGCTGAGGCTGGAGAGTAAATGTACAGCGAATCTCAAAAGGTTAAAATTCACACTGGCTAATAGGATATAAGTATACCAAGCCTGTCAAACATAGACACCGTTGACTCATCCGGCTTATACTTGTCTATATATGAAAAACAAGCCGGCTCAGAAAGCGCGATCAGGTAAGGAGGCAAAGAATGTCAAAAAGGCCATAAAAACAGTCAGGGTCAATGACCAGTATCAGACTGGCTATTCCTATACGCTCGTTGAGCCAATGGGCAAAAATTTCGATCCTGAATTCAAGCCCCAGCTGACTCCGAAGCAGATGCTCGCTTTGGGGATATTCGGCGGTCTGTATTTTTCAGATCGCACGAAAGAGCTTCCGGCCGACTGGTATGCGAAAGCAAAGCTTCAGCATTTGGGCATGAAGGCTGATCCGAAGCTGAATTTGTTCAAGATCAATGCAAGCCAGCCGCTCTCTGTATGGAAGAAAAATGGCTGGATCTACAAGGATGATCCTCGAGGCTGGTTCCAATGGTATTGCCGGTATTATATGGGTCGGCGGATTCCTGCAGAAGACGCGCGGCAGATCAAGCGCTGGAAGGCCATCAATCGGCATATTGCTCAGGTTTCTTATGCTTGCCAGCCGGGAGATATGTTCTGCAGGCCGAAACAGAAGCAGGCCATCCTTCATTGGGCATACGACGCGAGAAGGCTCTGATCCTCATTTATCGCAAATGCAAAAATACCGCCGGCTCTGAGTCGGCGGTATTTTTTTTTGTATTTGTAATTTCTTATCATTCACTTATCCTCCAGCCTCAGCAGGCACGATTATATGACTCTCACGCAACGTTGTCTGCTAGATGGAGGAAAGTGAAGGGTGAGAAATTACTTCAACTTAGACCGTCGCAAAAACGCTGGAACCGCGCTCCAATCATCATTGTCCTGAGATTCGATAGGTGTTGTCTGGCCCTGAGATTGCTGTCCCTGATCCTGCTTCTTTTCATCAGACTTGCCAGCGAACTGCATTGTATTGAAGATCTTGCCCTGATTGTCTCTCTTCGAATCGTCCTGGCCCTGATTGTTTTGTGCAGACTGACCGAATTGCTGAGGCTGTGACTGCTGCTGGTATCCCTGGTTCTGGCCCTGATTCTGCTGAGCGCCATAGCCCTGGCCCTGATCGATGCTTCGAGGCTGCGCTTCGATTCGGCTGCCTCCTTCCTGTCGAGGGGCAAGCGCAGGCTGATTGTCTCCAAAGATAGTCTTTCGGAGGAATTCGCCCTGAGGGAAGTTCGCAGCGATGACCGTGATTCGGATTTCATTCTTCTTGAGATGCTCGTCTCGAACCGTACCGAAGATGATCTTGGCATTAGGATCGACAGAGTCCGTAATGACTTTGGCAGCCTCCTGGATTTCCCACATAGTGAGATCGTCGCCGCCGGCGATAGAGAAGAGAACTCCCTTCGCTCCATGGATCGAAACGTCGATGAGAGGGGAGCTGATAGCGGCCTTTGCTGCTTCCTGCGCTCGGTTTTCTCCTGATGCAACTCCGACGCCCATCAATGCTGATCCGGCATTCTCGAGAACTGCTCGGATATCGGCGAAGTCGATGTTTCCAATGATACCTGGAGTGGTGATAAGGTCGGAGATTCCTTCGACAGCCTGCTTCAAGACCTCATCGCACATAGCGAAGGCATTCTTGGCCAATGTGTCTTTGGAAACAGCCGCGAGGATTTTATCATTTGGAATGACGACAAGGGCATCAACTGCTTTGCTCAATTCCTCAAGACCCTGCTCGGCCAGTCTCATTCGCTGCGGCCCTTCGAATGCGAATGGCTTTGTGACGACAGCGACAGTCAATGCGCCCATTTCCTTTGCGATTCGTGCAACCACCGGTCCGGCACCTGTGCATGTTCCGCCTCCGAATCCTCCGGCGATGAAGACCATATCTGAATTCTTCATCGCTTCCTGGATTTCTTCTTTAGTTTCTTCTGCGGCCCGCTTTCCGACCTCAGGGTTCATGCCCGCTCCGAGACCTCGTGTGAGATTTTTTCCAATATGAATCTTTCGCTTTGCGAGAGAGTGGTGAAGATCCTGCGCATCGGTATTGATAGAAATAAAGTCGATGCCCTTAACTTTGGCATTGACCATATGATTAATCGCATTCTTACCAGAACCACCGACTCCGATGGCTTTGATTCGCGCGAATGTTTCTACTTCTGTTTTTACCTGTGGCATGTTGGTTTTCTTTGGAAAGGGTTAGTTGCGGATTAGATTGCGTATTGAGAGATGCGCTCTGAAAATTGCGATGACACAAGCGAAACCCATGGACTGCAAAATAGAGTCCATAAGTTTGGCAAGGAGCAACGCGACAGGTGGATCTCGTCGAGTACGGATGCAATTATATCATGTATTGCCTGCCTGGAAATAGGTTTTGGCGTTGACATTACGGTGGGTTTGTAGCTCTCTAGGGATAAAAGGGGAGGCAGGATTGCGTATGACGGCCCTATTAAGCCTTCGCAAAGTATTGGTAAAAAAACGCCGATTCTTCATGGTCTCTTCATCGATTTGCGAGGATCGGAAGGTGTTTTAGGCAAAAAACCCTCCGAATTTCTTGAATATGCCTTGGATATATGCTGGAAATGCGCATTATTTATGCCTATTCTTTATCAATATTTAATGTAGAATTATCGTATGAAAAAAAGCAGCACTCTTGCGAATTCTCGGGGATTTATCAGCCTCATTGGCCTGATGGTTCTCGTAGCGGTGATCGCGCTAGGAACGAGCGTCTATTTTTATAAAAAGAGCGCCCATGAAACCGACAAGGCGATATTCTCTGACAACTATATCGAAAATGCATCTTCGACTCAGGGCAATGGCAATGCGACCGGGACTTCTGATACTTCCAACCCGGCGAAGCTCGCTCAGAAATGCGGATTGAAAATCCTCAACCCAGCGATAGGAGCAACGGTCTCTTTCCCGCTTCAGGTCAAGGGCATTGTGGATAATAGGAATTACAAAGCGATCGGCTGCAGCTGGGGTCTATTCGAGGGTCAGGCAGGTGCCGTCGAAGTCTTTGCAAATATAAACAACGCTGGATGGAAATCAGTCTCATATTGGGCAAGCAATTCGAATGGCCCTTCTGCCGGTTTCGTGCCTCTTATGTCTGAAGGGAACTGGATGACATCCGGCCCTGTCGATGTCAGAGCGAGCATCATGCTTGATCCAAAGGCAGGAAAAATTCCAGCAGGCACACCGATGAAGCTCGTTATCGAAGAGGAAGATCCGTCTGGAAAGGGCAGTGAAAGATTCGAAATCCCATTCACCTATAGCGGCGAGAATATGGAAACCACAATCCTCACTATTTTTAAGCCGTTCATGGACAGCCCGACTGATTGCGGTGAAGTATATCCTGCTGTTCGCATTATTCCAAAAACAATAGCGGTCGCTGATGCTTCAATGCGAATCCTCCTGGAAGAAAACGTTCCTGACATCAAAGCGTATTACAATGGCGTGACTATCAAGAACGGCGTGGCAATCGTCGATTTCGACAAAGCGGCTCTTGGTCGTCTCAATTCTGCCGCATGCATGCAGGCATCAATAAAATCCCCAATCGAAAAGACCCTGAAGCAATTCCCGACAATCAAGAGCGTTGAGTATTCGATCGATGGCAAATTGTTCGATCAGTGGGATGCATAGTCAGAATAGAGTGTGACCGCGCCTCCCATAGGATAAAAAACTTACTGATGCGATTCCGCAGGCAGTAAGTTTTTTTCTGTTTGATTCGCTGCCGAGGACTTAGCAGCAGAAGTTTCTTTATTCTATGGGAGGAACTGCTTGAGCCAATTCCACAATCTCTTGAATAATTTGCCTATGATTCCGACAGTAGAGCCGGACTGCACGATGCCGCCTTCGTCTGCGCCGAGACCAACCATGGCGAGGCCATATGCGACTGCCCATTCCGTATCCTGCTGGATGACTTTGAGATTGCCCTGAAGCTCGAGATTCGATTTCTTTGATGGGAGGTGGAGGGCGATCTTGGCAAACTCTTCTATATTGGTAAGGGCAGCGCCTCCTCCCGTGAGGATTACGCCGGCAGGCAAGAGGCCGCTGCGATCGATTCGCTTGAGATGGTCATTGATGAGGTCAAAGATATCCGCGAGTCGGGCGATGATGATTTCGTCGAGCTTCTTTTTTGAATATGAAAAATCCGCAGCTTTGCCATTCGCGCCCATCTTGATCTGCTCCGCATCCTCGAGGCTGACCTTGAGGCCGAGCGCGATATCGTTGGTGATGTCATTCGAGCCGAAAGGGAAGACCTCAAGCGATATAGGGATATTGTTTTCAAAAACGATGATGGACGTCGTCTCGCAGCCGATATTGGCGAGAAGGCAGCCAGCGATCTTTTGCGTCTTATTGAGGGTGACGAAGCTTGATGCCATAGGGCCTGCGATGACATCGGTGATTTCGATATCAGCCTCCTCGCAGGCGAGAAGGATATCATTGAGATGATGCGCGAGGCATGTCATATATAAAACCCTCGCTTCGAGTCGCAATCCCTTCAGGCCTTGAGGCTTGCCCAGGACTTTTTTGCCATCGATCTTATATTCGAGCGGGATGGTATGAACGATCTTGCGATTCTGAATATACTGATTCGGCAATTCCTTCTCGCTTTCCTCGATCGCGCGCTTCACATCGAGATCCGTGATCTCCGCATCGGCCTTCGTGGTATTGACGCTTGCGGTAGAAATGATGGCGCCAAGGCCGACTCCGCTGATCGATACATATGCGCGCTTGATGGAAACTCCGGCGCTTTTTTCCGCCTGAGCCACTGCCGTCTTTATGCTTTTGACCGTCTCCTTTAAATTCGTGATATAGCCATGTCGCATTCCGCGAGTCTCTGCTACGCCTCCGCCGATGACGCGAGGAAGGTTATCCGAAGGGCGAGAGCGCCGATCCTGCGATGACGTTTCAGCATTCCTATCAACAGCCATGGATCCTCCTGCGCGGCTCTGCTGCTCATTCTTTCGGGCAGTCCATGATTCTGCCGATTCAGCAACAATAACCTTCACCTGATTGGTTCCGATATCGATGCCGACAGAAAATGAGCGTCCCATTGCCATGATTAGATTTTTGTTGAAGCGGAAATGAAAAGTAGCGCTTTATGTATCGCTATTTTTCGTTTATTGTACCATTTTTTCCCTGACTATCAATAAATTGCCTGCGTGGATAAGTAATATATGCGCTGGTGATGCGTCATCATATAAACTTTCAAACAAAAAACCCGCCCAAACAGGGAACCGGACGGGTTTCTTGTCGTGGCGAGTGAACGCTTTGGTGGTTATTCGTTGAATGCGAAGGGGCTTCTTGAGATGGCCGTGATGTCTGAAATTCTTGTGCGGCGCACGAGCGCAGCCTCGACATCCGTGATCCAACGCGCGGTCTGACCAGTGCCGTCTTCTGCATCGTATTGAATCGCGACTTGCACATACCTTCGGACTTGGACCAGATCAATCCATGCTGATCCCGTACCAGATAATGCCGCGCTGACCCAATCAGCCATGGCAAAGGCGGCATCAGGCATATCGATGTGTAATGTAGGCGTTATCTTGCACAATACGGTCGAATCTTCGAAGCTCAGATCGAATTCCTTCGGCGCGTCACTCGAACCACGGAGGGCCTCGAGCGCTGATCCGACGCCGGTATTCAGACTTGAGATACTCCGACTTTGTGCGGCATGCAAACCCGCCGCCAAGGAAATTTCCAAGACGTGATGTCTGCATGTCGTGATTCTTCGGAGCACCACCTTCGTGACGAAGACGGTTTGATTTATCGGCGTTTTGAATTTGGTGGCGAAAAGCGTACGGCCTCCGGAGTGGGGTTCCCATATTGCGATCGTGAGAAGGCGGCTCGGAGGTTTGGTTTGAGGGGCGAGGGGAGGGGCGGCTGGCGCAGGTAATGTTTGGCTCATATGAAGACAGGGTGGTCGGTTGGTGTTTGAGGGCGGCATCTGACATTCGGAACAGCCGAATGAAGCGATGTTTTCCGAAAATAAATTAACACGGATTGTTTCGTATGTCAAAACTAAATGCCGAACTTTTTTCGCACTGAAATCTCAGCCTTCTCCATCTTTTCAGCGCTTTCATTATCCTCATGGTCATGTCCCTTGAGGTGGAACAGACCGTGTATAAAAAGAAACTTCACATAATTATCGAATGTTCGTCCAAACTCCTTGGCCTTGATTCGCGCCTTCTCTGGATTGATAAAAATTTCACCTGAGCCATATTGGAGTTCGCTGGCATTTTTTTCTCCATGGCCGTGCCCATCATGCCCGTCATGATCGCAGTGATCATCATGCTCGTGATCATCGGCAGAATCGTCGATATGATCGTCGAGATCGAAGCTCAAAATATCCGTCGCATAATCCTTATTGCGATGCTGCTTATTGAGGGCGCGCATGCGATCGGCGCCGACGAAGACGAGGCTGAGCTCATATCCTTTGCCCAAGACCTTCTCCTTGATATCACGAAAAAACACGCCATGTATTTTAGGCGTGCCTTTTCGAAGCGTCGTGACTATCGATATCGAATCTGATTCAAACAAGATTTTCATTTAAATAAAATTCAAAACGAATGGCGCTTTTGAGGATCTTATCGACCTCCTCCCTTTCGAGTCTTTCGGACGAGCTTGCCGAGCTTGGCTAGCTTTTCCATATTGTTCTTTCGCTCGAGCATCTCGAGGGTATTCATCTTCGTCTTGTAATGAGAAAGCACTCGCTTCGCATCTCGAAGTGATCGTACTCGCTGCGTAACGCCAGAATCCTGCATTCGCTTGGTGAATCGGCGAAGAAGGGAAGAGGCGCTCTCGTTTGGGTTCTTTTCTACTGCTACGTTTATCATGCGGAGTACTTTATCACAGTTTCTTTAGATATTCAATAAGGGAGTCGATATGGATGGTTTCCTGGACCCGGGTCTCCACATGGCGGACCGTAACGCTATTTTCGATGGCTTCCTTCTGGCCTACGAGGAGGATATACGGAACGCCTAGCTTTTCAGCCCCTTGGAGCTGGGCGGTGATCTTGTCCTTGCTCAGGGCCTGATGGACCGGGATCCTGGCAGTTCGGAGCATTTCGAGGATGGTGAGGCTCTTGAGCTTAGCCTCATATCCGAGGTGGATGAAATAGAATCGGATATCTTCCTCGACGATTATAGTGCCGCCTTTGCCATTGCCTGAGGCCTTCGCGTCCTTATCGTCCACGAGAATATGAGCGCCGATGGCAGGGATTTCCTTTTTGCCAAAAGCCTTCCGCGCAATGCTATTGTATCGCTCGCCGATGCATAGGAGGCTTCTCTTTTCCGCACCCGTATCCTTTTTGCCCTCCTTTGCGATGCCGATGATCTGAAAGACCGTTCCAGTCGAGCAGTTTCGAGATCCCGTCAAAGCCTCATTGATCATATATGGAAGGCCGAGAGATTCGAGGAATTCCAAGACTTCTCGGAAATGGGTTCGGCTTTCTTCCGAAAGATAGTTCACCGTCTTCGGCGCCTCATCGCTCCATGGCTGGAGTCGGTCGTCCTGCGATACTGCGAGAAGAAGCGGATCTTTTTTATACATCTGTCGCAAATCCGCTGGCAATTCGCCCAGATGCTTCTTATAATATGCGGCGAATTCCTTGGCGAATCGGGCAAATGAATCCTTGTCTCCGACAGAGTTGATTTCAACCATCAATTCCATATCGGGATTATGCTCCTTGAGAATGACATATGCGGTTTCGATGACGACGGCATCAGCGATGCTCTTTGAATTGCCGATGATATCCACATTGAAGATATGGCCGGTCTTTTTCGCTTTTTCGGCGAATGTATTTCCCTTGAGCGGACCGCTGAAGCAGATCGATGGCGGCTGATTGAGATCCTGCATCTTTTTATCAATGTAATTGCGCAAGATAGCAACCTTCTCCTCGAGAAAGGCATCGAATGTAAGCGTCTCGGCAGAATCGCCCTTCTGGCTCTTGTCCTTGAGCGACTTTACCTTTGTGATATCTGATTTTTCAACCTCTGATTCGAATGGCACAAAGCCGAAATGCCGCGCTGTCTTGAGGCAGTTCAGATGGCCCTTGTATATATGCGCAGGGACCTGGAATTCATGCTTGGTATGCTTGCCGGCCTTTGTGGGCTTGAATGATCGGGCAGGGACGGCATGCTGGTTCTCGGCATGGTGGTTGCTCTTGGAAGTCTTTGAGGCATTCTTTCCAGCTGGCTTTGCGGCGATAGCAGGCTTGGGTTTTGCCTTGCTTGCGGGCTTTTTAGGGTGGGCAGAGGCGGCTTTAGAAGTCGTCTTTTTCGCCGTTTTAGGCGCTTTTTTGCTCATTTTGGTATGGGCTTTTGAGGTAAAAATTGCTAAGAAATCGTGTAAATCCCGCATACATTACCATATATGGGGGTATGGCACAATTATTTGGGTGTTTTAGGGGCTTTTTCACAGAAAAAACGAAAAGCGCATGCTATCATGTCCCCAGATTGCGGCACTATAAAGTTCCTGCATTCCTACCGAAATCCAGACAATCCATACCAATGAAATCGATCTTTGCAAAAAAAGCGGGCTCCGTGCCCGCATTCTCTCTCTGTCTCTTTGGGCTGCTCGGCAATGCGCATGCTCAAGCCTCGAGTATCGTTATCTCCGAAGCTCCTGAAAGGATGGTATCGCAGAACTTTCGCGTCGATTCCGGAGGTTTTCCTCTGGTTCCTGTCGCTGCATTCACTGTCACATCATCAGGCGATGAAAATATCATGGCAAATTTCGATGTCGACATTGTCGGCTCGGCTTCCGTCAGGGTCATCTATCTCTTCGAAGGCGGCAATCAGATCACTGCCGGCGGCGCATCTGATCAGCATAGCGACAATCTCTTCATGGGGGTCAGAATGATGAATGGCGATAAGCGCACATTCACCGTCATGGTGCAGTTCTTCAACGATGTGGCGACCGTTAGTCCGCTGGCTCAGGCTCGTGTGACGAATTTCATGTATTATAATTCGAATTTTCATCTCACGAGCGCTTCGGGCACGATAGTCGGACCCACGATGCATCTTTTCGACAAATGCGCGCAATGGTCTGTCGCGATGCCTACATCGATAGCGATCGATACGTCCGCATCGAAGGTTACTGCATCATTTCCGCTCAATGCCAAAGCCTTGGCGGGAGCTGTCGTCATGCCGATCGCATCCGACTTCAGCGTCAAATTCGTCGATATCGAAACAGGAGAACTGCATGCGGCGACTGAAGTCTTGGTCGCTGTCAGTCCGCCTGGCCAGATTGCCGATGGATCTGTCAAACCGGTAACCGTAACCGCTTCATTGTCGGCGCCAAGCATCAAGCCCGATGGCTTGTATCATGCGCGGATCGAAGCTATCAAATGGACGATTGCACAAAAGCAGACGATCCAGACATGGGGACTTGACCGCATGGTCACAGGCATAACGAATGCTGTTCCCTCGGAAAAAAACAGCATTGGGATTATCGGCTCAAGGCTCAGGCCCGTGGATCAGACTCTTGTAATGGCATTCACCGCTCCGCATCAGAATTTCTTCGTCGAATCTTCCGCCGATCTTTCTGGTTGGACGGAGTTCAGTCCGCCGATTGCGGTCAGCGAGATCGCCGGCTTGCCCAATGATGCGAAAGCATACCGAATGGTATTGCCATTGCAGCAGGAGCGTCGATTCTATCGGGCCACGCTGCGGCCTTAGCGCGAAAATCAGAAGCCGGTCCTCCTTGCGGGGACCGGCTCTTCTACTTTCCAAAAAAAACTATTGCGGCAAATTTACACCCTGAAACTCATCTGTCGATCCGGGCGTCAGGCCGAAATGCTTGAAGGGAAGAAGGCGGACAAGGGCGCGTCCTTCAATGGCCGTTCGGTGCAGGGCTCCCCAGATTCGTGAATCTGAGCTGACCTCTCGATTGTCTCCCATGACGAAATACTCATCGGATGCGAGAGTTCGGTCCGCCTTGCGGCTGCTGGTGAATTTGACATATGGCTCGGTCGATTTGAAGCCATTGGGATTTTCTTTATTAAAAATGGTAACCGAAGTGCCATCAACGACGACGCGCTCGCCAGGAAGTCCGATGATTCTTTTTATAAAATACCTGCCATCATTCGTTGGCGCATCAAAGACGATCACTTCGCCTCGCTCAGGTGCGCGGACCTGATATGAAAGCTTGTCGACAATCACATAATCGCCATCCTCGAATGTCGGCTCCATGGAGCTGCCGTTCACGAGGAAGGGGTCGATGACGAAAAGCCGCAATAGGATGATTGCCACCATAAAGACGATGATCTTCGTCCAGAAATGGTCTTTCTTAGGCTTTTTATTGCGAGCATTGACCGCGGCCGGCGTCTCGGATGCCATCTCAGCATCGATGTCTATATCGATGGGCTGGCCATTTATTTTCTCAAGCGGCTCGCCTCCATTTGGGTTAAAGGATTCACTCATATTTTTGCCAAGTATACCATATGGACACCGCATGGATACCGCGATAACCGCAATATCTGCATGGTTTTCCAATTATGATAAACTACCTTCATGCATTACATTGTAGGACTCGGGAATCCCGGAACAGAATATGAAAATACGCGTCACAATGTCGGACGCATGGCAGTTCAATTATTGGCAAAAGAATATGCCGCGGATGGCGTAGCCGGATTCAAGGCGGATAAGGTTCTCAAATCCCTGAAGACGAAAGCGGATATCGATGGGGAATCAGCCACTCTGATTCTGCCGGAGACATTTATGAATAAAAGCGGCCAGGCCGTCGCGCCTCTCATCGTTGGCGATACCAAGATCGTCGGCAAGCTCAATGAGGCCCAGAAAAAAGCCCTCGATAAGAAAGCCAAAAAGCTCGTCGTCATCCATGATGATCTCGACCTGCCATTCGGCCATATCAAGATCGTCTTTAATCGCGGTCCTGGCGGAAATAATGGCGTCGATTCGATCATCAAATCGATCAAGACCGAGGCTTTCACGCGCATCAAGATCGGCATCTCTCCGACCACTCCGACGGGCAAGCTTCGCAAGCCGGTAGGCGAGGACAAGGTCGTCAAATTCATCCTCGGCCAATTCCAGACAAGCGAAGCCAGCGAGCTCAAAAAAGTCCTCAAACGCATCCCGGAAATTGTCTCAGTCATCGTCAAAGAAGGCGAGCAGAGCGCGATGAATCAGTTCAATGCTCGATAGCATTGACATGCGTTGAATCGCAGTGCATGATTTATCCAGATTGGAACATAAGTGCCCTCGGGCTCGTTTCGGTTCAGAAATTCACTCCAACCCATCCCATCCTGCTGAATGAAAATTAAAAAAAGAAAACCACAAACGAGAAGGCAACGGATCGCTGCCCTTCGCCTCACTGCTTCAATCTTGCGCCGCACTACAGCTCGGACTCGACAGATCAGGGACCTGCTTGACGATTTTCAAGTCCAAACAGGATTCATGATGCACCGGCCCTGTAGGGAGTATGACGATTCTGACGCGGCGAAAGCGCTTGTCAGGCTCGGCAGGATTGCAATGCCTGCAATTGCCGATACCATCGATACTGTGTTTGGTTCCGATGACTATGGCTATACTGGAACCGTACTGTCTCATGAATGGTATTGGCGAACCTTCCTGGTTTGGACATTTCTTGTCGGCGATTCGCTCCGGGGTGTCGGCAGGCATGCTCCATATTCGAACCAGACGCCGTATGGCTACCAGGATATGCGTGTGTACGCTGCGGCTTGTCGCCAATGCGCAATGGGCGTTCCGCAGACTCCGCAAATTCACAAGGTATGGGCTGAAGCCACATACTGCAAGCAAGCTGCTTAAGTGCGTATTGATACGCAAAACGAAACGCCGGCCCCGCAAGGGGCCGGCGTTATCTCGTCTTAAGCTTTCGCTTTTTTTTTACTTCTTAGCCTTGTCGATGAATGACAATGCCATCTTCTGCTCCTTTACATCGAAGAGAGTGATCTTGAACTGGTATGTCTTGCCGAGCTCGAGCTTTTCTCGAAGCTTAACATCGCTGCCGAATTCAGATACGTGTACAAGTCCGGCAACTCCTTCCTCGATAGAGGCGAGAGCTCCGTGCTTATTGAACTTGATGATGATGCCTGTGACGACATCATCCTTCTTGTACTTCTTCTCGGCTTCCTTCCAAGGGTTAGGCTTGAGAGCCTTGATTGAAAGAGAGATCTTGCCATCCTTGATTTCGATGACCTTGACCTTTACCTTTTCTCCAACCTTGAACATAGATCGAGGGTCCTCGACGAGAGACCAGTCGATCTCAGAGATATGAACGAGTCCTTCGAGATTGTCCTCAAGCTTGACGAAGATTCCAAAGTCGACGGCACCTGTGACAGTTCCTTCGAGCTCCTCACCGATCGCATACTTGCTGACGATCTTTTCCTTGTCTCGAGATTCAGGAGACTTTTCAGAGAAGATAAGTTTTCCTTCCTTTGGAGACGCTGCGATGATGCAGACAGAAAGCTTTTCTCCTACGAATTTCTTCAATTCCTCAAGGATCTTATCCTTATCGCCATCCTCTACTCGAGGGTAGTGATCAGCCTTGAGCTGAGATGCGGGAAGGAATCCCTGGATACCCTGCCAAGACATGAGAAGTCCGCCCTTATTCGCTTCGAGAACAGGGATGTCGTAGACGGTCTTTGATCGGATAGCTGCATCAGCCTCGCCCCAGATGAGCGCCTGCTTAGCTTCCTTGAGGGAGAGCTCGATGTATCCGTCCTCATTCGCGATATCGACGACCTTGGCCGCGATCTTGTCGCCAATGTTTACCTTTCGGATGATATCTCGTGCGGCAATGTATTCTCGGCCGTAGATGATACCTGTTCCGTATGGCTGAAGGTCTACGAAGACGCCCTTCTTATCGATCGCGATAACCGGTCCTTCGACCAAGTCTCCGACTGATGGGGGATTCTCCGTATTTGCTAATAGCTGGCCCATCATTGAATCGTCGACGAGAACTTCTTTTTTGTTCTTCGCTGCTACTTCTTTGGCGGCTGCATGTTCTGCTTCAGTCATTTCGACTTCCGCGGTAGTTGTTTTTGTCATATTTGTGGCGCCTATGCTTCTGCTTGGATATCTGAGGCCGATTAAGGCATGCACAGCAGGGATTACGTAGTCGCGGTTTGCTAATAAATATGTAGGGGAAAGTATACCTATTTTGAGGGGTTTTGCAATATAAATAAAATGCACTCGCAGAATCCGGAGATTCGTACGAGTGCGGGTTTTATGGTGTCGAACAAGCCGGCCTTCGCCCGTATTATCCAGGTATCAGCACTATGGAAGTGCTAGGAACCCTTCAACGATGACGGTCTAGTTACCTTGTCTTCATATACCGACCTTTATTCTTGATCGGAGCTTGTCAGTTTTGCCACCATTTAACCGCTGTCCAACCGTTAGGTTGGTTTCAGGACCTATGAATGATCCTGTGGTTCAGCGCCTCAGTCAGGTTTCCCTGTTGAGGCTACCGGAAGTAGGGGCAGGATACGAGTACCTTAAACTCGCCCCGCCGTACTTCGGCTATGTAGGGTACTTTCATTAACTATGTATATGATATCACATATACATATATATGTCAAGTACATAAAAAGCCTTATTTTGGCCATGACATATAAAAAGCAAACGGCGCTGTCCCGTGAGGGACAGCGCCTGAAGTGTCTGTTGGTTGTGTTGGTTTTGCGGCTAAGCTGCTGGGCGCCGCTTGCGCGTCGCTTTCGCATTGCCATAGGATCCGCCTCCAGTCGGCGGATTGCCGAAGTCGACGTAGGCTATGCTGTCACCGCGTCGGGCATGGGTAGGCATCGTGAAATCCCGAGGAACGGGGTTCTTTGGCGCTTCGCGGATATTTTTCCAGCGAACATAATAGGCAAGCGGCACGATGAACGGGGCGATTCGGACGAAATAATGAGCCACCGCTGAGGAGTACCATTCTTTCTGCTGATAGAGGCCCCATGCGCAGCAGGCATAGAGGCCTGCCAGCATGATGATCGTCAGTATCGGAGCCGCGATGTCATCGGAGCCGCCGCGCTTCTGCGAAATGGCTGTCACCTCGTAAGGTTTAAGGCCGATATGCGCGAGAACGAACGTGAGAACTATGAATAATATGGGTAGTACGATTGTCGGGTTGAGGTTCACTTGTTGGGTGTCAGGAGTGACTAGTGCGCTGTGTTGGTGGACAAGCCTATGCGGTCTGTATGGCCGTATTTACTTATCTGGGATAAAATGATACCACTCATATCATTGGGCGTCAATTTCTGCTTTTGGATAAAATATCGTAGAATAGACGGCATGATTATCACAAATCTCGGACATGAGTTTTTCAAAGTGCAATTAGGCGACCTCACGATCGCTTTCAATCCTCCTTCAAAGGAATCCACATTCAAATCATCGAAGTTCGGCGCGGATATCGTGCTCGAGACATTGTCGCATGAGGATATGTCGGGCGGCGCCGACCTCGCATATGGCGATCGCGCTCCATTCATCATCTCCGGTCCTGGAGAATATGAGAGAAAAGGAATCTTTATCAAGGGAGTCGCTGGCGCATCTCGATATGACCTCGATGATAAGGATGAAGATCTGATCAATACGATCTATTCTTTGTCGGTCGACAATATCAATCTATTGTTCCTCGGCGCGCAGAGCAGGGAATTACCCGCGCAGCTTTCTGATGTAGTCGATGAAGTGGATATCGTATTTATCCCGATCGGCAGTGCTGACGGCAAGGGAAGTGGGGTTTTTTCTCCAAAAGAAGCGTATAAAATCGCAATGAATCTCGAAGCCAAGCTCATAATCCCAATGAATTTTTCATCAACCAAAGACGAATGCCTCAAGCAATTCATCAAGGAATCGGGAGGCGAGGCGACAACTGTGGATAAGCTCACGATCAAGCGCAAGGATATCGAAGGAAAGGAAGGCGAGATCATGATCCTCGAGCCGCAGGTCTAGCCTATGGCCGCCAGCGACAGGGCGATTTGCATTTATATATGTCAAAATTCATTCAAAACCTAAAAGAAAAGCCGGTCGCGCAAAGAAAGAGGTTCGCGATCATATGCAGCGTCATTGTTGCCGGCCTGACTTTCATCGTCTGCGTCCTGGTTTTTCTCAGCGAGGTGAATGCATATTCGAAGAGCGCCGAGAAGAAAGCCAAGGAAGAAGGCACGCTCTCGAAGGTTTCCAAATCATATAATGCATATAAGAAGAATTTCGACGATAGCGAGCTGGCGCAGCGATTCGATGGCGTCGGATTCGTTCAGGAGGATCCAGCTTCTACTACCGCGCCTACTACTGCGACCTCGACAGCCACATCGACCGCCACAAGCAGCGCTTCGGTCAATGTGCAGCGATAGCGAATTAGGCAATGCCTCGAGGATACGGGCCACTACCGCATAAGTCGGATACTTGATATAATGCGCATCACCACAAACCCATTCATTTTTTATATATATGGCAAAAACAAACGGCAAAGGCAGCGATAAGGAAAAATCAGAAAACTCAAAGGAGCCGATACAGCATACTGATGGCTCGACGACGAATGAAGCGGGCAATGACCGAATGGTCACGCGAAGCCTCGTCACAGAAATGCGAGAATCGTTCATCGACTATGCCATGTCGGTTATTACGGATCGAGCATTGCCGGATATTCGAGATGGAATGAAGCCCGTGCATCGACGAATCATGTATTCGATGTATCAGAAGCGGCTTTTTTCTTCTGCCAAATTCGTAAAGTGCGCCACGGTTGTCGGAGACGTGATGGGTAATTACCATCCTCATGGAGACTCATCTATCTATCAGGCCCTCGTGAATATGGGGCAGGATTTCTCGACGCGATATCCGCTCGTTTTCGGACAGGGTAACTTCGGTAATATCGATGGAGATCCAGCTGCCGCGATGCGATATACCGAATGTAAGATGGCGCGAATCTCTACGGAATTGCTCCGCGATATCGAGAAGCAGACGGTAAATATGCTTCCTAACTACGATGGTTCAAAGAAAGAGCCATCTGTCTTGCCGGCCGCTGTTCCTAACTTGCTCCTCAATGGAGTATTGGGAATCGCCGTGGGTATGGCGACGAACATCCCTCCTCACAATCTTGGGGAGGTTCTCGATGCCACTATTCATCTCATTGATAATGAGGATGCGACATCGACTGATCTTTTGCAATTCGTAAAGGGTCCGGATTTCCCGACGGGAGGCATCGCATATGGAGGCGCAGAGCTCGGTCAGGCATATAGCCATGGACGAGGAGGCGTCGTCGTTCGAGGCGAGGCAGAAATCATCGAGGAAAAGGCTGGACAGGCAAAGATCGTCATCACTTCTATCCCATATAAGGTAAATAAATCTTCTCTCATCGAGAATATCGCTCAGCTCGTTCAGGATAAAAAGCTCGAAGGCATCCGAGATCTCCGGGACGAATCTACCAAGGATATCCGTGTCGTCGTAGAGCTCAAGAATGGCGCATACCCTCAGAATGTTTTGAACTATTTGTATAAGCATACGCAGCTCGAGACCACATTCAATTACAATATGGTCGCGCTTGTAGACGGTACGCCGATGACCGTTTCTCTCAAGACCATTCTCGAGGAATTCATCAAGCACCGAAAGGAAATCATCCGACGACGAACTGAATTCGATCTTGCCAAGGCAAAGGATCGAGAGCATATCTTGCTCGGCCTCAAGAAGGCGCTCGATCATATCGATGCCATCATCAAGCTCATCAAGGCTTCAAAGGATACTCCTACGGCGCATATGAATTTGATGAAGGAATTCAAATTCTCTGATCGACAGGCGACTGCGATCTTGGAAATGAAGCTCCAGAAGCTTGCCGGCCTCGAGCGAAAGAAGATCGAAGACGAATTGAAGGCGGTCCAGGCTTTCATCAAGGAATGCGAAGACATTCTCAAGAGCCCGAAGCGAGTTCTCGGCATCATCAAGACCGAGCTCGATGAGATCCGAACGAAGTATGCTGACCCTCGAAAGACGCGCATGATCAAGGGCGCCGTCAAGAATCTCTCCATCGAAGACGTGATCCCAGATGAGGAAAGCGTTCTCGTCCTCACATCAGGCGGATATATCAAGCGAACCGATCCTGAGGAATACCGCAAGCAGAAGCGAGGCGGTGTAGGCGTCGTCGATTTGGATACAAAGGAAGAGGATTTCATCACGCATCTCATCACTGCCACTACGCATAGCGATCTATTGTTCTTTACCGATAAGGGCAAGGCATATCAGATCAAGATGTATGAAATCCCAGAAGGAAAGCGAGCCACGAAGGGCAAGGCCATCATCAATTTCCTTTCACTCGCTCCAGATGAAAAGGTGACTTCCGTTTTGCCTATGCCAAAGGAAATCAAGAAGGCGCGATCAGGCGATGAAAGCCCGCTTTCATTATTCCTCGTCACAAAGCAGGGAACTGGAAAGAAGGTCGCAGCAGAAAGCTTCCATGATGTGCGAAGGAGCGGAATCATCGCGATCCGACTCGAAGCGAAGGATGAGCTCGTATCAGCATCATTCGTCGAGCGAGGCGATAGCGTCATGGTTGTCTCATCAGATGGCCAGTCTATCCGATTCGATGAAGGCGATGTTCGAGAAATGGGCCGAGCTGCCGGAGGCGTACGAGTCATGAAGCTCGATCCTAAGGTTGCAGTAGTAGGCGCCGATACCATCAAGAAGGGCGGAACGAAAGCAGAAGTCCTCATCGTATCCGCGAATGGATATGGAAAGAAGACTCCTATGTCCGAATACAAGATCCAGGGCCGAGGCGGCTCAGGAATCAAGACTGTCAAAGTCACTGACAAGACCGGAGATCTCATCTCTGCCAAAGTCGTCACCGAAGAAACGGAAGAAGTCGTAGCGATCTCAAAGCGAAGCCAGGTAATCCGATGCGGAGTCAGCGAAATTCCATCACTCGGCCGAGATACTCAGGGCGTGCGCGTCATGAAATTGCGAGAAGGCGATTCGATTGCGTCGCTGATCTGTTTGTGATTTTTAAAAAAATAGGCCAAAGAGACAAAACAACCCTGTGAATAAGGGTTGTTTTGTTGCATGCTAAAACTCATCTAATAATTGACTTATATAATATATATGGTATACTTATATACGTACAAGAACCTTGAATATGTTCCGTTTGCTCGCATCTTTCAGCGCTTAATCGAGCCTTGAAAGATGCGGGCAATATTGCAACCGCAGAAAACACCAACACCGATACATAGAAAATGAATATCATTTACGCCGAAGGCAATGACCGCCATGAATGGGCTTGCGCAGAGCTGGGAAGTGCATACCGACGCGTCCGCGGCATAATCCAGAAAGTGGTCCGTGAATTCGAATCCGTTGGAGATGAAAGGACTCTCGTGATCGTCAACGGATGCCCTTGTTGTGATGAGAGCTCGCAAATTGCGCGCGCCCAACATCGTCTGCCGAACACCGTGCTGGTATCGCCGCTCTGCGGCATTGATCCCAGTGGGATGAAACGGATAGTGAGGATGGACAAATATCCTCCGTTTCGGGATGCCGGTGTGGACAGAGAATGTGCTACCGATGCGGAATATGAAACGGAGTGGAGGAATACGCTCACGAAAGCACTCTCCGTCGTCGAAGTTCCAGCAGATGCGGCAGCATGACGTTTCTATCGAGTATCGTCTCGAACCGCCGACCCGTGACAGGGGTCGGCTTTTTTTTATATAAAAATTCACAAACAAATAAACATCGGACGGAAAATACGCTATACTTAAAATCTCATGAGCTCCTCAGCAATACAAACAGAGACTGGCGCATCGAAGACAGATGCAAAGAAGCCAGCAAGTCCTCTAAAAAATCTAATACGATCGATCCGTCTCATCAATCAGCATGATAAGCGGTATTTGATCGTTGAAATGAGCCTGCGCCTTGTCACCGGCGTTCTGCCTTTCGTACTCGTCTGGTATTCCGCATTGTTCATCAATAAAGTCACGACTGGGACTTTCACCAGCGTATTCGATCCGGCCCTCTTATCGGTGGTCATCATATATATAACCTTGCCATTCTTCAGCGAGACTGCGCGAGTGATACAGCAGACATTCCGTCAGAAGTTCTATATATTCTTTCGGCAATGGTTCGATATTTCTTTGATGGAAAAAAAGACCCTCGTCGATATCCAAACATATGAAAACCCCGCATTCAGGGACAGGATGGCAAAAGTGGGCGAAAATTCATATAAGCTGAACAATACTGTCGATTGGTTTTTCGATATTTGGGAATATGGAATCAAGGCGATTATCGCTATTTCCATCGTCGTCGCATACAAATGGTGGGTCGCTCTCATCCTGCTCGCGGCATTGCTGCCGGATATGTATGTGGAAAGAAAATACGGCCATCGCATATGGGGAATTTGGGATGCAAAGGCATCGATCAAGCGTCGATACTATGAAGCGTCATCGCATTTCGAAAAGGCATCTGATCTGATCGAGATGAAAGTGTCTGGGACGAAGAATTTTCTCATAAGGACCCTACAATCCCTCGCTTCTCAGTTCAATAATGAGAGCAGAAAGAATGAGAATAAGCGAATGTATCTCAAGATCGGCACGACGGTTGTGATTTCTGCTGCAATGGCAGCCATCGTGCTCATCATTATGAGCGATTTGATCAGCGGCTTGCTTGCCATCGGTACATTCGTCTTCATCCTGAGCAGTATGGGCGGATTGCGGGCGGATCTCAGCGAAATGCTACGCGGCGTCAGCACATTGAGCGCGGACAATCTTTTCGTCAATGATATCCATGAATTCCTCGCCACTGAAAATGTCCTCAAGAACGGAACGATCGCTCTCGATAGTCATACGCCCGGCATAGAATTCGAGGATGTCGCGTTTGCATATCCTGGCTCTGAGACAAGTACCGGCAAGAGCATCTTCGAAAAGATCAATTTCATGATCAAGCCAGGCGAAAAGATCGCCATCGTAGGCGTAAATGGAGCAGGGAAGACGACGCTGACGAAATTGCTCATGCGTTTCTATGATCCTACGGGCGGAAGCGTGCGAATCGGTGGTCATGATGCTCGCACTATAGAGATTTCTTCATATTATAAAAAAATCGGCTATCTCTCACAGGAATATGACAAGTTCAAGATGATTACCAAGGACGCTATTGGAATTGGCGATACATCAGGTCCGACTGATCTACCTCGAGTCATCGAAGCGGCAAAACGCGCCGGCGCCCATGAATTCATTCAGGAATGGCCGCATGCCTACGATACCCAGCTCGGAAATGAATTCGAAGGCGGCATACAGCCTTCTATCGGCCAGTGGCAAAAGCTGGCACTCGCGCGGCTCTTCTATCGCGATCCGCAGATCTGGATTCTCGATGAGCCAACCGCATCGATCGATTCTGTCGCGGAAATGGAGATATTCTCGGAGCTCGAGAATCTGCCTGATGACAAGACCGTCATATTGATTTCGCATCGCTTCAATACCGTAAAAAATGCCGACAAAATCATGGTCGTCGAGGACGGCCAGATCAAGGAATTCGGCAATCATGCGCATTTGATGGCAAAGGAGAATGGCGTATATCGCAAATTGTTCACATCGCAGAAGGATTCGTTTGCTGATTAGTGGTACAATACAAAACACAACTTCGCTCTCATTCATATATATGAAATCAACTTTCAGCACATTTCAACTCGTAGTACTCATCTTCTTTATCTTCATCGGAATCGCCGGCGTCGTAGTATTCGCTGGATTCGGCGGCACGAGCAAAGATCATGTTCCGGAAGCCGTTATTTGGGGTACGGTGCCGAATGCAACAGTCAATGAAGTGGTGCGCTTGATCAATATTGAGAAAACAGTCATCAAGGTGACATATCAGCAGATCGCTCCCGAAAGCTTTCGCTCTACATTCGTGAATGCGCTAGCTGAAGGCAAGGGTCCTGATATCGTTCTCCTTTCCGATGATCTACTGTATGCAGAAGGCAATAAGCTCAGCCCTGTGCCGTATACCGTTTTTACCCAGAGAGATTATGCGGATACATATATAAATGCGGCTGATCAGTTCATGGTCTCAAATGGAGTTCTCGGCGTGCCATTCAGCGTCGATCCTATCGCCATGTATTGGAATCGCAGCATATTTGCTACGGAAGGAATCGCGAGCCCTCCTCGAACCTGGGATGAATTGCAGAAATTGGTGCCGAAGCTCACGCGACTCAATGATAGCAAGGGGATAGTGCGAAGCGGCGTGGCTCTCGGAGAAGTTCGAAATATTTCCGATGCAAAGGAAATCCTCGCTTCAATGCTCATGCAGAAGGGCAATACGATAACCGCTATCGATCCTCAGACTAATGCAATCGTTTCGACGCTCGATAGGGCCGGTGCTGACAATTCATTCACTGCCGCTCAGGTTATCAGCCTCTATACATCATTCGCTGATCCTACCAGCCCTAATTATTCTTGGAGCCGATCGATGCCTGATTCTCGCAAGGCATTTCTGTCTGGCGATGTAGGCATGTATTTCGGCTATGTCAGCGATTTCGAGGCTCTTCGCCGAGAGAACCCGAACCTCGACTTCGATGTCGCGCCCATACCGCAATTCGATGATCGATTCAGCGCCACATATGGAAGGATTACGGCTTTCTCTGTCACGCGCAGGGTTACGAATGCCATGGACGCATATAATGTAATAGCAAAAATGACATCGGCCGCAGCTCAGAAGAATTGGGTGGAGCTGACAAAGATGCCGCCCGTGCGCAAGGATTTGCTCCAGGAAACGCCTAGCGACAAATATCTATCGACATTCTATCGAGCTGCCATCCAGACCCAGACTTGGTTCGATCCGGATCCTGCATATTCGTCTACGATCTTCCGCGACATGGTAGAATCTATTACATCAGGCAAGACGCAGCCGTCGGATGCCATCAGCAATGCCAAGCAGCGACTCGATATGCTCCTGCAAGGCATAAAATCATAATCAATAATCCGAAATACATGAAATTCGCAATCAAATTCAGACTAACATCAGCCGCGGCACGATTAGGGATGCTCGCGATCGTATTCGGATTCGCACTCTCGCTATTCGTACCGCACCATGATGCATTGGCTCAGTCAGGAGTTCTCAAGACCAAATTCACCATTCCTGCATATTGCAATCAGCCCCAGACTGAATGCGGGTGGGTGCAGCTGGTGCAGCTCGGAACAGAAATCCTTTCATTCGGCGTATATATCGCCATTCTCGGAGCGACAGCGGTTATCGTCCTTGCTGGATGGAAAATCCTGACAGCTGGCGGCGATGAAGGGGCGGTCAAGACGGGCAAGAAAATGCTTTGGGCATCTATCGTCGGAATCATCGTGACCATGTCGGCATATATGCTCGTTCAATTCGTTCTGACGAAGCTCGGCGTGATATCCGGAATTCGTTTGTTCATTTAGTTTGCAGTTTGATATACTTATTAAAAAAGCGCACAATCATGGCCAATATAACCAAAACAAAACAGGAGAGGGTACCAATCTTATTCGCGCTCGGTCTTGTTCTGGTCTTGGCATTGATTGCGATCACGCTTGTCGCTCCGAACGCAAAGCTGGCATTCAGAGGCGTCATTCTGGATGGAAAAGCACAAGTTCCTGATGCATGGAAAGTTGGCGCTACGGCCGATGCTCCGTTGGGCTCAATCGATAATCCGCTGCCTTACGACGGTGACAATAGTTTTTTTGACGAATCTGTATATGTGATCAATCCGGATGCCGATCAATTCAGCTCTGTAAACCTGGGCGATTATTTCAGCAATGAAGGCTATGTCGATGGGCCATTGTCAAATTCTTCCGTGTCATTATCTTCCTCCAGGAATACCTATTATGATCCTTTCAATACGTATTTTTCTGGCGGCAATTCGTCAATGAGCTCAACGGAGAACTTTTACGCTGGATCAGCCGTCACCACTCCTTCTACTGCTTCTCAGGCGCAATCAGCGGCAAATTCCGTGGGCAATGCGGTCAATTCGGCTTTTGGCTCGGTATTCGGCAATGGCACTGGCGGCGGGGCGGCTGGATCTGCTGGCACGGCGGGCACTCAGTCAACTGCCGGATCGGCTGTTTTGGCAGGAAATACTTCGGGCAATTTCTCGGCGCCAACGTCTGCAGCTGGAAAAAATACCGGCGTTAATAAAGCAGCGGCAACTGCGGTGAATTGTACCGGAACGGCATGCCAGTTCCAGAATCCTCTAGGAACGAAAAACAGCTCGCTGGATATTTTTCTCAATAGCATCCTCGATGTCATCATCCTCATCGGAGGAATAGTCGTGGTAATCATGATCATCCTTGCTGGCCTCAAATATGTCACGGCTCAAGGAGATGAAAGCAAGATCGAATCTGCGCATAAGCAGCTTACATGGACGGTTGTCGGCGCAGGAATCCTCCTTGGAGCGAAAGTGATCGCTCTGGTCATCCAAAATACAGTCAAGGCTTTAACATAAAATAACCCCTTAACCACAAACCCATGTCATCAAATAGCTTCGAAGGATTGGTAGGAAAGATCTATAGCATGCTGTCGAGCCTCGTGCCGCTCATTATCGGGCTTACCGTCGTCGTCTTCCTCTGGGGCATCTTTCAGCTCGTGCGAAGCAATAGCGAGGATACACGCGCTGATGCCATCAAGGTCATCACATTCGGCGTAGTGGCGCTTTTCATCATGGTATCGGTATGGGGCTTCGTCGCCTTGCTCAATAGCACTATTTTCGGAGGGAGCCAGATCTATATCCCACAGCTCCGATAGTTTTAATAAAAAAACATGAATACGCTCCAATCGCTCATCCTCCAGTTCGCGAATTTTCTCAATAGGCTGGTGCCATTCATCATCGCGCTTACTCTGCTCGTCTTCCTATGGAGCATATTCAAGCTCGTTTTGACCAGCAATGAGGATGCGCGCAAGGAAGCGATCAAGCTGATCACATTCGGAGTCGTAGCCTTATTCGTGATGGTCTCGGTATGGGGCTTGGTCAATATCCTTGTATCCACATTGAAGCTGCAGAACAATGCGAATATTCAACAAGGCCCTGGCGTTCCTCGTTTTTAGTGTATAATTATCTGGTGACTTGTTTAGAGTCTATTCAAGACTCAGTGGTCGCTTATCAATTTAAATAAACAACAACTACTTTCATTTATGAAAAAAGCGTCATCAAAGGCCGGATTGCTTGGCCTGACTCTCGCCTTGGTACTTCTTCCGAATTTCGTATCGGCACAGAGCGTCGGACTAGGAGGCTTGCTCGGACTTCTCGCGCAGGCGAATGATTTGATCAACCGATTGATTCCGTTCATCATCGCCCTTACCATCCTTATCTTCCTTTGGGGAGTCTTCAAATTCGTCTTCTCAGGAGGAGATGGAGAGCAGCGAAAGGAGGCTCAGGGGTATATGATCTGGGGTATCATCGCTTTATTCGTCATGGTTTCAGTATGGGGCTTGGTAAACATCCTCGTTCGAAGCTTCAACCTCGACAATACGGCGCCCGCAGCGCCAGCGCTTCCTTCTCCGGCTGGAACATTCGTTCCGACTCGATAGTTCAAACTTAGAATATGCAAACCAATAGCACTGCCATCGATTTCATCCATAAGGTGAATTCGGTCATCGTCAATCCGCTCATACGCCTCGTATTTCTCGTAGCACTCGTTTACTTCCTCTGGGGAGTATTCGGATATGTGCGCAATAGCGACAGCGAGGAGGCGCGCGCTACCGGACGAAGGCATATGCTTTGGGGCATCGTGGGAATGTTCGTCATGATCTCGGTATTCGCAATCATGGCATTCATCCTCAATACCGTCGGTGTTTCTCCTACGACGGGACAGATCAATACGGTCATTCCGCTGCAGTAGGGCGGGAAGGGGCCTTAGGCGGCCGCCCAGGGCAATACAGCGCCATATCGGGCTCTCTACGGACGATAGCAAGCAAAAGAAAAGGCATTCCGCGAGGGGTGCTTTTTCTCTTTATTTGATATACTGAATACACTATGAGCAAAGAAATCCTGTCCATGAATCTAGGAATTGAAGAAAATCCAGCAGATTCAGCTGAAGCTTCTGCTAATGCAGATATCGATGCTTTGCCAAGCATGCCGGTTTTTGAGCATGGCAGCGTAGGAGTTGATGATACCGAAGGCCTTCCTGACGATCTCCTTTCTTCTAAAGAAAAAAGAGCAAGAGAGATCCATCATATTAGAGAGGCCCTCGAAAAGGCATCCAGCCATGAACCGATCGATGAGGAAAAAAAGGCTGCGATAAAGGCGAATGTGAATATGATCATGCCCAAGCTCGGCCTTCCACCCATGAAAACGCTCAAGGTACCAGATGAGCAGTTCGGCGAGACGGAACCGCTTAGAATGAATGGTCCGGTGAATATCCTCATGGTAGATAATGAGCCTCTTACCATAATAGACTTGATCACGCCGCTGAGCGTCGTAAGCGAGGGTCATCTGGATGTTTTTATCCAGACAAGGGAAAGCGCGCGAGAAGTTGCCGAGAAGATAGCAGGCATGGACCCGCAGCCGGATATCATCGTGATGGATTATGATCTCGCCGGCATAATGGGGGATGAGGTTATCGCCGAGCTCAAGGGCCTTGGCGTGAAATCTCATATTGTCGGAAGATCGGGCAATGAGGCAGCGATCCTCGACTTCTTGAAATACAATGTGCCGATTGCATTCTATAAGCCTCGAGATTGCGATATCGATGAGGAGATGGCCTTTCTCGCTGAATTGTATGATGATAGAAATGCGAAGTTTCTTGATCCGAAAATCGCAGAAGGCCTTGTATATGATGAGCCTATCGAAGGCCGTCCTAAGGAAGGGGACGAAGAGAAGGTTGGGGAATAAAAAGAATGTCCTTGCCCACAAAATAAAAAGGCCTCCGTTCTGGAGGCCTTTTTATTTTGTGGGCAAGGAGGGACTCGAACCCTCAACCCTTACGGGACCAGTTCCTAAGACTGGCGCGTATACCAATTCCGCCACTTGCCCAATATGTCTCGAACTTCACTATAATACACGAAATTAAGGCTTTTTCCAGTGTCTCCAACACCCTTCCGAAAGGGCTTTGAAAATCTTCATTTATTTGCTAGGATGGTCTCTGTGCTTTCAAACGGCATTTAAAAAATGCGCTTATAGCTCAGTTGGTAGAGCAGTCGCCTCTTAAGCGAACGGTCGTAGGTTCGAATCCTACTAGGCGCACCAGCGAGCAAATCCAAACTGCTTTGGATTTGCGAAGACTTGTGCGAGGCGGAGCGTTATCGAGCCAGCAGGCGAGATCGCGAGCCAAGGTCATGGAAATTTGCGAGTGTCGACGAGCAAATTATCCGGGACCACAAAAGAAAGCACCTCTGATCGGAGGTGCTTTCTTTTTGCTTAAACGATCTCGTGACCCGTTGGTCTACTGAGCATTCCTCGCCGAAGCGATTTTCGAGCAGAAAGAGGCCAGAGAGCTATCGCTGATCCCCTTATTGAACTCAAAGACGGAAGTTTTTTCATTCCAGACATATACGTCGAGCGTACATTCGATAGCGTCCGGATTGGCTCTATCGAGGCTCCAGCCGCCTGAATAAACGGCCTTTGTGGCAGGGACCAATTCTACTGTCTCGCCATTGGAGACAGATGCTCCGGCCGCGAACATGAGAGGTCCTACAGCGCCGTCTCGCTGCTTGAACTGCGCGAGGACAGGCTTGGAATTCTTTGTAAGGGAACCATCCTTATTGGCATAATTGATTCGCATGAGCGTGAGGAATTCAGAGTATGCGCCGCCGCTGCCGAGATCGATCAGGGCTTCATCTGTCTTGTCGCCAGTCAATTCCGCAGTCTTTGAAATCGTCATTGGTCCAGACTGTTTGGTCTTTACATCCATGAATTCATCGCCAATTGTCTTCTCGACGGTCTTGATATTTTCAGACCAATTATATGATGGCAAAGGAGTCGATGTCGTTATCGAGCCGCTTGTCGTTGCTGCAGTAGTCGGCTGTTTTTTATTCCCTATATCTGAGATGGCGAAAAGCAAGAAGGCGAGTATGACTCCTCCCAAGACATAGCAAGCCGCCTTCAGGATTTCGGGCTTATTTATCTTTCTCGGATGCTTGATGCCGTCGATATTCTTGTTTTCGTCCATTGTATTAAATGATATGGGTAATTTGATATAAGTGTATCATCGGCCGCGAATAAAAGTAATTTTCGTGGCGCTTTTTCTTAATGAAAAATTAATATTGCCATCAAACGCTTCTTGCGCACTTGTGCCCGGGGTGGGACTCGAACCCACAAAGCATTGCTGCTACGACATTTTAAGTGTCGCGAGTTTACCATTTCTCCACCTGGGCATGATATTTCTCCCTCTATGGGTCGATTTCAGGCTATGACAATTGGGACATAATATCCTGAGATTGGACAGGCGATTGTCATTTCTGTCGCCATTTATATGATCCAATTCAACTGGGATTCTACCATCTTCAGATGCCTTTGCCCAGCCGCACTCCTCGCATCTTTTTTCTTTCAATCCGGCGTCGAATAGCTTGTTTTTAAGCTTATGGCTTTGGTATGTCGAATTTTGCACTAAAACATCCTCGAGAGAATATTTCATGCCTCCCTTACGATTCGGCCCACAATTGGCTGCTCGGCCCAGAAAATGACTTATATCGAGCCCGTGTTCAGCGATTAGTCTTTTTATGTGTGCGTAATTCCCACCGGCTGGAATTAAGCCGAGCGTCTCGATTACTTGGCGGTAACTGTGTGAATTTTTTACAGCATCCCACAGTTGCTCGATCTTCCATTTGTATACGCCGCGTTTTTTCTTCATTAACCGAATTATAATCCAACCAGTATGAAGAAAAAATGAATTTTTGAGGTGTAGGCCGGGGTCGAACCGGCGCATAACAGTTTTGCAAACTGCCGCGTTAACCACTTCGCCACTACACCATTGAGGCCCTGCCTGCCGCTTCTGATTCTAGCTTAAAAACACATAAAGTTCCAGCCTTCATGCAGCCTAGATAAGATCGTCGATCTTCTGGCGGTTCTTTTCCCCGATATCTAATTGAATGTCGAGGAAGGGGAGAATGGAGAGGCGGCTTTTCTCTTTGATATAGCCTCGTAGCGACGCTCGCTGTCGCTTGGCGAAATCGAGCGCTGCCTCAGCCTTATGGTCTGGCATGACGGAGATATGGATAGTCGCCTGCTTTGATCTCGAAGAATATTCGACTTTGGTCACCGTAACGAGGGACTGCCGATTCGATTCCATGGAAAGGAATTCAGAGGCGAGCTCCTTCAGGATATGGGTGATCTTTTCGTTCTTGAAGGCGATGGGGGTTCTCTTTGCTTTCATTTTTTTATAAAAAATTACTTGAGCACGATTTCAAATGCTACGAGCTTATCGCCAGCAACCATCTCGATCTTTGATTCGACCATGAGTCCGCATTCTTTGCCTTCCTCAACTGAGCCGACCTTGTTCTTGGCCTGCTGCAATTCGCGGATATGGCCTTTGCCGATTTCGGCATCTCGTCGCATGATTTTGACTCGGTCATGAATATGCACCGTGCCCAATTCGACTCGGCCTCCGATGACCTGCTTGTCTTTGTTTGCGCTAAAGACCTTGAGGATCTTGAGCGTGCCCGTTTCTTCCTCGACATTGCGCTTAGGAATATTTTCTTCAGCCTTGATGGTGAGCCATTCAGTCAGCTTATAGATAATGTCAAAAGTCTCGATCTGGATGCCCATTCGGAGCGCCAGCTGTCGCGCTGAATTGTCTACCTTCGTATTGAAGCCGATTACGAGAGTGCCTGCCTTGCCTCCAGCAAGCTTTACATCGTTCTCTGTGATATCTCCGATGCCCGTCTGAACGATTTTGAGATTTACTCGTTCTACCTTGATCTTTGAAAGCTCGTATTTGACGGCTTCGAGGGTTCCATTCGTATCGCCCTTGATGATGATTGCGAGCGTCGCGACCTTGTTTGCAGGGTCGGTAGTATCGACTTCTTCGCCATTGGCAGATGCCATATTCGCGAGGATGTCATGGGCTGACAATCGCTGCTGGTTCGCGACCTTCTTCGTCTCGTCGGCGATTCGCTCTCGCTCAGATTCGATGAATGCTTCGGCGTCTTTTTTAGTCTTGAACGTAAAGCAAAGGCCGCCGACTTCTGGCTGCTCGCTCCATCCGACGACGCGGATAGGCTTTGATGGACCAGCTTCCTTGATTGCTTTGCCTGTAAAATCCTCGAGGATTCGCACTGATGATGATGCGAGGCCTGAGACGAGGACATCGCCAACCTTTAGGGTTCCGTTCTTGACAATGAGAGTTGCAGAAACTCCTCGGACATTGTCTCGATTTGCTTCGATGACGATGCATTCAGCGGGAACCGATACATCTGCCTTGAATCCTTCGACTTCGGCAGTAAGGAGGATCATCTCGAGGAGATCATCAACGCCTTCGCCGGTTTTTCCAGAAAAAGGAACAAAGGGAATCTCTCCTCCATATCCTTCTACATAGATCTCATTCTCAGCGAGAGAAAGCTTGGCCTTGTCCACAGAAGCATTCGGCTTATCGATCTTGCTGATGCCGACGATGAAGGGCAGGCGAGCGGACTTGATAGCCCGGTATGCATCGAGAGTCTGGGGCTTGACCGCATCTTCTGCAGAAACGATGAGAATTGCGATATCGGCTGACAATGCGCCACGTGCTCGCATTGCATTGAACGATTCATGTCCTGGCGTATCGAGGAAAGTGATGTGCTTATTCACGCCTTCCTGCACATGCGTCACTTCGTATGCGGACATCCGCTGCGTGATGCCGCCGACTTCCTTGTCCACGATATTCGTCTTTCGGATATAGTCGAGCAAAGTCGATTTGCCGTGGTCGATATGACCCATGACAACGACTACTGGTGGGCGAGTCTGCAAAGCCGCGAGTCGGGCCGCGATATCGCCATAATGGTCATCCGAAGTCGTGTGGACGTGTTTTTTTGCGGCAGGGGACATAAGATCGATAGACTTTACCGTATTTTTTGGGTTTTGGCAAATTGGGTGCTGGGTAAAATATGACCAAATTTAGCCGTATTATTGCAATGTTTGATGTTCATCATTGACATTTACTGCATTGGATGGTTATATTTTATTATCAAAAGCCAATCGAAGGCTGAGATGCGGCATTGGGCCGCGCACATCCAACAAAAAACAATACGCACGGAGGAATAATGATGAGTACCACACCCATATCGAAACGCTTGTCGGCCACCTTGAAAGCACTTGAAAATATCAATTCCGCGGAGGCGTCAAAGCTGCTTGGCTTGTACTGCAAGGCGGGCGAGGAATTGGACGTCCTGCCTCGGGCGCTAAGTTACCCTGTCGTCAGGTATGAAGGCGCGGCGTTCATCGAAGCGGTTGCGAAATATGCAGAAAGTGCTGCCGAAGTGCACGAAGGCGAAGCCCGAAATACCGCATTCGATGACGCGATTGCGCGGCTCGAGGGTGGCGTCGATGAAAAAACTGCGGTCGAGATCATCGTGAATTACCTGCCTCAGGCGATAGAGGGGCGCTCTTCAGACGAACTGAAGCGAACCTCCCTTATTCCCGAAGGATTTCCGGAGCAGTTCGAGAGCCTTGAACAAGGGGTCAGCATGCTCGAAGCATTTCCGACACTCCTGACAGGGATCGAGCTCGCGACTTTCGCGCTATCCTGAGAATTTCGTTGCGCGGATATATCCCGCACCGATTGACCGCTGGCGCCTGCATAAGGTGACAGCGGTTTTTTCTTTTTTAAAAAAAAACACAAAATGATACAAAAACTAATTTCCCTTCATCTTCGCAATTGCCTGCTGCAGCGCCTGGTTTTCTTCCTCAGTCAATTCATATGAAGAAGCGAATTTGACGAGAGGCTTTGCATAGACGCTGACTCGATCGCTGGAATAGAGGCTCGAGAGAATGACGCCATCGCCATATTCATTGAGGATAGCGGTTGCAAAGCTCTGATTGCCCCCAGTGCCATTGCCCTTGAAAGGATTGAATCGAATCGTCTCGACGCTCTGGATCGAATTCGACAATTTATTGTTCATGATGGCGATATCGCTGAGGGTCTTGGATTGGAATTGCTCGAAGTTCGAGATATTGCGATAGATCTGCACGAGGACATCGTCGATATCGCGGGCGGATTTGCCTCGGAGCATCTTTGCGATGCGGCCGCGGGCACCGATCGATGTTATGAGGGCGATAAGGGAAAAGAGGAAAGCGGCGGCAATACAACAGATGAGAATGATATTGTACGGGCTCGTAGTGAAGAACATTTCTATATTCATAGGTCAAAGTATACAGACCGCTGAATTTTTTGTATAGTGGCACTCATCAATCCGCCAGCCTTATTCAGGGCGAGGGACCACCGAGTTTTGCAATGAAGAATTTTACCCAAAAATACAAGGAAAAATACGAGGAAATCAAGCAAAAGGCAGGCACGACCATGCGTGGGATTTTTTCTAAAAAAGCAAAGGAGATAAATAGAGAGAAAAAGCCCGCTGAAAGCAATTTCATCCATAAGATTGCGGCCAGAAATTCCGCGCCAGCATCTGATAAGCTGGCGGACATTCGATCGTCTGATCAGGCCGAGGGCAAGCCGATGACTGCTTCGCAGCATATCTCTCATTCGCAGATGGCATCCACTGGCATGGCTGAAAAAAGCGAAAAAACAGACAAGGCGGAAAATAAGCATGATAAAAAAACCGCGCATTCTATCACGCATTCCATATCATCAGCTGCGCCCACTGCTCCAAAGCCTGATCGCATCTATCTCGACTATGCATCGCTCACGCCTATCGATCCTCGCGTCAAGAAAGTCATGATCGATGCCATGGACGAGCATCCTGCGAATCCCTCATCTCTATACAAGGAAGGCGTCAAGGCAAAGAAGGCATTGCATGATGCGAGAACTTCGATCGCACAATTCTTTTCGGTGCAGCCGGATGAAATTATTTTCACATCTGGAGGAACGGAATCAAATTCGCTGGCATTTCAAGGAGTGCTCAATGCGCTCAGCGTCGATGATACGCCGCGTCCGCATTTCATCATTTCTACCATCGAGCATCCATCTATCGTCGAGATCGCCCTCGACCTGACCAGCCGCGGCTACGATGTCTCTTTTGTCCCTGTAAATAAGGATGGAATCGTAGATCCAAAGGATATCAAGAAGGCATTGCGACCCGAGACTGTGCTCGTCTCGGTCATGTTTGCAAATAATGAGATCGGCACGATTCAGCCAATCAAGGATATTGCGCGCGAAGTTCGTCATTATAAAAAGAGCCTGGGTCGCGCTACGGGAGAATATCCATATATGCATACCGATGCTTGCCAAGCCGTTTTGTTCGAGGATATGCGCATTCCATCATTGGGCGTTGATCTTTTGTCTATTGATGGAGGAAAAATTTACGGGCCCCGCGGCATGGGCGTGCTCATGAAGCGCCGACACGTTGATCTCGAGCCTGTCTTCCTCGGAGGCAGTCAGGAATTCGGACTTCGCGCCGGTACGGAAAATTTGCCATCGATCATCGGCCTCAAGCACGCTCTCGATATCGCTCATTCAGAGCGAGATGAAATGGTGATCAAGATGGGCCGTTTTCAGGAGACCATGCATGATCTTTTGTTTGCGCGCCTCGCCACATTCATGCCGGGAATGTCGCTGAATGGCCATCCTACGAATCGTTTGCCGAATAATTTGAATATTTGTTTCCCGAAAATGGACGCCGAATTCCTCGTCCTCCGACTCGATGCGCTCGGCGTCGCGCTTTCATCAGTTACAAGCTGCCGCGCAAGCAATGAGGATTCGAGCTCATATGTGATCGAGGCTCTTGGCAAAAAAAGCAATACGGAAGGAGATACGACAACCGATGATTGCGCCCAAAGCTCGCTTCGCATCACATTCGGACGATATACGACAGGAGAGGAGGTCGCTATCGCTATTGAGAAGATCGTACAGGCGGTGAAGGAGCAGATGGAGGCTTAGGATAAGGCTCGATTTGGGAGACGATATATATTGACATTCCATATATATTATAGTATAATATATATGGAATAGCGCGTTGCAGTATGCGCATATATTTCCACGTCACATCAGTCCAATCACCAACACAGATAATCCATGAACCAGAACCAAAATAAAAACGACGCCTTTGACATTGCGCAACAGCGGGCAAGCGAATACACCAAGGACAAACTTAAGGAGGCCGGCAACAAAACGTTTTCCTTCTATGTATATCTTTTGCTCGCAGGCTTGCTGACTTTTTGCGGATTCAGTCTGTTCACCGAAAACATGCTGGCTTCGCTGTTTGTTACGGTTGCCGTCCTTTCGGCAATTTCTGCAATCACCGAATATACAGAAAAAACGACGATGAAGGCGAGCCATGAGATTGTGGACCTGTTGCAGGCCCTGATCTCAGCGAGTCGGTCCGCCGATGGGCCGTCGAATCAATCACCGACCCAGGCTTGATTTGCCAGCAGCGATGCTAATCAGCGCCGCCCCCTCTAGGGGGCGGCGCTTTATCATTTACGGCAATATAAATTCATCAAAACTTCATATCATATTGATAACATGTTAAGGTTCAATTCCGAGTTGTTTTGGGATAAAAAAATGACCAAAATTATTTCGAAAAAGTTGACACCTCTGCTATAATACGAATATGCCACCATTTAGCCATTTCACGACAAAAGCCAAAGAAGCCATCAAAAAAGGCCATGAATTAGCCATAGAACGCGGGCAGAACAATGTGAACCCGTTGCATCTTTTGACTGCCTTGCTCGTCCAGGAGGACAGCCTGGTCCTGTCCGTTCTCGATAAGCTCGAGGTGGACACTATTCTGCTTGCCGATACCGTGCTTGAGGCCATCGAGACGGGCGAGGGCGGGGATACCCTTTCGCCTTCATATCAGCTCTATCTCACTCCGGAGCTTGCCCAGATCATCGAGACCTCTGCTCGAATCGCCGCGACCATGAAGGATGACTTCGTTTCCGTCGAGCATCTTTTCCTCGCATTCTTTGATGTGGCTTCTGCAGCGCGAGATCTTTTGCAAAAGAAATTCAAGCTCGAGCGAGGCACTATCGCCGAGACTCTCTCAGAGCTCAAGAGCGCAAAGCCTACCGCTGAGAATACGAACACAAAGAAGATGAAGGCTATCGTCAAATATACGCGAAACCTCACGACGCTTGCCAAGGAGCATAAGCTCGATCCCGTCATTGGGCGAGATACAGAGATCAATCGCGTCATTCAGATCTTGTCTCGACGAACGAAAAACAATCCTATCCTCATCGGAGAAGCCGGCGTAGGAAAGACCGCGCTTGCTGAAGGGCTCGCGAATCGAATCGCTATGGGTGATGTTCCTGAATCTCTCAAGGATAAGGAGCTTGTTTCTCTTGATCTAGGAATTCTCATCGCTGGTACGAAATATCGAGGCGAATTCGAAGAGCGACTCAAGAATATCTTGAAGGAAATCGAGAAGGCGGATGGCAAGATCATCCTATTTATTGATGAAATCCATACTATCGTTGGAGCCGGTGCTGCAGAAGGCTCTCTCGATGCATCGAATATGCTCAAGCCAGCCCTTGCCCGAGGCGAATTGCGAGCTATCGGCGCCACTACTTTGAAGGAATATCAGAAGCATATAGAAAAAGATCCAGCGCTTCAGCGACGATTCCAGCCTGTATACGTCAACGAGCCTTCTATCGAAGATGCCGTTGCCATTCTCCGAGGTCTCAAGGAAAAATATGAGGTATATCATGGCGTCCGAATCACGGACGATGCACTCGTATCGGCAGTGAATCTATCGAGCCGATATATTACTGATCGTTTTTTGCCAGATAAGGCAGTAGACCTCATCGATGAAGCCGCATCAACTCTCAAGATCGCTCTCGAGAATAAGCCGCAGGAACTCGAAGACGTGCATCGCAAGATAATGCGACTCGAAATCGAGCGCGAGGCGATGAAAAAAGAATCAGATTCTACAAAGAGCATCAAGACGAAGGCTCGAATCAAGGAAATCGAAACCGAAATTGCTGATCTCAAAGACAAGACTTCAGAAGTCGAAGCGAAATGGATCAATGAGAAGGAAACGCATGCCGATATAAAGGCCATCAAGAAGCAGCTCGAGACTTTGCGCATGGAAGCAGAGCGGGCAGAAGCGCATGCAGACCTATCGAAGGCGGCCGAAATCCGCTATGGCACTTTGCCTATGCTCGAAAAGGATCTCGACCTCAAGACCAAGCGCCTCAAGAAATTGCAGGTATCTCGACGCATCCTCCGAGAAGAGGTTACGGAAAACGATATCGCCATGGTTGTCGGACGATGGACTGGAATTCCAGTCACGCGAATGCTCGAAGAAGAAGCGCGCAAGCTCGTTCGCATGGATCAGGAGCTCAAGAAGGTCGTCATCGGCCAGGACGAAGCAGTACAGAAGGTCGCAGACACCATCAAGCGATCTCGCGCAGGCATTAATGATCCGCATCGACCTATCGGCTCATTCATTTTCCTCGGACCCACTGGAGTTGGAAAGACTGAGCTTACCAAGGCTCTTGCGAAATTCATCTTTGATGATGAAAAGGCTTTGATTCGAGTGGACATGTCTGAATATATGGAAAAGCATGCCGTATCAAAGATCATCGGCGCGCCTCCAGGCTATGTCGGCCATGAGGACAGCGGCTCGCTCACGGAGCAGATCAAGCATCGACCATATTCAGTCGTGCTATTCGACGAGATTGAAAAAGCGCATCCTGAGATTTTTAACATTCTATTGCAGGTTCTCGACAATGGACGCCTCACTGATTCAAAGGGACGAACGATCAACTTCAAGAATACGATCATCGTCATGACTTCGAATATCGGCGCGCAGTTCATCGACCGCATGCAGTCTATCGGATTCAATGCGGCACTCAGCGATGAGAATGTCGTTGGCGGAAATTCAAACCAGAACAATACTTCGCGCGATAAGGAGAACTACGAATCGTCAAAGCTGAAAGTCATGGAGGCTCTCAAGGATCATTTCCGACCTGAATTCCTCAACCGAATCGATGAAATCGTCCTCTTCGATATCCTCAGCCCAGAAGCTATCAAGAATATCGTCGAAATCGAAGTCGCCAAGGTTCGCGCGCGGCTTGAGGAAAAGGAAATCAAGCTCGATCTCTCACCAGAGGCTCTCGAATTCCTTTCTCGCGAAGGGTACAATCCGCATTATGGCGCGCGACCTCTCAAGCGCCTCATTCAGAATAAAATCCTCACTCCCGTGGCATCGCTCATCATAGGCGAAGGCGTTCAGCGCGGCGGCATAGTGACTGTAGGCATCAAGGGCCAGGGTCAGAACACGGAATTCACTTTCGATGTGAAGAAAGGGAAGAAGGGGAGCATACTCGGCTCATCGCTCGTGAATCATGATGGCGAATCTGAGAATGGCGAAGGGGTCATCGGCGCCGTTCGAAATGTCTCTCATAAGAAAGCGGAAAAGGCAGGCAAGACAAATGCATAAATAGCGCTTTAAGCAACGATTAATTGCAAAGTTGGCCATCTGTGGATAACTTTGACTTGACATATCTATTGTGGTATAATCCCGTTGCAATTGGAATTGCGAGTTCTTTGCCATAATTTGGTATTAGAATAGTGAAAAATCAATTCAAACATCCACCCACCACCAATACTGAAACTCAGATACCGCCATGAACACCAAAAACCTGCTCATCGCCCTCGTGGCCATGATGGGCCTCTTAGGGATCCGGTCCGTACGGGCTGATCCCTCGCTCTCCGTGAGCGAAACATCAGCGCAACAAGCTGTTGCGCCTCGCAATGTCTGGATTCGCCCGCTCTTCGGTGCGCGCAATACAGCGGTCTATCGGTTCGACGCGAAGAGCGCGAACGGCGCCTGCAAGGCGAACGAAGTCAAGCTGAGCATACCGCCAACGGCGCGTATTCCTGAACAGGTCTACGTATACGATGGCGGCGTTCAACTGGCGTCGGGACTTCCCGATCAAGCGAATCGAACTGTCAGCCTTAACGGGTTCTCACTCGACATTCCGCAAGGTGCCACAAAGACATTGACCATCCTGGCTGACTATCCGCGGACCGACTATGTCGGCCCCTACGGAGAGTACGCCCAGGTCGAACTCGTTTCTGTCGGTTATGTGACGGCAACGAATGTCGCCGCAACGGCAACACCATCTTCAAAAATGGTCAGCGCCCAGCAGCGGCTCTTTCGCCCGATGTCCGCAAACATTGGCGTCGATGAGACCCCGACTATCATAGAGGAAAGGAACTCAAGCGGAGTCCTGACCTCAATGTACGGACTCTTCGTAGTCACGTTCAAGCCGGAAGGCGGCAGCCTGAGGTCTCCCCAAGCCGAGGATTTCGTTATTCTCGGTCAGGTCGGTGGCGATGAAGTGCCATGCCAAGTAAGGGTATACGGAAGTGTTTCAGAGGTTCAGAGTGACTCGACGTACTACGCCTATGTAGGCGGTAGCATTCCGCTGCGCATTGAAGGTGCAAACCATCAGCGCGCCGGCGCAGTCAGCTTCCGAATCGCACAGGTTACCTGGGAAAATCATCCCAATTCACCTGCCATATCGACTCAGCAGACCTGGGGTCTGGAGAGTCTGACCACGGCAACGACGGCAGTTCTGCCGAAGCCGGATTCTGAATCATCGGTAACTGCTGGTCGGGTAGGAAAGGTGAGTACGAAGGTTTGGGATGAAATCACAAGTGCCTTGAAGCCCGTTGACGGTTTCAAGGGGCAAGTGGTTTCCGAAGGCGGACAGATTCTGATCTGCCCTACGAATCCCAACCAGAAGAAATATCTGGTATTCCCGACGACCCATCCGCTAGGCGGACAGATCGCTGAGGTTGACGTTGTCGTAACACCGACCACGATGACCCCCTCGGTCCGCGCCCCAGAAGACCTGTCTGTCGACTCGCGCGAGACGCTGGTGGAATATCCGCTGACCTCTCTCGTTAGGATTCCAACGTCGCAACAGACGATGCTGGCAAATTTCGAGGTTACTCTCGGAGGCCTCCACGTACAAGGGAAGGCGATCCGCACGGGTCCGCTTACCGCAAGCCTGCAGTTCTATTGGGATTGCGAAAACGGCGTCTCGAACGCTCCCGGTGCAAACCTGGACCGTCTGGATCTGGCTCCCGGATATACGACCGGCAATATCGAGTCTCGTCCGATGCGCTTTGATCTCGGGATTGGGCAGGTGTCGAAAGACTCCAGCTCTTTCCGTCTGAATGTCAAAGGTGCTCCAGGAGCGTACTCCGTGTACACTTCCAAGGATCTCGCATCAGGCTGGGTTCCTGCAGACTTCGAATACGGCCCGATGCAATCGGCCGCAGTCGGAGGCGCTACGATGACCGGCGAATTGCGGATTCCGTCCGCATCGCTGACAACGCCCGAAGCGCCGACCCGCTTCTTTCGATTGGAGGTGCGATGACCTGCCAAGCTCCGACAATCCCAAGTAGTGCTTAAAGCCCATGTGTCCCCGGGAGGGGATGCATGGGCTCTACTATTTTTAATATTTTGAAAAACCCCGATTCTTTTACTTTCTTATAAAAAATGCTAGGATATTCGTGTTGTCAGACAACACCCGTCCTGACATGGCTTTTCAGCCATGCCGGAGATTTGGGCGCTGCTCGAAAGCAACATGACCTAAAATAGATGCGCAGATGGCGGAGCGGTCAATCGCAATTGACTGTAAATCAATCGCCCATTGGGCTACGCAGGTTCGAATCCTGCTCTGCGCACAAAATGAAAAACCCCTTTATGGGGTTTTTCATTTTGTGCGCAGAGCAGGATTCGAAAGCCGGACCGCAGCTCCGATGTGAGCGTAGCGAACCGGAGCAAGGGAGGCGGGGTCGACAGGCTTTTTGCGAAGCAAAAAGAACTGGTGACCGAATCCTGAATCTTTCTTGCTTATGTTGTCTACTTATCCTCCTCTCTCGCATCAAACTCCTTCGTCATCCTTTCATACCATTGCTCCTTAGTCTCAGTCTGCGGATTATTAGGGTCCATGATTTTGTCCATATGCGCCTGATCTGCTTGCATATGCGCCATGCCTTTCTGGATGATCTCATCGAAAGTCTCGCCTGAGAATTTCTCATCGCAGATTCCGCCCAATTCCTTGCATGTGAATGTTTTTGTCATGATAGTAAAAGTATAGCAGATCAAACTGCGAATTCGTTTTTCAAGACAATATGCAGTTCTTTGCACGCATTATTGCCGAACTGGGCGCTTTCGAACCCTGCTCTCTTTAATGAATATTGACATATGCAAGTTATAATTGTACTCTAAAAAAGAACAACCAGCACAACCCATTCAGATTACGATGAATCCAGAACAGAATAAAATCAGCCAGATAATCGAAAGGCTCAAGGCGAGGAGATGCATAGGGCATGTCTTCGAGAGGGGGATGAGATCCATCCGCTCCGTTCGCGACAATGGCACCGTCCATTGCGTGACCAGAATCAAGGACATTACGGTGCACATATCGAAATTTACAAATGTGAAAAAGCAGCGGAAGGCAATATCGCCAGAACCTTCCGATTCGGCCAGTGACATCGTGACGACTTGGTTTCAGATGTGTGTGAAAGACCTGGCAGCGACAACTGGAAGAAGGTTTCCCATGAAGGAAACCGTAGCGGGTCCGGGAGAGGTTTTGCATGATGAAATGGAAGGCCTTTTCGAGCAGGCATTCAAGAAGGCAAAGCCATTCAATCCTGGTTCTCAGGAGCGACAGGCAGCATTGTCAGCATTGCAATTCGTTCTCGATACGATTGGCTAAAGGGGCGGCGCCAGCATGGCGCCGCCTTTCTCACATCTGATTTTTAACAATGATATGCAGTTCTTTGCAAACAGCCTCGATGCTCTTGATCAAAACCTCAGGCCGCTTCGTATACAGGACCAAAAGCTGCACAGCGCTGCCTTCCTTGATTTGGAGGGCGATGCCGGCAGAGCAGGGAGAGGCCTTGAGCCTTCGCTCCCCATTGGGCCGCCCACCCGTCTTGATCTCGCCGAACTGGACGCTTTCGAAGCCGTCAGCCTTCTTGATCTCGTCGACCAGCTTTTCAGCCAGCCCTATGGCCGTCGTATGGCTGCCGCGCCGCTTGTTTCCTTTGAGGCCTTTCATATGAATGAAATATAGCACGATTGACGCTGCGCATAATACGGGTACTATGATTCCAACGCTACAGAGCGTTGCTTGCCGAGAAGCGATCTCGGCTGTTCTTACCAAACTTATTTAATATGCCTACAGACGAAATGCCTCGTGCGCTGCAGACCGCGGCACCAAAGAGAAAGAAGCTCCTCTTCCTGAATATCGATCCGCTCGTATCCCTCGCGAACGTGCCCGAATCGCTTTTCGAGCTATGCTACACGCCGGTTTGGGTGAGTACCGGAAAACGGTTTGATGGTAAAATTCCTGCCCATGCGAACGGACTTCAAGACATGGCTGACTCCGGCGAGGATGTCGATCTGTTCGTGGTCATGCACAAGGTGGCAATTGCTGATGACGGCAGCCACGAAGGGGTGGATATTGTCGGCGCTTTGCCGCGATCCCTCAGTCAGAAAGTCCTTATCCTGTTTCCCAGCCAGACGAGCTGTTCAACCCATAAGGGCCTCTACAGCGCTCTCGGCTGCGAACATTTCGCCACCTGGGACATGCATGTCGACTATATGGCCAGCATGCTCAGGGTATCCAAAGACGCATGGCTGAATGCTGCCTGCGCTTGTCTGGAACTCGCGGCTGCCTGAATCGAATGCGCGATGAGCCCTACGGCAATGCCATGGGGTCCAGGCAGAAATATGTGTAAAACATCCCGGATGGGCCGAATGGCTCGTCCGGGAATTGCTTTTTCAAGAAAATCTGCTATAGTATCCGGACTACTATTTAGCTGATTAATATCGATTTATGGCCCAGGAACTACTAAGACTCAAGTGCAGCAAGTGCAAGAATGCGAACTACTACACGTCAAAGAACAAGAAGACTGTCGAGAAAAAGCTCGATTTGAACAAGTTTTGCGCTAACTGCAAGAAGACTCAGAAGCACAAGGAGACAAAGATCACCGGCTAGGGCTTGGCTGGAAGGGATTGTGAAGCGATCAGCTGATAACATCTCAAATAAAAAAGAAGAGCGGCGGATCGCAGGATCCGCTGCTTTTTTTCCATGCAAATGCCAAAAGCGAGCTTTGATTGAATTTTGACCCAAAGTAGATTAAACTGGCCCTACGTCGCTCCTCGATCCAGCCGATTCAGGAGCGGCAAAACATATACAGGAATATACGGGTCCATAGTTTCAACGGTAAAACATCGCACTCCAAACGCGAGGTTCTAGGTTCGAGTCCTAGTGGGCCCGCCAATTAGAGCTAGTACGAGAGGGGTAGCCCATTCGGGCGCCCGAGAAGGGTAATGCATATAGTTTGAATATAGTACTGATTCACATTGCGATCAGATTTTGATAGAATTACCGTATATGCACGCCTCTCTTACTGGTTTGAAAAAAATAGCAAAACTTGCTTTGATCTCGTTTGTGCTTTGGGTGATGCTCCTTGGGTTTTCTCAGTCTGCAATCGGGGCCGCTACGAATAATCAAATGGATAATTGTCCTTTTTCTGGACACTCCATGTCTATTTGCAAAACAAATCCCATAGAGCACATCGAAGAATGGCAGAGCATGTTCGCCTCAATTCCAGCAAAAGATGCAATCTCAATTCTGTTTGTACTTCTGGCATGTCTGGCAATAAGAAATGCAGTATCTCGATATAAATTTTCACTTGTGGAGATAGGGCGTCTCTATGCAAAGCATCTCTTCAGAAACGATTTCAATATATTGAATCCAACTAAGGAAGCTTTTTCCAGAGGAATTCTCAATCCTAAGCTTTTCTAATCTCCACCCACTTAGCTGAATAATACGCTTATGGCGTATTTGCTTTATATTTATTAATTTAAAGATACATACCATGGAACCAAATACACAACCAATTAAAAAAAACACGCTGGCAATGCCAATTGCCATTGTTATCGCAGGGGCACTCATTGCTAGCGCGGTGATATACCGTGGCGGCAGTGTGCCTACGGCTGCGGACATGGCAAATCAGCCGCAACAGCGGGCGGCACAGCAAACAGGTGATCTTGAACAAATGACACCAGTTACGTCTAAAGACCATATCCGAGGTGATGTGAATGCGCCGGTAAAAATAGTGGAGTATTCAGATACCGAATGTCCATTCTGCAAGGTGTTCCATACCAATATGAAAGAAATAATGAATACCTATGGCAAAGACGGAAAAGTAGCATGGGTATACCGACACTTTCCGATCGATCAGCGTCATCCTAAGGCACGAAAAGAGGCTGTCGCTTTTGAATGTGCGAATGAGTTGGGAGGAAACGACAAGTTCTGGGAATATGCCGATCGCCTCTACGAAGTCACTCCGGCAAACAATGGACTTGACCTCGCAGAGTTACCAAAGATTGCGGAGCATGTCGGCTTAGACAAGGCAAAATTCAACACCTGTCTCTCAAGTACGAAATACGATAAGCACATCCAGGATGAAGTCGAGAATGCACAGGCAACCGGTGGCAACGGAACGCCATGGAGCATTGTGGTCGGCAAAGACGGGAAGAAGTATCCATTGTCGGGAGCGCAACCAATATCGGCCATTAAACAGTTGATTGATCTTGCGTCAAAATAACTATGATTCCTAATGCCTTACAAAAAGTATTCCGGAAACCAGGCCTTGTGGTTCTTGCACTTCTCGTAAGTGCGTCGGTGTTTGTGTTTGCCGTCTGGCTTCCAAATATCCGACTGGTTGCGGGCATAGTCAGCTCACCTGATGTACCTTTTGTAAGCAAGATTCAATTGCCCCTCAGTCTCCTGGGTTCTATTGGAACAAATTTCACACCACTCTCCGCCACTTACACGATTGTGATCGCCATTCTCTTTGGAGTGTACATTGCAATGATCACTTACTTCCTGAAGCGTCGGATCAAAGAGGTTGGAAAAAGTGGAGTGGCAACTGGATTCCTGGGTATCGCAAGCGGAGTGTTGGGGGTTGGATGTGCCGCCTGCGGTTCATTTCTTCTCACAAGCTTAACGCTTGTCGGTGCTGGAGGAGTATTGACGTTTCTGCCACTAGGAGGCAGTGAGTTCGGAATCATTGGAGCTATCCTGCTTGCCGTGGCAGTCTACATGACTGCAAAAAAGATTGTTGATCCCCAAGTATGCAAAGTCGAAAATTAAATTTATGAAAAAATTAATCAATAAAATATCATTCCAAACCCTCCATTATGCGATCCTGCTTCAGGCAGGAATCGCTATGGCGGGAAGTCTGTTCTTCAGCGAGGTCATGAATCTGCCGCCATGCGTGTTGTGCTGGTATCAGCGCATCGCCATGTACCCGATAGTGATCCTTGCCGCAATCGGCATCATTCGAAACGACAGAAAGACATGCGTCTCGGTCCTCGCGCTTGCTCTGCCAGGCCTCGCGATATCGATCTACCACAACCTGCTTTATTGGAAGATACTTCCCGAAAGCATTGCGCCCTGCATGCTCGGGGTATCATGCACCACCAAGTTCTTTGAATGGTTCGGCTTCATTACCATCCCACTCATGGCGCTTGTGGCGTTCATTATTATTAACGTGCTAGCATTTATTAGCTTAAAGAAAAATACATATGAAAAATCTTAAAATCATTATTGGAATTGTGGTCGCTATCGTAATCGTCTTTCTTCTTGCCAAGGGAGGGTATAAAAAGACAGAAGAAAAAGTAGAGACTACAAACACCAGTCAGGCTTCAGCACTTGAAATCAAAGCAAACGACTGGGTCTCTGGAACAAGCACCGCAAAGGTCACTCTCGTTGAATATCTCGACTTCGAATGCGAGGCCTGCGGAGCATTTTATCCGATAACGACAAGGCTCAAGGAAGAATATAAGGATGATATGCGACTGGTCATCAGGTATTTCCCATTGTCGGGGCATAAGAATTCTCGAACAGCAGCGCATGCAGTGGAAGCGGCCGGAAAGCAGGGAAAGTTCTGGGAGATGTACAATATTCTCTTTACGAAACAGTCTGAGTGGAGTGAAAAGCCGGTCGCAAACCAGGATCAGTTTGAAAAGTATGCGGTTGAAGCGGGCGTTATGGATATCGAGCAGTGGAAAAAGGATGTCGTGAGCGATGAGGTAAAAAAGAGAGTTGATGACAGCTACAAAGAGGCGGTCAGTCTCAATCTCCAAGGCACTCCGTCATTCTTCCTTGATGGAAAAAAGATAGAAACTCCGAGAGGATACGAATCGTTCAAGCTTCTTATCGAAAAGGCGAAAAATAATTAATCAATACACATCCATGGAACATACAACATCAGAAAACAAAGAAATCTTAAAATCTAAGAAGCCAAAGCCTCTTGTAATCGCAATTGGAGTTGCAGCAGCCCTCATCATCGTGGCCTTATTCTTTGCCAAAGGACTCTTCGTTGCTGCAACGGTAAACGGTAGTTCGATCAGCCGTCTTTCAGTTATCAAAGAGCTGGAGAAACAGGGTGGGAAACAGGCTCTCGAAGCGATCATCGACCAAAAGCTCATCGAGACTGAACTGAATAAGAAAGGAATAAGCGCATCAAAAGAGGAAGTCGATGTGGAGATCGAAAAGATAAGGACTCAAGTCGCCGCTCAGGGGGGAACTCTTGAAATGGCACTCGCACAACAAGGACTTACAGAAGAGAAGCTAAGAGAGCAAATCACCACTCAGAAGAAGCTTGAGAAGCTTCTGGCAGACAAAGTTACAGTCAGTGAGGCAGAAATAGATGCGTATATCAAAGATTCAAAGGCCGCTCTGCCAAAAAGTGTAAAGATGGAGGATGTTAGAATGCAGGTCGGTGCGCAGCTTAGGCAGCAGAAATTCCAATCCGAAGCGCAGCAGTGGGTTTCTGAACTGACGGCAAATGCTAAGATAAAGTACTATGTCAACTACTAGAAACAAAAGAATTCTCATCCAATGGATAGATAAAGAACTTGCTGAATAAAGGCCCATGCCCACATCAATCATCGTCTTCTGTGCACAATACCTTCCGTTTGTCATCCTTGCAGCAGCGGCAGTGTTCTTCGTAAGGCTCGATATTGTGAGGAAAAAATCCATGTTTGCGTTGTCATTGGTCTCATCTGTATTGGCTTTGGCAATGGATAAAACTCTGAATCTCCTGATCATCAGCCCTCGGCCCTTTGTGGTCAAGGGGGTAGATCCGCTTATCGCCCATGCGGCTGATAATGGATTTCCTTCTGAACACGCTCTCTTTGTATTCCTTATCGCAGGTGCTGTTTTCGCATATGACAAGAAGCTTGGAATTATCTTGGGAATAATAGGTGCCTTTGTCGGCACTGCGCGGGTAGTCGCAGACGTGCATCATCCGATCGATATAATCGGCGGATTTCTGATCGCCGCCATTGCCCTTTTGATAGGGGAGTCCGTTCTCAAATGTCGAAAAGCAAAAGAGATTAATGTATAATAAAATCAAAAGGAGTTTGTGGATTTTCTTGGTATAATGTGATATGTATAAATGAAAATCAATCCGCTAACAATTTCCATCGCTCTTGTCTTCACCATCCTTGTCCCTTCAATAGGGTATGTCTCGTTCGGACCGTGGCCAGCTCTCCTGTTTCTGATAGGGTACTTGGGCGGATTCATATTATTGCTGATACTGCCAACAAGAGCACCTTTCTCAACGATCAGATCCGTGTATTGGATCACGTTTGGATTGTTCATCCTGCATCGGGTTGAGGAAAAGGTATCGGGATTCTTTGCCACATTGTCGGAGATGACCGGAGTTCCGATTCCTGATGTAGCCTCTATACCGGTAATCCTACTCCTTATGCTATCTGTGGGCGCATGGATTTTAGGTCCTGTGTTGTATTCCAAAGGAAATGCTTTTGGTCATTACCTAGTCTGGACATTCTTTGCCTCAATGGGAATAACGGAGCTTGCGCACTTTGTCCTGCCACTATTTACTGGAGCGTCATACGGGTATTTCCCAGGGATGCTTAGTGTATTTGTCCTCGCGCCTGTGGCGTGGTGGGGTATGAGAAGAATTGTAAGTAAGCACTCTTTGTAGGATAATTATATAATCTATGGAACCTCTTATAATTGCATTTACAATATCTTGCCTGATACAGGTATTGCATTCTGTGGAAGAAATATCAACTCGCTTTGAAAAGAGGTGGCCGCTCTGGAGAATGAGAAGATCTACGTTTGTGATTTTCGAAATCGCTTTCACTGCCTTGTTTCTTTCCGCACTGTTCTTCAGCCCCTCGTTTGAGGTTATGTTCGCCAAGGCTTTTATCGCACTCATGTTTGCAAACGGTATCTGGCATATCTTCTGGGCAGGAAGCGAAAAGAGATATGTTCCAGGACTCATTACTGCCCCTCTGCATGTATTAAACTTTATTATATATTTTCTCAACTAAATCTATGCACGATCACAACCATCCGTCAGGAGAAAAGAATATTAAGACTGCTCTTGCTTTGAATATCTGTTTTACAGTGATCGAGTTTGTCGGCGGGTTTTTCACGAATAGCTTGGCTATTCTGTCCGATGCGCTTCACGATTTGGGAGACAGCTTGGTGCTGGGGCTCGCTCTGTTTGCCGAAAAGAAATCTAAGAAAGGTGCCGACTCCAAAAGAACATTCGGATACGCCAGGTTGTCGGTATTGTCTGCGACAGTGTCCGGGGCGGTATTGATCGGGGGATCGTTATTCATTCTCTCTGAGGCCATTCCTCGATTATTGCACCCAGAGAGTGTTAATGCAGGAGGAATGATGATTCTTGCGGTCGTAGGCATCATTTTCAATGCAATAGGCGCATGGAGATTGAAGAAAGGGGAGAGCGTCAACGAGAAGGTTTTGTCGTGGCACTTGATTGAAGACGTGTTGGGGTGGATAGCCGTATTGATAGGCGGGGCCTTGATTTACCTATTTGATTTGCCTATCCTGGATCCCATAATTACTATCTGCTTTACGCTTTTCATACTTTGGGGAGTGATCAGATCTATGAAGGAGGTGGTGAATCTGCTCCTGCAAGGCGTGCCTCCAAAGACTGACCTTGATGCGCTCAAAGCTGATATCAAAAGTATTGACGGTGTTCTGGGCCTGCATGATCTGCATGTATGGTCTCTTGATGGAAAATCGAATGTTTTGACTGCTCACGTTGTGGTTCTTCCGCAGGGGATCGATGCCGCCCACGATATACAACGACAAATAAAGCAAAAACTTCATGATGATCATGAGATTGAGCATTCCACTATTGAGCTTGAAACCGAAAAAACTTGTACCGGAAATGATTGTTAGGTTTGCTAATTGACGAAGATCTCCTTTCCTTTGATCGTCACCTTGTTTTTCAGGCAGCCTAGCAATTCTCTTTTCTCTATATCCGTACCAGATTTAAAGATGTACTTAGTGTAGTTCCGTATATCAATATCCTTAACCTCTACCGAATCTTTGATATCCAATAGCGCATGGTTGAATTTCTTCATTCTCTCGACTTCTAATTTTATCTTTTGATTAATGGATGTCTCGTCAAGATTGATTTTGTCCATAAGCTTTATAAATTGCTGTATCAAGTCAGGCTCGTTTATATACTCCCGCTTACATTCTGGGTTGCGTGATCTGCTGCAGGCATAGTACACGTGGCGGTTAATTGATCCATCTTTCTGTTTCTTGAATTTTTCTTCCGCGGATATTCCAGAACCGCATAATCCGCAGTTCATGAGCTTGGTGAATGCGAATTCTTTGGGTTCTCCTGTGCGAAGGATCTGGCTTTTGATCTGAGCTTGAACCAATTCAAAAAGTTCTTTTGAAATCAATGGTTCGTGCTTTCCCGTATACCAGTTTCCGCTTTTTGCGGGATATTCAAATACTCCGTAATAAAAATGATTTTCCAGTAATGTATAGATATTCCCCAAACTCATATGCTTGTGTCCGCAAACAGTTCTGAAATTAAGATCAAATTTGAGCCAGTGAAAAATCTTTCTACCTGTCCATTTCTCGTACGCAACCTTTTCAAATATGCTCTTAATGATATGTCCTCGCTCAGGATCAACGTATACCTGGCATTTCCTATCGATCCTTTTTTCGCTTAGATATCCGGTCGGCGCTCTACCTGGCCACAGCCCCATCTCGCATCTTGTGCGCATGCCTCGTTTTACGTTTATGCTCTTGTTGTCGTTCTCTAGCTTGGCTTGTGAACAGAGAATCATCAATAAGAACTTTTCATTCGGTGAATTTCTAAATTGTTGTCCGTATGTTCGTATTTCTGATAGCAGCCCTTGATCCATCAAATCTACGACAGATCCAAGATCACCTGCATTTCTAGAAAGTCTGTCTGGCGCCCAAGTCAAGATTCCGTTGAATCTTTGTCTTCGTATATCTTCCAATAATTCTTTATAGACTGGTCTCTGTCCAGAATCCTTTGCAGAATGCGATTCTCTGCGAATATCAATAATCTCTAATCCGTCTCGTTCAGCTATTTGTAGCATTTCTTTTACTTGAGACTCAATCGACAAAGCTTGTTTCTCATCTGACTCGGTACTCTTGCGGGCATATAAGCAATACTTAGTTTTTGCTTGTGGCACTATCTCCGCCATCCGTATTTGGGCATTTGTGCCTAGTTGTTGCATATATTAATTAATGACAGACCACCCAACCTTGCATAGCTATGCAGAACAACCGAAACGTAGTGTGGTCGCGTCAGCTCTTAGCAAGAAGGTCTTTCAGCGATAGGATATGGATTAATAGCCCAGATTGGGCTATTATGAGCATTAACAACTTAATATTGCTGACCTAACCCTATGGCCTCAAACCCTAGGCATGGTCAAAATCCGCTAAAGTGTAAAAACCTCCTCGTCAGGAGTCACTTTAGCGGTCGTATCTGGAAACGGGTACGGGTTGAGCCGAAAGGTTCAATCGCAACTGGCGGGGAGATTTTTGCTATCTCACTTTTGCCATTTATCATAAAAGCAAAACAAAACCGCTAAAGTTTTATGAATAATACAAATACTTCTCCGGACGGAGAAGGTAAAAATAGCTTTAAGCAATTCTTTGCAAAGCATCCATTTTGGAGTTGGACAATCGCAGGATTCCTCATCAGTCGGATTCCAAAATTAGAATGGGTATTACCAATATTTTTGGTAATAGGTTTATATCAGTTTCTCAAACACAAAGGTAATCGAAAGAAACAAAATGTTTCTGATCGAAAGGAAGCAGTGACCAAGGGTATGGAGGAATTCGTTGCTCAGATAAAACAACAGAAAGCTCTGACTCCAATCTCATCATCACTTGTTTTAGGGCCAAAGGAGCAGGCATTCTTAGAAGAAGAGACTGCATTGCAGGAAACAAGATCAGTTCGCCAATTCCGTAGCACGGGAGTTCGGGTTCGATTGATGAAAGGATTATCGGTTGGTCAGTCTGGAGGCAGGGCAGAGAGTCATAAAGAATGGAGAATCTTGGATACAGGAAAACTTATCCTTACGAATAAGAAGTTGGTGTTTGACGGAGGGAAAGAAGATCGAACAATCCCTTTGGATAAGATACTTACGATCTCACCAATGCTCGACGCGATAGAGGTATCCTCATCTTCAAGAAGCGGATCAATGGTATTTCCAGTTAAGAATCCGTTCATTTGGGCAACAACCATTCGCATCCTAAGCGCAGTCGAGGATCCTTTGAATTTGGGAGATCTCGATCTGAACGTACAGGTCAAATAAAGTAAACCCGAGGAGGATTGGGAGGGTGCTCCGTGGCATCTAACACCAGGTTGGAAAACGCATCAGCGAGGTCATCGTGTTTCTCGACCCCGAAGTGTACGATCTGGTTTATCAGCTCTTCACATCCTTCCCGTGGAAATTTCACTCGACCGCTTTTGATGAGATTGGCAGTGAGTACCAGACGGCTTCGCTTGTCCTGATTTCCTGGCCTTGTCGATCTGACTTTCGGAATGCCTTCGCTTATCAATTGCTGGGGCAATGCTTTCTGGTATGCGACATCTTCTATTACGAAGGTTGGATACATTCGATCCGATTCTGCATACGATTTGTTCAGTATCTTGCATGTCTCGACAGTCTCGGGAAAAGTCATCCTCTTGTTGATAATCTTCGGCAGGATGTAAATATCGTAACTCGATTCGGTCTCAAACAATAGACCGGGAACCATGGCAGTGTAGTCAGCAGTGGCACTCTTGGAAATCGCCAGATCTATTCCGATACGAGTTTCCGTATGAGAAACATATCTTCCGTATATGGGTATCTTCGCAGGAATCACATCGTAATATTGGATCCATTCTCGGTGAATGGCCTGCTCCTCATCCGATACGATGTTGAGCAGATATTCTCTCTGCCAAGCAAACTCATTTCCAGCCTTTTTCTTTTCCTTCTCGACTTCGGCCATGGATGGATATTTTCCAAGCCAAAGAATCTGTCCGTTCTCAATCAACGGATATTGCTTGAATATTCCACCTATGCGATCCTTTTCAATATCTTCCTTTATTCGCATGAGTAAGGAATCTTCGTGCAAAAGGTTTCCAATAACAACGAGGCGGGTGTTTATGTCTCCTGTGGGAATGACTTCGCTTGTCAGCCACTGATAGGTCTTGTTTCGACCTTCTCTTGTCTTCGTGGAAGCGATATCCTCTACGTCGTCGCAGATGATGAGATCGGGCCGATGCTGATTGTGCCGAAGCCCTCGGATACTTTGTTCTGAAGATGCCGCAGTGATTCGAGCGTTTGAATTTGAGAACACAAGGGAAGAAGATCCCCATTCATCGGATTCCTCCCTGAACGGCCCGAGATCGTTCTTGAGCACAGCATTGTCTTCAAGCTCTCTTCGCAGGTTCATCATGTGCTGTTTGGCTTGGCTCTGAGTCTGGCAGAGGATCAGAACGAATTTCTTCTGCGGCTTCCCAAGAATTGCCCAGATAGGGTAGGAGGTGGTGAGGATTGTGGATTTCCCGCATCCTCGGAATGCCACGATGAAGAAGTTGCCGAGCTCCTCATTCTCGGTCAAGTTGAATATCTCATTGTGAAAATCCGCTGTTGCATATCTCACATAGTGGGCGAAATACAGATGGAAGAAATACCAATGGCTTTCCTTCGTTATCGCGGCTCTAATCTTTCGGTCCTGAATCATCTGATCCACCAGTTCCTGTGGAATTATCTTCGGTTTGTTTTCCATGATGTTTTGTAGATGCCAATTTTAATGCTTCACGAACAATCGACTCTTGCTCGGGTGATAATGCGTCAGAGACAGTCTTGGTTGTGACTTCGATTCGCTCTCTGAATTTCGGATTTCGATGACGTAGCCAGAAGCTGACGGCTGACCAGTTCTTTTCCTTGATCATCGTGAGGAGCTGGCTTTCGCTCATATCGTTTACAAGATCCTCGCCCTCCTTTAGTGCGACATCCATTTCTGCTGCGAATGACCCGTCTTCCTTTCTCCATCTGTATACGGAATTTCTCGATAGCCCTGACTTCTCGCAGGCGACCAAGACGATAGGGATCTTTCTGAGCTGATCAAGAAATTCCTTTTGCAGTTTATTTTTCTTCATGGCGGATTATTCTCGCTTTTATTCCAGTAATCTTTTCAAATCGTCTTATCGCAAGATCGCAGAATATGGGCTCAAGCTCGACAGCATACACCTTTCGCTTGAGCATCTCTCCCGCAATCAGGGTGCTGGCTGATCCTGAGAAGGAGTCGAGGATTATGTCGCCTGGCTTGGTGCATCTGCGGATCGCCTTCTCATGAAGCTGCGGAGGCTTGGAAGTCGCATGCTCGTAATCCTTGCCCAGCATTCTCTTCTGAAGCCATACGTCGATCTCATCGAGCATGTCATTGCCCGATGTGGCTTCCTTGTTCATCACTTCGTTCAGTGTCGTGATGCTCTCGGCGATATACGGCTTTCCTCTGGTTCCGTACACGCAAGGCTCATAGCATTTGTTGAATGCGATGTTCGGAGTGGGGTTGTGGCCGTTCTTGATCCATAGGCATACTCGCTTGTTGTCTATTCCGAGCTCTCGGTACAGTTCCTGTACGAGGCCGATGTAAACCTGATCGCACCAATAAAACACATGAGTATTCTCATCACATGCCGATAGGGCATTGACCATGCTCTTCTTCAGGAATTCTCGATATTCCGAATACGATCGATTGTCGTTCACGGTTCCTCCGTAGCTCTGCTTTTTGCTGATGCCTCCGCTGTAGTCGATCTTGATGTTGTATACGGGATCGCTGTAGATCATCGAGACCTTCTCATCGCCGACGAGTCTCTTGATCACCTGAGGATCGGTCGAGTCTCCGCAGATGAGCTTGTGATTGCCGAGGATTATTATGTCGCCGAGCTTTGTTTCAGTTTCCTTAATCTTTGATAATTCTTTTTGAACGTCAAAATTATCATCTCTGGTTTCAAGTTCCTTGTCCCAGAACTTGGCGAGATCGACTTGGTCGAAGCCGATGTCTATCAAGAGGTCGAGATCGAAGCTCTTCAGCTTTTCAAAATCCCAGTCGCCAGTGACCGCGTTGCTTGTAATGAGATACTGATCATATTCCTCTTGGGTGAGCTTGCGATTGGGTACGCGGACTTCGATTTCCTCTTGTCCTCGGTCGAGTAACTGAAGTGCTCGAATCCGTTGGTGGCCAGCAATTATCTTTCCATCGGTATCTATTGCAGGGAGCTCAACAAGGTTGAATTTTTTAAGGCTTTTCTTTAGATCGTTCATCTGCTTGTCTGAAATTGATCGGGGATTCTTGGAATAGGGGAGGAGGTCGTCAGCTTTTCGTATTTGGGTGGACCAGCTTAGTTTGTTTGTATTTGTCATATGTTTATTTCTTAATTTTATAAATAAGAAAACCCGCTTCGCGATGAAGACGCAGAAATCAAAAATTAATTTCTAGGTTTTCTTTACGAAGCGGGCGCGGCACTAAGTGCGGGGCACCACCTTGCTTTATTCAGTTTTACTTTCTTTTGTGCCAGACCCTGGTCGAGTTCTTCAGCTCTCGCTTTTTCTTGTCAGCAATCTTTTGCTGAGTCTCGGCGTCAATTTTCCATGGAGTGTTTTCATCCATGGACAAGGTACCATCTCTGAACTTTTCTATGACGTCTTTGGAGAATCCAAAGCGTAAATAGACAAGTTTAGTTTCCATGTCTATTTCGAGAAAGGGCTGACAATACACCCTAATCTCTTTGGAGCCGTTTCTGGCAGCTGTATTTACCGCTTTATCAAGACTGCCTGTTGGCCGAAAGTCTCGGCTGTGGAACTGCAAGTCCGTTGGTTTATAGGTAATCTTTTGCGGCTCCATGGTTGAAGTATACCTTTTCACTCTTCGGTGTCAAGTTTTAAGGTTTTAGTTGCATTATGGGTTCAGATATGCTATAATAGGGCCATGCATCCAATACAAGCGAAATTGCTTCTTTTATCAAGAGAGAGGAACTTGGCTGAAATGAGCTTGCGGGAGATGGCCAAGGCCATAAACGAACCCGCTTCGCCTCAGAAGATCAAGCACCACTTCGTACAACTGGAGAAAAAAGGGTTTTTCAAAGTAGGGAAGTCAACAGGAATTATCGAGAGAGCTCCTGAATGGACAAAGACAGTGATGCAGAAAGGAAGACATCTTTTCTCGATTCCAATTATTGGGACTGCCAATTGCGGTCCCGCAGAAGTGTTCGCGGAAACCAATTTCCAAGGATTTCTAAAAGTCTCAGACAAGCTATTAGCTCGCAGCAATGCAAAGGGTCTCTATGCGATCAAGGCAGACGGAGTATCCATGAACATGGCAGAAATAAAGGGAAGAAAGATTGAAGATGGGGATTACGTAATCGTAAACTCAAATGAGAGGACTCCAGAGAACAAGGATGTCGTGCTTGCTATTGTCGACAACAAGGCGACCATCAAGCGATACATCGAGGACAAGAAGAACGATCAGATCGTTCTGATGGCGGATTCTACATATGACTACGAACCTATCTATCTCCACGAAAGCGATGATTTCAGCATAAACGGCAAAGTCATCAGCATTATCAAAAGACCAAAATTAAATTAAAAATAAATTATGACAAAGAACTACATTCGGAACACAGGAAAACCGTGGACACCTGCGCAGGAGAAACAGCTTAAAACATATGCGAGAGAGAATACGCCGACTCGTGTATCAGGCTTCAAGCTTGGGCGAACAGAAGGTGCTATTCGAGCAAAAGCGGCAGAACTCAACATTAGTCTGAAACCAACGAATCAGTCGCCGTATAACCGAAAGAAAAAATAGCCATGGTTGCAACTACTCAGAAGAAAGAGGGTTCAAACTCTGTTGAATCGGCCAGTGCGCCTAAAATCGCCATGACTGATCCCGTAGTGTTGGAACTGTGGACAAGGGCTGGTGGACGTTGTGAATTCTTCGGGTGCAACGAATATTTGCTTGAAGATGAATTGACAACCAATCAAGCGAAGCTTGCTGATATCGCTCATATTGTCGCACGGAGCACGGATGGTCCTCGCGGTGATGATCCGCTACCTCTTTCAGAGCGTAATAAATTTGAGAATTTGATGCTTGCCTGTACGAAGCATCATCGGATGATCGACAATAAACTTCTGGTCTCTCAGTTCCCAAAAAGCCTGCTGACACAATATAAACGAGACCATGAGGCAAGAATCCGATATTTGACTGCAATGAGACCAGAGCATGAGACCGTCATTCTTCGCATATTGGGAAACATCCGAGGCGACAGTGTCTCGGTATCTCACGAAGAGGTTCGTTCGGCCGTCTTGGGTGCGAAACGCTATCCTCGCTACCTACACAACGATCGTATGATCGAGGTTGATTTACAATCTCTTTCAGAAGAGGTAACCGCTGACTACTGGAAAGCTGCCAAAGCAAGCGTTGATGATGTAGTGAAACAGCTTATTGGACCTGGTATCGCGAAGAAAGAGATTGGTCACTTATCAGTGTTTGCTCTCGCTCGTATTCCAATACTCATATACGCAGGCAACGCTATTGGAGATAAGATTGTCACAGATTTCTATCAATTTCACCGGGACGAACCTGTGAGCTGGTGTTGGAGACAGGGTGATGCTGTTAATTTCAGTACCAGCCGTATTCAGCGTGGCGCTGACCAAAAAAAGGTCGCCCTAATCTTATCGCTCAGTAATCACATCAGTCGCGACCTGCTTCCCGACCATATTGATGCTCAATACAATATCTATGAAATTGCACCAATCGATATTAATCCAAGCAGATCACTGCTTAATACTCGAGAGACACTGACTGCATTTCAAAGAATATATCAATCTACCTTGAGAGCTATTGAATCTGAACATGGATTAAAAGGCGAGCTGCATCTTTTTTCAGCAATACCAACTCCTGTGGCACTGATCTGTGGGCGTGAGTTGCTGAAAGATGTCAGTCCTCAGCTACATGTATATGATCGAAACGGCGAAGGATATGAATTGGCATTAACTATTAACTAATAAAACATATGAATCCAGAAAAATATCTAGAAAGTTTATTATCATCACAAAACCTGTCATTGAAACAAGAGGAAGAATTAGAATCTCACAAGACAGAAATAACAAATTTCTTGCAAACTGAATTTGGTGCTGCCTCAATGATTAAATATGCTGGCTCTTTGAAGAAAGGCACCATGATCCGCGAACGATACGACCTAGATATCGTCTGCTATTTTCCGTATAGCGATACCAGGTCTCTCAAGGAAATTCGGCAAGATGTGGCGACTCATCTTGGGACGAAGTACCTCTTGCGTCCAAAGGCGTCCGCAGAGCGAATTCTAGACCTTAAGGGGTCCTCGGCTCCTGTTGATTTTCACATTGATGTGGTTCCCGGGCGCTTCATTGAGAATAGTGACGATGTGTTTCTGCATGTTGAAGGTGGGGATAAGGAACGATTGATGACCAACTTGAAAACTCACATAACAACCATAGCAAATAGCGGCTGTGTACCGATTATCAGACTTGTAAAGCTTTGGGCTCACAGAAATAATATTTCCCTGAAGACATTCGTTCTGGAATTGTTTGTTGTCGATTCCCTAAGCGGGTCTAAGAACAAGAATAATCTCACTCAGGGCTTCAGAGAAGTTATGGAGTCTTTCAAGGATAACTTTGCCTCTGCCCGTATTGTCGATCCTGCCAATACCAACAATGTTGTCTCTACTTCAAGGAATACGACTGATGAAATGCATACAATTCAGGTGGCTTCGAACACTCACGGTAAAATCAGCAAATCTGAGGATCTTTCAGACTGGAAATCGGCATTCTGCGATTACACCCCAAGTCCAGCGTCTTTGACCAAGGCATTGAACAATGCTATGGATCCTGATTATCAAAAGACTGACAGCTTTACTCCTCGGTCACAGTGGTGCCAAGAAAATGACAACAAATAGAGAGTGGATAGCAACCGAGTTTCCGGGCCTAATAATTGGTCCAGACAGTATACGTGGAAACATAGAGGTCCACGCTGAATACGATCCCGTCACCTTGCAGTTTAGACCTCTCGCTGAAGAGAATGATGAAGTAGTAGGCAAGTTTGTTATGAGGGAGATTTTTGAAATTGAGATAAAAGAGAGGCCGGATGCTCTGACTTCCAGATTGCCAGCATTATTGGTAAATGGAGTCGATCCTATTCCTGATCGTCATTTCAACCAAACTGACAAGAGTGCATGTCTGTGCAGCCCTTTAGAAGAGGACAGGTTTCTTGTCCCAGAATTCAATCTTCAAAGATTTATGAAGGAGCTAGTCATACCTTTTCTCTATGCGCAAATATATTTCACCAAGCATCAAAACTGGCCGTGGACCGGATACTCTCACGGTGCTTTAGGCATATTAGAGTCGTATCTGAAAATCAGCGAATCTGAAAAAGCAAAGGAGACAATAACCGTATTGTCACGAGACAGGGCTGCTTGGCCAAAGATCAAGCGTTTGCTGGAGAGCAAATTGGAGATGCGGGGTCATACGCCTTGTGTGTGTGAAAAAGGCGATCACTCAAGACGTTGTCATAAAAAGGCGATGGCTGGATTATCCAAATTACGAGAAGATGTCAATCTGCAAAATCTTAAGTTTTAATAATACTTTGTGATTTTGAAAGTAAGAAGGTGTATTATTAATGCATGAGTTCCACTGATGAGTTAAAAGCCATTCTGGAAAAAGAACACGGGAGGGAATTTTCTCCCGATGAAATTGCCGATTGCCAGCGCAGGTTGGAGGGTTTGGCTGAAATATGCTTCGATGCTTGGAAGGAGGAATGTCGACGAAAGAAAAAACTAGAAGAATCACCCAAGGGCTTTCAGCTGGATAGCTATGGATATACGTGCGCTATATGCAAGAACGGTACACCTGTTGGAGAAAATTGGTACGACAAATATGGAATAAAATGCAAAATATGCCAAGGCTCGGTAGACAGAAAAGAAATTCCCGCTTCCTTGGCAAAAGATGATGAATGCTGGTACAGCAAATACGACTTAGAAAGTAGCTTTAATCTAAAAGGTCCCAAGCTACGAAGTTGGATAAAGAAAGGGATAATAAAGGCAAGAACTGTCACGTATGATGGGAAAGGAGTTCATATCCAGCTTTTTCTGATTAAGGACAATAAGGGTTTTCTACCACCGAAGAATCTAGTCAAATCTCAGTTTGTAAAGGTTACAAAGGACGGACAGGGTTGGTACCACTCTGAGCCTTGGTACAAGTTTGTTGATCCTTTCAAGCACTTGAAAGGCTACAAAATAATGGAGTATATGTAGATTGTTAAAAATGAAGAGCAGTCATCGAAATCCGAAGACATAAAAGAGTAGTTTGAATAGGTATGCGATTGTGATAATGTTTTGCTATGAAAATGTCTAGACTTATCTACGGTTTACTGCTTGCCGCACTAATTTGGTCATATTTTAAGCCATGGACGGTCATTGGCGGTCAGTCTTTGCCTGGGTGGGCGGTAATTGTCCCACTATCTTTTTTCTACTTCCTAGGTCTAGTGCTCGGTGTCATTGTGCTGTTTACTGGATATAGAGCAGTCAGGCTGTCTATCTGGTCAGGCATCTTGATGTTTGGCAATAATCTGATCGCAGGTCTCTTCTTCGGTCTAATCTCTGCAACTGAACATACCGAGTTAGGAGCAGGTTTTACTACGGCTTTTTTCATGAGCCTGATATTTTTAATAATAGGCCCTATATCTGCAAGTGGGTTTGATAAATCTGTTAATACATATTCCTCAGGAGAAAGTGTCCTGAAGCGCGTCTTTGTCGGAGTAGTATTAATTTTGATAGGTATCTTCTTAAAGAAGATCTTTAATGCACAATAGAATCACAACGTATGACACCTGCAGAATTTTGGCAAAACTTTAAACTAGGGGAAGAACAAGAGATCGCTTGTAATTTTATCTATGACGGTCTAAGAAGCTTGCATGAAATGGATAGTTTGAGTCAGGCGACCGAAGTATTTCCTGTTCTCTACAATTTGTCTATTGGTATTGAAAGACTGCTCAAGGTCGCTGTTACATTATTGGAGTTTACTGACAGTAGCGATGTCGAAGAGTTCGAGAAGTCCTTAATTACGCATAATCATATGGATTTGCTAAATAGAATTAAGGCAAAAGTAGAATTAACGCTCGGAGAGTGTCATATTGCTTTACTGACGCTACTATCGACATTCTACAAGACCCATCGCTATGATAGGTTTAATTTTTCGACACTCACCAGCATATCAAAAGACAAAGAGGCTCTTCATGCTTTTTTACATAAGTACCTTCAGATCGATATCAGAGAAGAGTTTCCTGTGATTCATGTGGAAAATTCATCTAGGATAAAAAAGTTTATTGGTAAGACTGTTAAAAAGCTGACAAAACAGCTGTATTCGGTTATCGAAGACGCGGCAACAACTAAGAATATCTACACATATGAGATATCAAGCAGTGGGTCAAAGGCCGCAAAAATACTCTGGGGAGATGACAGTCTTACATTTGAAGACGAAGAAATTGCAATGGTGGAATCTCTGGTATTTCTTATTAAGACCAAAGATTCTGGTCTGATGGATTTTGTAAACGAAATGGAGCCATTACCGCTCGATCCAGCCCTTGATTCTGACTACCTACAAGTATTACTTCGAAAGAAATCAGACAGAACCCAATCGACGATAGATGAGATTGAGTCTCATTATGAAGATATGGAATCAGAGGACGTGAAGGAGCGTCTTGAGAGGATCAAGCTGATTAAGGATCCTAGTGTCCATATTGAAAGTGACAGTGACGTGTCACTTTAATACCTCAATCTGTGTCACTTTTGTCACTTTTTGACCCGCTCGAGTGGGGTCGATATAGTACTATGGAAATATCCAAAACGGACCAACCAGGGCTTGACCGCCCACGGTTCTAGCACGAGTCGGCCCGCATCTCATATTAAAAACCACAGGTCACAAACCTGTGGTTTTTAATATGAGACTAAGGGCATCAATCGGGACGAGAAAGCCGGACGCAGTCGCGCCGTGAGCCGGCGGCATGATACAATCACGGAATTAACCGATCGGCGAAGCGCGACAAGGAGGCGGGGTCGAGCAAATAATCGCGCAGCGATTATTATGCGTGACCGAGTCCTAGTGGGCCCGCCAACAAGGGCGCCTGAGTGGGGTATCCCATTCGGGCGCATGAGAAGGGTAAATGGTATAATCATTATATGAAAGAAAGTTTAACTCCTTCAGTGGAAAGCAGAGAGTCAAAAAAAGAACTCTTTGAAGATATGCAAAAGGCACGTGATGTCTGCATGGTTATATATGGAAGAATGATGACTGGTGATATGAGCGTGCAAAAAGGACAGCAGCTATTGGACGAGACTTTCATTGATTCAGGTTTATTTACAGAGATCAATAATTCCAATGTCTCCACCGAACTTAAGCATAGGATAAAACAAGTGTTGGAAGATCCTTACTTGATACCTGAACTTGCCAATAAATATGATTTGGCAAGCACATCTCTTGAGAATCTCTTTGTGGGCGCTTTGGGATTGGTAGAAGGTGAGAGTTCGGAATTGGTAATAGAAGATGAAGGTGATCGGACAAAAATATCTCAAATACTAGAAGGTGTTAGAAATATTACCCACAACGAAGTTTTAGATATAACATATAAAAATTATTTTCTTGGTCGCTGTCCAGGCAGTACGGGGACAATTATTTCTAAGCTCGATGGAGAGTGGAAACAGGTTGCGGTATCGGAGGGTAATCTTGAAGTTGTCGCAGACCCGAAAGAGGTAAGATTCAGCCCTTCTGATGTAGAGCAGGTTCGAAGACATGGAGAAAAGCTCACGACCGACATAAAAAAATTAGCCCTGGACATTAAATTGTTTTTGGTAGACCGTTCTGCTGCTTTACCCGAGAAGATGGTTGAAATACTTAAAGATTTTCTTGAGGAACTTAAGCAAATGACATCACAATCTCTTGATGAGACTCAGCCGAGCGTAGTTGATTATGCAGGCTCAGGTTTTCAAGGAAGATTTGCATATACAGGAATCGTGGAGAAAGAATTGAAATATAGAAATTTCTTACAGGGCAAGATCTAACCTGGTTAACATTTTAAGATGTGGAGTGAAAAATAGAAGGACTTTTTAATGAGCGGGGCCGTGCGCGGATCTTTACAATATTGATACTTTAATGTATTATATAGACTCAGTACCTTGATTCAAAGCTCCTTGGTTTTCACCGCCCAAGGAGTTAAACAACTCCCGTATATAGAGCGGGTAAAGGTGAATTTGACATGCTAAAAGCACTATTCGACAAAAATAAAGCCACCCTGATCGTTGCCGCCATCTTTGCCGTGCTCCAGGTCTTCGCATACCTGAGCGGGTTCGGATACTTTGGCGCGGAAGAAATCGGTGCCCGGAGAATCCTCTACCTCGGCCTCGGTGCCGCAATCTTCGTTGCACTTGCCATCACAAACGAAAGCAAATTCAACTCCGCCGAGCCGTCCGGATTCGCGATGGTGGTGGGAGTCATCGTCTCAGCTTTCGTTGGCTGGCTGTTCTGCGCCTTGTATCTCCTGGCCCAGGTTTGGGGCTGGCTGCGCAACAGCGTGCCCCGAAAAGTGGCCGTCAGCTAAAGAGCACGGGAAAACAGAATGGACTTCAGTCCGACCATCGCCGAAAAAGACCCGGTGTGGCGGGCTTTTTCTTTTACAAATACAAAATAGGACGGTTATGCGCCGGCATACTTTTTTGAAGGGATGGTTCGTCAATGTCTGATAAATTTTCTCAATGAGAAGGTTGTGCAGCAGGTGAAGCCGTAAAAGAAAGCCCAAGGATGGGAAAAAATGACAGGCGTGCTAATATTTATTTAACCCATATGCCTCACGCAGATCAATTTTTTTACATATTTCTCGCAACAGTTTTAATCACCCGGGTGTTTCTGTTTATAAAACCAACCGCAAGCCCGACCGTGAAAGGTTTCAGGTTGCACCACTATATGTATGGGATCGTGTTGGTCGTTATCGGATTGATGTTTCATTCTCTTGCTACGTACGCAATCGGCCTAGGATTGTTCGTTGACGAGGTGTCTTACCTCGTAATCAAAGGCAAGACGCATAAGGATAATTATTCAACCAAATCAATTCTCGGAACGCTGGCACTTGTTTTACTGGTTTTTATCTGTAGAAAATACCTAGTTTTGCTCATCTAAGGCTTACTCCAAGGCGAGTTGTGGTGTGTTATTATTAATTCTAATATGCTACTCGTAAAGACAAAGATCGGCCCAAGCAATATTCACGGCACAGGCTTGTTTGCCGACCAATTTATTCCCAAAGGAACAATGATCTGGGAATTTACTCCAGGCTTTGATCAGCATTTCACCCGGCAACAGATTGAGAAGTTTCCAGATTTAATACAGATATATTTGTATAAATATTCTTCTTTATCTCGCAAAAGTGGCTTCTACATGCTTTGTGCGGATCATGGAAATTTTGTAAATCATTCAGAAACTCCAAATACTCTCACTGAAGATCAGGGTGGGGTAGAGCCTGTCGTTATTGCCATACAAGACATTCAGTCAGGGGAAGAAATCACAGACAACTACTCTTCATTTGAGGCAGAGCACGCAGAAGGAAACTTTTTGGATGAGATCGCTGAGAAATTTAAATTGCAAGATGAGCTAGATCCTAGATACAAGAATCTGCACAACTAATATGAAAAACCCAGAACGAAAGGGCGAACTGCTCGCATATTCCGAGATCACGATTTGGTCGCTTTTTCCCGTGCTTGCCGTTCTGTCTTTCAACACGATTCCGAGCCTTGTTTCTCTGGCATGGTGCTCCGTACTGTCGGCGCTGTTCTTTCTTTTGATGATCGCTTTCCGCCGCTCTTGGAAAGACTTTAGGCAGCCTCTTCTATGGAAGTCAGCTCTTATAGGCGCAGTATCAATAAATATCTTGTTTTACGGATTATATTTTGTCGGCCTTACAATGACCTCGCCGGGAAACGGTAGTATCATCTCACTTTTCGAAATTTTCACCTCATTTCTGTTTTTCAATATCTGGAAAAAAGAATATATCACACGTGGTCGAATGGCTGGAGCTTTTCTCATGATACTTGGGGCAATCATAGTCTTACTGCCCACAATTGGCGGAATCAATAAAGGGGATTATCTGATCCTCCTAGCCACTTTCTTCTGTCCCGTCGGAAATTATTTTGCACAAAAGGCGCGAACCGTAGCTTCAGCCGAATCCCTCATGTTTCTGAGATCTATCATCGCCGTACCTTTTCTATTTTTGCTTGCCTCAAGTTTCGGAATGCACGCATCTTTGAATGATCTACAAGCCTCATGGTTACCGCTTTTCATTAACGGCTTCGTTCTGTTCGGATTCACAAAGATCCTGTGGATAGAGGAGATACGGTATATCTCTGTCACCAAGGCTCTGGCTCTCAGCAGCATGGGTCCGCTTTTGACGCTTCTGTTCGCCTGGATATTGATTGGGACCTCACCAACTGTCTGGCAACTTATTTCATTTGTGCCTTTTGCAATCGGTATCATGCTCCTGACTGGTCATGTCAAAGTGGCGCCAAAGAATGTAAACTAATACGCATATGCATTGGATTCTCATCGCGCTCATAACACCTGTTCTTCATGGATTCGCCAATATCCTCGATAACTATCTGGCAAACCGTCTTTTCAAGAACCTGTGGACGCTGGTGTTTTATAGTAGCTTTCTCAATGTCATTTTCCTGCCGTTTGTATTTTTGATCCAATCGCCTGGCTTGCCACCACTGTACCTGTTGCCGTGGTTTCTCCTTATCGGACTGATTGAAGTCCTTTATCTCTTTCCGTATTACAAATCTCTGCAGACTGAAGACACGTCGATTATTACGGCTTTGTTTTCTCTCGGAAGAATATTCGTTCCGATCTTGGCGTATCTCATGGTGGGTGAAGTGCTGACATTCACTCAGTACTTAGGATTCTTCATCATCATTCTTGCCAGCGCCGTCGCTACATTCAACGGAAAAGCGCGGCTGAGATTCAATGCCTCGTTTTTCTACATGATTCTGTGTTCAGTAATGCTGGCAGGGGAAGGGGTGATATACAAGTACCTGTTTGAGAATGTCAGCTGGAGTACGGGATTTGTGTGGCCTGTTATTTTTTCATTCCTCATCGCGTTATGCTTCCTGTTCATTCCTAAATCTCGACGAGACATTATCGGCGAGAGAAAGGTATTTACGAAAAACCTACCTGTTTTTGCCACCGAGGAAATCCTGACATTTGCAGGAACTGGAGCCGCAGTCTATGCGATATCGCTGGTGCCAGTCACTCTTGCCAAGAGCATCGGGTCTTTCCAACCTTTCGTTGTCCTGATCTATGCAATGATATTCGGACGGTTCTTTCCGAAATTATTTAAGGAAAAGGTTGATCGTCGAAGTGTCGTCAAGAAGATGATCGTTTTCGTCATCATGATCTGTGGGGTGGTCTTGGTAGTGAGAGGGAATTAGGCTAGAATTTGTCCTATGAGGTCCTCAATACTGCCACTCATATTATTGCCAGCATTTGCCACGCTGGTTTCTTTGCAATTCCCGTTATCATATTTCTGGGGAATTATTCTGTTCTATCTCGCACCTGGGATATACGTTGCCGTTAGAAATAAGAAAAAAGTATTGCATCCTATCCTGTTCGCCTTGCTTACGGCCATTCCTTTTACGCTGATTGTGGATTACATAGGCACGGCAAGCAATCTATGGAATGTGCCGAATCCCATCTTTCCGCTTTTTCTAAACTTGATCCCGCTTGAGGATTATATCTGGATGGCGAGCGCGATATTTACAGTGGTCATGATAAGTGGGGTCTCCGATATGGTTCAGGTCAAGAAGTTTTTGGCTTCAAAGATGAAAACTTTCCTTATGGCTAGTCTGATTGTTATGGCCACGTTCTTTATCTTGCTCGCATCTTATGGTCAGAATTTCTTTAATCTTAAAACGTCTTATCTGTATCTGATTCTGGGCACGGTGTTCTTCGCGTTGCCTGTCATTCTTCTGTTATTTTACCTTAAAAGCTTCAGTCGAAGACATGTATTTGCGACAGGGTATTTCTTCTTGCTCACCACACTGTTTGAATCGGTTGCTGTGCATAATTCGTGGTGGGAATTCAATGGGGCTTATTTTCTACCACCGCTTGTGGTCTCAGGAAAAGCTCTGCCTCTCGAAGAGCTTTTCTTCGTAGGGATTGTCGGCGCTTGCATGGCCATTTTGCTCTATCGGTTTTTGCTCAGGTCGAGAGATAGGGTTAAGTGATATACTAAATGTCATGCAAATTGAATTTTCAAGAAAGTTGATAAAAGGCAAGATCGCCGAAACCATTTTCGAGCAGATGATACGCGAAGAAGGGAGGTACACCGTGATCCCTTTCGGCTACGAGCATACCGTTCCGACTTTGACCCAGTATCGACATTTGCTTGAAGTCCCTAAGATAATAGAAAATATATCGGAAGCACCAGACTTTGCTTTGGTTTCAGAAGATAGGGCCAAATTGTACTTGGTCGAAGTGAAATATCGATCCCAAATGGATTTTGAAGAATTGAAGAAATGCGCAGAAAAGTTGTTGGAGCGATGGGAATATTCCTGGCTTTTCGTGGCAACGCCGGATGGGTTTTATTGTGATATGTGCAGCAGGATTGCTGAAAGCAATAGTTTGCCAAAACTGCCTGAAAGCTGGGTTTCATCGGAGCGGCAGAAGGCCTATCTAGATCTTCTGCACGAATTTGAAAGATAGACTAAGGTGAAAGTGACACAGGGCTGTAACTTTAATATCTCAATCCGTGTCACTTTTGTCACTTTTTGACCCGCACGAGTGGGGTCTATATGGTACTATGGAAATATCCAAAATGGGCTATACAGGTCTTGACCGACCACGGTTCTAGCACGAGTCGGCCCGCATCTCATATTAAAAACCACAGGTCACAAACCTGTGGTTTTTAATATGAGACTAAGGGCATCAATCGGGACGAGAAAGCCGGACGCAGTCGCGCCGTGAGCCGGCGGCATGATACAATCACGGAATTAACCGATCGGCGAAGCGCGACAAGGAGGCGGGGTCGAGCAAATAATCGCGCAGCGATTATTATGCGTGACCGAGTCCTAGTGGGCCCGCCAAGAAGAGCTAGCACGAAATATAATATGAAAAATTTAAAACTCTATATTTCAATAGTTATATTATTAGCTGTTCCTGTACTGCATTTTACTTTCAACTACCTCGGTGTATATGATCGTCAAATAGCAAATGGATTTGTATGGGTTGATAATGTATTGCATGCATTTGTAGGTATTGCGTGTGGATTATTCATTCTTTGGTACGTAGAGAAATATAAATCAAATAAAAATTCTTTATATAAAAGAATTGCTATAATTGCCACTGCTCTGATTGTTTCCTTGGTGTGGGAAATTATAGAGTGGGGCATTTTAGAAATGTTCACCTCGTATGCAAAAGAATATAAGATTTATTCTTCAAGTCTTAAAGAGGCTATTGCCGATGTTGTCTCAAACTTAGTCGGGGGATTATTGGTTTTGTTTATTAAATCTAATGAATAATTTAATATCCAGTCCGCACGAGTGGGGTAGATATGCTATACACAAATCATTACAAACCGACCTTACAGGCCTTAACCGTCCACGGTTCTAGCACGAATGGGCCCGCCAACAAGGGCGCCTAAGTGGGATATCCCATTCGGACGCATGAGAGATAAAATATATGAAAAATCTTCTAAAAATAATAATACTCTTATTACTTGCGATAAGTGCGATCATGTATTTCGTATATGCGCAAAAATCAACCCAAGATATTTCAAATTCACATATTGAAGCGGACACACCTCGGCAAGATCTTGCTGATGAATATTTGACGCGAGATTTAACGTTATTTTTTTCTCAAAAGTACAATAAAGAAGTTGTTGTAAGTTATGAAATGTTAAGAAATGGTGCAACTCAATCAGGGGTCGCTTACCCAAAGTATTACATCTGGGCGAGTGTTGATTCAAAAGATACCAAAATACCTTTAGTCTCAGGTGCGGCTAGGGTTGCGGCAATTGAACAATCCAAGTTTGAGGTGACTGATTTTGTATCTATGGTAGATATCAAAAAAGATCCTGAACAATTGGAGCAAATCTTTCCTGCTGCCATTATTCCCAAGATTCAAGAAAGGGCTTCTCAGTAGAAAATTGACCCGCCCGAGTCGGGTCGTTTGAACTATGCCAAGGTACTTGAAACAGAGGGTGTTCAGCTTAACAAACCATAGTTCTAGCCCGACTCACCCCGCCAACAAATGCGCGTAAGTGGCACGTCTTACCTATAACTCGTAAAGCAATCCAAATCTACCAGCCTAAGCGAATAGTTTCCACCCAATTCCTTCATTGCCGCATTGATCGCTACTGATCGTGATCCAATCATATCCGCGCTTGTCGCTCTGAAATGAGTCCCAAGCAGCACGAGCCTATTTTTTATAACAGCGAAATTAGGATATGCAGAATCGCCGTCGCGAAGAGCTCCTGTCAGTGCTAATCTTGCTGGCGTAATGGGCGTATTCGCAATCGGGGTTTGCATGGGTCCGGGTATGTATAGATAGCTATGAGCGAATTGCCCTCTGATATCTCCGCCATCCAATAGACCGCCGCTATATGTCCCAAGCATTGCATGCAGAAAAACATTTCCGTCTTGATTAAGCGATAGGATGAGCGCTTCGGGATTCTGCTCATTGACGATGCGCGTCTTTTTTATATATGAAGAATAGTCGAGTGCCTCATATGTCGCGATAGTGCTCGGCAAATCCCTGTCCAGGACGCCTATCGTGATATCCGAACGGCTGATGTCCTTTGTGGCAAGCAGGGTTCTTTCATGCGATATGCCCGTTGGGTCGACGAATACCATTTTTGCTCCGATTCTGACAGTGTAGTGTGTGGCGAGAACGATATGTCTTGGCGAGATCAATGTGCCCGCTTTCTGATTTCCATATCCGTCATAATCGGGATGAACATTGAGAGGCGATACGCCAGAAAAATCCAAGGATGGCTTGGATG
>CAYJDM010000002.1:0-168270 GCA_964368945.1 uncultured Candidatus Saccharibacteria bacterium
GTTGGTAGAGCAACTCATTTACACTGAGACGGTCACAGGTTCGAGTCCTGTATCCCCCACAAAAAACAAAACCCACCCAAGAGGTGGTTTTTGTTTTTTGTGGGGGATACAGGACTCGAAAGCCGGAGCGAAGCGGCTATATGAGCGCAGCGAATTGCCGCGAGTGAGGCGGGGTCGCGGAAATTTTGCGGAGCAAAATTATCCGTGACCGAGTCCCGTGATTTATCCTTCTCCCCAGAATCAACATGTTTGACAAAGCCCAGAAACTGCAACATCATCAATACGGAAACGCCCACAATCCTGCGGCGGCCGCAAAAACCCAACATCCACACCATCCATGAACACGGTAGACGTACGCGGAGATCAGCAAGTCATCGGTATCTCCCTTTCAAAATGCATCCAAGCTGTGGCCAACGGCCATATTCAACCGGCGCAAATCGTGAGAATCGTTACGGATCGCGTGATTGAAGACGAAAAAAAATGGCGAACGCTTATCGCACAGCTTCGAGTGCTCTACTGGAAAGCCAACCCAAACTTGGCTGAGAAGACCGTGCGCGAATTGCTTGCCGCAGGACGCATTGACATGCCTGCCGCCGATGGCGGAAACGTTCCAGACAAAACCTACGGCATCTGGGTTTTGGGCAAATCAGATATCGTGTGGCGAAGAGCTGCTGCCTGATGCTGTCAGTACGAATTTGAGGGCCTCGCATTCAGCCGAATGCGCGGCCCTTTTTCTTTTTTTAAATTTTATGTGAAAAAGCCGTACCCCTCGCAGGGTACGGCTTTCATTTTGCAAAACGCTTGCTCTCATGGAACCTCCTTCGAGGTGCCGACGGCATTCGAAATGCTCGCTGGAATTTCAGCTGATGCGGAAACGGTATCCGCACCAGGCGTCTCAGCGGCATCGCTATCCATGATAGGAATCGCGATGACGCGCACTATCGCCTTGGTCTCCGGCGGCACGGTGCCAATCACAGAAATCCTGCAATCCCAGACAATGCCGACAAGGACGTCGACGCTCACTTTCGTGATAAAGTCGCCGTCGGTTTTCGCATCAATCTCAACGTCTTTTCTATAGACGCCATTGCCTGCCCATTGGCTTTCCGGCAGGAATTTCGGAGGTGCGGCAGCAGACTTTGCCTGATACTGGAGATATTTCTGTCTCCCATCTTCAAGCTTCATCTGAAATCCACGGCCTTCTTCGTCAGGCTGCAATGCGATTTCATCGATGCGCACTTCCCATTTGGACGGACCGGTTTGGCGAATCACTGGCATCTTGATGACCAGCTCGCAATTTCCTTTCAGCTTTTTGACGACCGGGCTTTCATAGCCAGGTAGGCCGTCTGGCAAATACCTAACCATGAGGGTTCCGTCTGCTGAAAGCGGACGCCATACGTCTTTTTCTTCAAATATATCGGGCATTGCTTCACGGATGAGATCCCGAGAAGCGAATGCGCAAAGCGTGCCGCCCATAGGAGCAATGACGAAGCCTCGGAGCGGATATTTCTGATCAGGCGGCGCAATCGATGCGACCTTGTCAGAAGGGATGACAGATGCCTGCTGATGCCAAATGACGATAGGCACTTTCGTTTTCGAGGGATTCGCTGCGGAGTAGGCATTGGCAGGGATCGGCTTTTCGCTGCAGCCCGTGAGGAAATGACTGAGGAGCGCAGCGACGAACAGGACGAATGCGATAGACAGCAGACTGATTTCAATGCCGCGGACAGGAATCCGGCGGTGGAAGGCAAACGTATTCATAGGTGTAAAGAACGGGAACCTGGAACAATCTCCAGGCATGCCGTAGGCAGAATTGCTCTCGGAATGAGATGAGGCGAGAAACAGGCACGGATGGTCGCAAAGGCGGCCAGACATGATCTGAACCCTCGCTTACAATGTGCTGTAGCGGTTCTAATGCTATCACCAGCCCTGCAAATGTAAATGCCTACCGCACGACCACAGCCTGGTTCGTAATGCCCATGACGCCATAGAGCTGCTCTACCATCTTGGTCGTAGTCCAATATTCAAAGCTTTTTCCATTGATTGGATCATGCACATAGAAACCCGCTGGATTCAGTATCGATCCTTTTACCCCAACAACAACTCGGGCATGCTCTCCCTTGAAAGCTCGGGCCTGTCCTCCAGAAGGAAGGTTCCATGCATACGGTTCAGCAGTAATCGACGTCGATCCCCAGATGATGATCGGATTGCCTAATGAGATTTCCTTTGCTAAAAATTGAGGCGTAATGAAGGTTCGGTATTCCGTTGTCCGTCCGAATTTTTCCGCTGCAGCAGCGACCGGCTGACCATATACACCATAGCCGCCGCCGACATTGTCTACATATCCGACGAATTGCTTCTGCGGATCATCCCATTCATTTTTTGCGAGATCCTTGAAGCGCGGCGCATAGCCTATTTTCTCCAAAACTTCAAAATCGCTTGCTGTGATTCCATAATATGCCAGAACCATGCGCAGCGCGGATGGCTCGCAGCTATTGGCATATTCCTGCTTGAATGACGGAACACTCAGCTTGATGATATTCGACGCCTTGAAAAGCGTTAGATTCTGCGATGTCGTCGGAAGGCTGATCATCTTTGGAGCAGCATCGGGCACAGGCAAGCCGGTCATCGGATCAAACCCTGCGGCCTGGACATTTTTTCCCAAAAAAAACATAACGATCGCCATCGCCGACAGTCCGAAAAGAAATGCTATGCGCTCTTTATTCATATGCCAATTGTACCATTCCGATTATTAAAATCAGATGAGAGGAGTGAAATACTCTTTGAATAGAGCGTCCGAAGCATCGCCGCTCATGAGATTCGAATATACCGCCTTGATCTTGTCGGTTACGGGACCGATCGTTCCGGTGCCGATCTTTCGCGCATCAATCTGAACAATCGGAGCGACGAACGATGATGTGCCGCAAGCGAATATCTCATCTGCAACATAGAGCTCGGTCAGATCTATCGGCCGCTCTTCCGCTGCAATGCCCATGCTTTCTGCCAATTCGAGAATGGTCATGCGATTGATTCCTTCGAGGATATCGCCGGCATGTCCTGGCGTTATGATCTTTCCATTCCTGACGATGAATATATTCGCGGCGCTCAATTCGCAGACATGTCCATCATTGTCGAGAAAGACGCAATCATCATAGCCGCTATCGAGAGCATCCTGCCTGCCGAGGACCGAATTCACATATGCCCCATTCACTTTTGCGCGCGAAGGAATGGCATAGTCGGGCACTCTTCGCCATACGCTTGTCTTGAGTCGCGCTCCGCCTTGAGGGATTATAGGATTTGCATCATAGATAAAAATGCTCAGGGTCGTGCCGAGGCCTCGGGATCGAGTGCCTGGAATGAGATCGCTGACATGAACGGTGGCGCGGACGAATACCATGGGCACGCTGCCGTCTAGATTGTTCGCTTTGGCCAGTTCCGCAACGGTATTCTTGAATCTGCTGAAATCCCATTCGGGCTCGAAGGTATCGATGCCGATGATGCGGGCAGAATTGATGAGGCGGGCATAATGATCGCGGAGGCGGAATGCTGCAAGGCCATGAGGCGTGACGATAATGGGAAAAACGGTATAGACGCTGAGGCCATAGAGGATGGCGGAGCTCGCTACGCTGAGATTGGCAGATTCGATCGGTATTATTTTGTCTCCGAAAAAGGCTTTGGGATGGATTGTGGGCATTGGGACAATTATAACATTCTCGGTTGCGATGCAATATTGCGCAATCTGAGCCTTTGGAATATATTTAGAATGCTGGTGAGACGGAAGCCCTCAGATCGCTCTTGACTGAGCGATCTTTGTGTTTGTGTATGTGATACTTCATATTTTTTATAAAAAATTGACCGAGGATATTGATTGAATTAAAATATGATTCGGTAGCAGAAAGACCGCTCGAAAGGGCGGTCTTTCTGCACATAAGATTTCGGGACGCATCACAATCTCTATTTCGACAACACGATAGGCGCTGAGGCCATCGGCGCGATGAAGCTCAATATGAGTGTCCAAATTGGCAAAGCCAAAGCGATAGCGATTACAGAAAGGTCTGGGCCGATAGCGAATGAAATCCCACCCGATACGATTCCGAGCAGGATCGCATACCCTATCAGTTTTTTTCGAAAGGAGATGCGCTGTCTCATTACGTTAAATACGATAAAAGTAAGAATCAGCAATAAGACAACCCCTACAGCGTTTAGAATCCACTGATCCGCAGTGCCTGGAGGCATCGATTCGAGAGTGCTAATTACCTGCAACATATCTCGATAAACAAGATATGCAATATATAAAATTGGGGCAATGCCTAGAAAATAGTAGAGGGGTTTTTTCATATATTTATTTCTTGGAAGAAAAGGCATCTGCGATCATTCCAATAATGGCGCCTATTACAAATCCGAGGAATATCCCTGCAATTCCATAGAAAAACGTGATTATCCAGTGCCACCCCATACAGCTTGGGCCTGCGATGAGATTCTCCTTGCAGTCGAAGGATTTGATAAAGCCATAGATCAGTCCGATAATGCCTACGATTATTGTTCCTGTTACGGCAAATGAGGTTCCATGTTTAAGATCTCTCTTGAGGATGGGTACGTTGTTGGTGTCGGTCATATATTTAATAGTAGCATGTGGTCACGGATATTTTGTTCGCCGTCGCTCACAAAATTCCGCGACCCCGCCTCGCGATCTCGCCTGCTGGCTCGATAACGCTCCGGCTGGCACATCAAAACAAAAGGACTGCAGCAGTGCAGTCCTTTTGTTTTGATGTGCCCCCGCTAGGAATCGAACCTAGAACAGCGGCTTAGAAGTCCGCAGTTATATCCATTTAACTACAGGGGCAGTGTTTTTTTAGCGTTTTTCGCTTTCTCCGCCACAGACTCGCACCAAGGGATCGAGGGAATCGAGAGCGAGACCAAGCGGAGCCCTATTTATACCAGCAAGGGTATGCTGGGTCAATTTATCTGGCCGTGCTGGAGGCCGTGCCAGGCGCTGCTCGATTAGTCGCTGTCGATGTCGCAGTGCTCGTAGCGGTAGACGATGCTATGACGGGATTCGATTTCGCCTCGGCGGCAGTATCGATCTTGGTTTTGCCGAGGAGCGCGAGATGATCCGCCTTCTTCTTTTCATAGACGCTTATGATGGCACGGAGCTGTTCCTCCTGAGTCTCGGTTATGGGAGCAGGTGCAGCAGAGACGGCCTGAAGATTCTTTGCCAGCTCAGCCTTTACTCCCATGAAATACAATGCGCTCCAGACGGCCACCGTGAGGATGAAGCAGACGAAAAGAACGCTGAGGATGAGCCAGTCGACGGTAGGGGTTTTCCCTATCCATCGCAGGAACATCATCTTGGGCTTATGAGTCTTGCTTGAGTTTGAGGTTTTTTTCATTTTAAAATTTCAAATCTTCGTATCAATTCATGCTCGTTTCCCTATCGCTGTGCTGCAGCATTCGGATCGGCAGGCTTATCGATGCTCTTGATGACATAGAAATCGATTATGGCAGTCCAGGAATCCTTCGCGGAGATCGCAGCGGCTGGATCAGCCGTTCGCTTCAGGTCGACCTTGGTGATCTTTACATTATACGGCAATGTCTGGATGAGAGAAATGAAGTTGCGCGTATTCTGAATCGATCCGGTCGTTGTGAGCGAAGTCTTGAGCAATTCCTTCTCATTCTTTGAGGCTTCGGGATCCTGCGCAGAATCAAAAAGGTTGATTCTGTATGTAAGGCCGCTTGAGACAGCGAGGTTTTCAATGTATTCGACGAATCCGAGGGCGCCGTCAGGAGAGATGAAATATCCATCAAGCTCTACGGTTTTGACATTCTCGGCGCTCTCCCGCTTCTGCGTATTCTGGCGATCTGACTGTATCTGCAATGACTGAACCTCCTGCTGAAGCGCCGCTACCTCGGTCTGCGATGCATGTATTTTTTCATAAAACATAAATGCTCCGAAGCCGCAAGCTATGCAGATGAGACTGACGATTATGATTGTGATGAGGTGTTTTTTCATGGCGGTGGTTTTGTCTCGATATTATTGCTGCATGGAAGTCGTGCCAGTCGCGGTGACCGTAACTGCCGCGCCGGGCTTTTTATCAAGCTTAGCCTGATCGACCTCGAACTTGAATTCGAATGGAATGTTCGACTGCTTGGCCAAAGCTGACAAAGGCAATTTAACTCCGCCGAATTTGTCATCGAGAGAATTTGCATAACTCGACAAAGCCTCTCGCGTATCCGCTATTCCTGTTATGACGATTCCGACCTTATTGCCAGGGGTCGGAGTCATGAAATATCCGGAAACCCTGACAGCCGAGCTCATTGGGGCAAGCCTGTCTATATATAGGATGGGATCCAAAGCACCAGGTATGGGCTTGAGAGCATTGATGGATTTGACGATATCGGCGCCGCCCTGCGTAGTCTTGCCCGCCGAGCGGGATGCGACAAGCGATGAGAGTGCCGTTTTCTTTGCAACGAGCTCTGACTTCTCAGTGAAGAGATATACATATGAAGGCATGAGGAAGATTGCGAATGCCACGATGGCGAATACGAGCATGAGTATGAGCACGACAGCGAGGCGCAGCCGATATTCGGTGAGCACTTTTTTCTTTTGGTATTCTGGGAGTAGATGGAGCATTTTTTTGGAAAAAATTAATCGATATCGTCGAGCTTCGGCAGAGCCAAGCCTATTGCAGCAGCATAGTCGAGCGAGTCTATATATTCGATTTCCGGAATCTTTTTATCAATATCATATACATTCGACCAAACATTGGCGATATTGACCGGCAGCCGAACGGTCGCAGCCAGATACTCCTTGAATCCATTGATCAATGCATCGCGCCCCGAAAGCACGACGGAAGCGAGCTTGGAGCTCTTTTTATTCTGGCTATTCGGGCGCTTGTCGACAAAGCTCTGCCAATACAGAACGATGCGCTCGATCTCATCCTTGAGGGCAGAGGCGGTATTGATGAGCGACATGAAGATCGATCCATTCCCCTCCTGAAGGCCGCGCTCGGTCTTCATCCGGATCGCCTCTTCGCGAGAGACATTGTATTCCTTCATTATGGCCAGCGTGAAATCCTCGCTTCCGATTGGAACCGTCGAAGTGAATTGCACGGAACCATTGCTGATAACCGAGATCACGGATTTCTTTTCCCCCACATGCACGATGAGTCGCGGCGCATCATCGCCTTTCTTGACGATGGATTTCGAGAGCGCCTGATTCTCTATGAGAAAAGATACGGGCGTCATGCCTGCCAATTCGAAAGCCTCGATATAGCTGTCGATGATAGAGCGAGACACGACCGAGACTGATGCGAGGAAAGATCGCGGCTTCGAAGAAACGCGAAGCTCGTTCACATCGACCGCCTTTGGCGATCCGGAAGCATCCTTGTCATCGGCATCTGGCCGCTCTGCGACTCCGGGATCAACGGCTTCCGCTGACTGAGCCTCGATCATATGATAGTCAAAAACGGCGTCCGAAAGCGCGAGCGGGACGTTTTCCTCCAAATGAAGCTCTATGTGGTTGCGAATCGTCTCCTCATCGCCATATGGAAGAAGCGTCGTGAATAGATATGCCAACTCCTCTGGAATGGCAACCTCCACGAAATCCAAATCATAGGTCTTTTTTATTTCCTTGAGCGTCGCAATGAGTCCTTCATTCTGAACAAGGGGCTGGCTGCGATCGACGACTGAGGGCAATTGATGCGCTCCATACTTTCCGAGCTTGATATGTCCGTCTTTTTTATTCAATTCGATGACGCGAATAGATACAGGAGAAATATCGACGCCGACATGTGACATCGACATATATTCAGGAGTTGGGATATGAACTAAAAACCAATTCTTCAGGCTCATTACCCTGAATCATAACACAATTTTTTCTCGTAAGATTTTGTCTTGCCAAGTCCTCACAGTTAATAAACCAGAATTTGACTCCTATTGCGGAAACGCAAGACTAAAATCTTCCGATCTAAAATTGTTTACGATTCAGGGACAATGATCTTCCTACGACAGTTTTGTTCCCGCTGGCAGATTGTGAGTTGGCGACATCAATGCAAGTCCCTCATCGGATGTTCCAGCGACGATCATCGCCTGGCTTTCGAGTCCCATGATCATGCGCGGTTCGAGATTGGTTATGAAAACGAAGCTATTTCCTACAAGGCCGACAACGGTCTTTGTCTCCACTTCGACTTCCTGCTCCATATCGCCCTCATCACCTTCCTCGACAGCCTTGCCTGAGGATACGAATTGCTTGGCGATGCCGGAAATTACCTGGCGAGGAGTTTCTTCGGCGAAGTCGACGCTCAATTTGAGCAGCTTTTCAGAACCCTCTACAGGCTCTGCGCTGAGGATTTTGCCGATCTTCATCTCAACCTTTATGAAATCTTCGAATGTTATTTGTGTCATGGATTTATTGCTTTGTATTTATGCTAGTTTACCTGCATTGGCTTTTTTATCAAGAAATGTCTGCAGGATTATCGCGGCCGCTGATGCATCAATATGGTCGTTCTTGCCCTGATGCCTCGTCGCCTCCGAGCTGGTCATGAATTCAGGGATAAAATGCACTGCGAATGACTGCGCCTCCAATAAAGGCTTGAGTGCATGCACATGCTCCATGATGGGATTGTCCTGGCCAGCGAATGTCTTGGATTCGCCAATTACGATTTCCTCTACGGCATTCTCATGCGCAATGACGCCGATCTGGTTGGCGATGCTTGGGAGATTCTTGGCGACCTGGACGATTTCGAGGGTCTTTAGAGGAAAAGCGAAAGTGCCCTCTATATTGGAGAGCGCGAGTCCGATTCGTTTTGTTCCCATATCGATGCCCAGGATTTTTTTCATATCCATACGCCTGAGTGTAATGCGGATCGCCTTACCATGCAAATACCGTCCACCAGTTGGTTCGAGCATTGTCGAACCTGAAGATCCCGAAGAGGCGCTTTGACTTTGGTGCAGTGACTGCTGCATCAGCCTGAGCATCTGCTGAATTAGATTTTGATACGATCGGCTCATTTGGTGCATCCATGATGTAATTTCCCGTTCCGCTTCCGATTGATTTGCCAGCGGACACAGCAGATGGTTGCTTGTCTGATAATTTTGCAGGTGTCTTAGATGATACAGCTACCGGTTCCGGTGCTTCCTTTATCAATTCCCTATCCAGCTTTATATTCAAAATATCCTCGCCGCATGGAGCGCCATTATTTCGAACCGTTATCGCATATCCGGACTGCGTATCGGGCATCGTTCCTTTTTCTCCTTGCTTGAGATCGAAAGAATATTTCCCTCCATAATACGAGACTGAAATCGCCACAGGTGAAGGGCCACAGCCCGCGCCTTTGGTAATGACGAATTGATTGGCTAGGAATGTGCAGGTCTTTGTCACCTCTCCCTTGAGCACGCAATTGCTATCCACCGATTCATAGTTTCCATAATTGAAGCTTGTGGAAAGGCTTTTCCAGAGGGTTCCGTCCTCATTGTAAACATCGACGACGAACTTCCATGTCCCGTATTGCTCGCCGAGTCGCGAATATTGGATGCCATTCTCCTTTATATATGTAGCGAAGGAAACAAGCTGACCCTCTGGCACATACGTTATGCGTGGCTCCTTGTCGAATCGGGCATCGAAGGCCGAATTGGATCCGGCTACGCAGCCGCTTGTTCCATCGGCTATCTTTGCACCGCTTGGGGAGATGAATGAAGTCTTGCACTCTCCGAACTTCTGATTCGGCAGCGAGATCAAGACTTTCACATAATCCCCTTTCTTATATTCCGCCTTGTCAGTGCGGAGAGATGCGTCAGCGGCATGGGCGACTGATGCGATTCCGAATACTGCGGCGAGCACGATGGCGAGTGCGGTTAGGTATGCGATTTTTTTCATATGTAAAATGATACCATGCCGCGCCTGGCACAAAATTGACATACTGTTGACACTATTTCAAATAATCCATACTATTGCCGCGGATTGACACATTGACAGTGTCCAGCAAACCAAAACCCGAACATGAATGGAGGCACTGACGCAGCCATTCGAAATTCAGCAATACCAAAACCAATTAGCATCACCCATGAGTTCATCCAGAAAAATTCGTTACGGCATGGTCGGCGGCGGACGCGGCGCCTTTATCGGCGCAGTTCACCGCATCGCGGCAGCTACGGATCAGCAAATCGAGCTGGTCTGCGGCGCATTCTCGTCGGAACCCAAAAAATCCAAGGAAAGCGGCGCGGACTTCTTTCTTACTCCCGAACGGTGCTATGGCACCTGGGAGGAGATGATCAAAGGCGAAGCCGCTTTGCCCGCAGGCCAACGCATGGACTTTATCTCCATCGTCACGCCCAACCATATGCACTTCCCGCCGGCCAAGATGGCCTTGGAAAACGGATTCCATGTCCTTAGCGACAAGCCGGCGACATTCAATCTCGCGGAAGCCAAGGAACTCTTCGCGCTCGTCAAATCGACCGGCATGCTCTATGGCCTGACGCATAATTATACCGGTTATCCGATGGTGAAAGAGGCGCGCGCCTTGATCGCCGCTGGGAAACTGGGCAAGATCCGCAAAGTGGTGGTCGAGTATCCGCAGGGATGGCTCGCGACGAGGCTGGAAAAAGGAAAAGGCGGCGGTGTCAAACAGGCATCATGGCGCACCGATCCCAAGAAGAGCGGCGCAGGCGGCTGTGTCGGAGACATCGGCACGCATGCTGAGAATCTCGCCGAATACATTACCGGCCTGCAGATTTCCGAACTCGCCGCCGACATTACGAGCTTCGTCAAAGGCCGCAAGCTGGATGACGATGCGAACGTCCTGCTCCGCTTCAAAGACCCCGATAAGCCCGGCGGCATTGCCGCGAAAGGCGTGCTCCATTGCTCTCAGATCAGCGTGGGCGAGGAGAACAATCTCAATATCCGGGTCTATGGCGAAAAAGGCGGCCTCGAATGGCATCAGAAAGAGCCTAACACCCTGCTCGTGAAGTGGCCCGATAAGCCAGCGCAGGTGTATCGCACCGCTAATGGCTACCTCAGCAAGGCGGCGCTCGATGCCGGTCGCACGCCTCCCGGTCACCCCGAAGGGTATCTCGAGGCTTTCGCGAATGTGTACACGGGCTTCGCAAAGGCCGTGCTTGCGCGCATCGAGGGAAAGAAGTATTGCTTTGAAGGCGACGAGCCCAAATGCTTCGATTACCCCAGCGTTGGGGACGGCGTACGCGGGCTAGCCTTCATCGAAGCGGTCGTCGCATCGTCGAAAGCGAATGCGAAGTGGACGAAGCCCGATTGCTGAGATGGTTCGTGAAAGACAACGGCGACATTTGATCGCTGCAAAACAAAGCCGACGGAGAGCCCTGTGCTCCGTCGGTTTTTTATTTTTTATGTCTACAAAAGCCAGGAAGAAAAACAAACGTCATTCACAAGGGCAAGGCCGGCAAAAATAACCGAGAGCACAGATAGCCAAAAAGCTATCCTGGACTGACTCCTACTGATCCGACTGTTCAGCTCATTTAACCCGAGATTGATGAATGCCAAATCCCTATTCACAATCGGCTCTACACCAGCATTGCTTCTAATATTTTTAAGAAATCTTTCCATTACTTCCTCAATTTTTTTGTTACTTATTTTATTCGGATAACCCTTTGGCATAATATCGTAAGGATATCCTATGCCTTTGCCTATCACTTCTTCGTCTTCTTTTTTATATTTCATAAACAAATTATAAATAAAAAAGACTGATCGTTGTGCAAAACAACAATTCGATATACTTACATTAGGTGAGATTCGTCCTCAATCGCATTTTCTGCTTCGCTTCGCTCAGATCGAAAACGCTCATTCAGACTCGGCTTGGAAAAAGGCAAAGCAGTTTGCCTTTTTCCTCGCTTTCGAATCTCTCTATATCCCCTCGCCGTCGCTCAGGAATTTGCGCTACCCCGGCTCGCCGTCCGCTCTGCTGAGCGGACATTGGCTCCGCCTTTCTCATCAACACCTCTTCACGACAAAACAAAAGTCCCTACGCAGCAGTGCGTAGGGACTTTTGTTTTGATGCGGAGGAGGTGAGATTCGAACTCACGGTACCCTTGCGAGCAACGGCAGTTTTCAAGACTGCTGCCTTAAACCACTCGGCCACTCCTCCAGTGGGCTCTATATTGGCATATTTTCCATATGATTTCAACTTGCCCTATCCCTCCTTGGCTGTCATAAGATCGAGGAGCTTTCGCCCTGTATTGCAGTTGCGGGCCGTAGAGCCCTTGTAGAGCGGGCTGCCGATCATCTTGGGCATGCCGCTTTTGGTCGCATCCTTTCGATCGATGCGCCAAATCATGGCTCCATTTACATATATGACATGATCGATTCCAGGCTTCAGATGCTTCAAGGCAGGATCCTTGAGAACGGCCTTGGCATCGAATTCTGGCCAAAGGAAAATGATATCGCAGCGCTGCTCCTTATCGGTCGCCCAAGAATCCTCCAGCTCGCCGACGATCTTTTTCATCTCAGGCAGGGATTTTACGAGAACGCGCACAGCGAAACCGAAAGCCTTTTCAATCGCCTTTTCCAGCTTGCCGATGAGGCCCGCAGTGTCGCTTGCGGACGCATCGAAGACGACATTTCCGGAATTGATATATGTCTTCACTTCCTTCATCCCGGCTTTTTCAAAGACAGCCTTGAGCAGCTTCATATCAACCTTGCAATTTCCTCCTACATTTATGCCTCTGAGCAATGCGACGTATTTCATTTTATTGATTATTTGTCTTGAGTTATTGGCTCGCGATTTTATTTTTTTAAAAAATTACTTTGCCTCAGCCTCAAAAGCGAGCATCGACTTTTTCTTTTCCACGCCCCAATGAAATCCGCTGATGCCGCCATCAGATTTGAGCACGCGATGGCAAGGGATGATGTAGCCGACAGGGTTGCTGCCGATTGCGCCGCCGACCGCCCGCGAAAGCTTGGGATCGCCGAGCTTCTTTGCGATATCGCCATACGTAGAGGTTTTGGCGCCTGGAATCGTCAGCAAAGCTTTCCAGACTCTTATCTGGAAATCCGTTCCTTTGAGATGCATGGGAAATGCGTTGCGCCGCGTTTTGCTTCCGGCTGCGAGATCCTTGAAATACGCTTCGACTTCTGCATGAATGGGCTGATGTTTTTTCATTAGCTTGGACAAAGGCCATCGCGACTGCAGATCCGCAATATCTGCCGCAATGCTCGCTCCGAATAGAATATTGCAAACGCCCTTGTCGGTCGAAGCGACGAGGCATGTTCCAAACGGCGACTTGAATGTCGAATATGCGATGACCATATCAGCGCCGACTTTCTTGTACTCGGACGAGTTCGTCACCGTGATTTTCCTGCCCGATGTTTTGCCCTGTATCATGACCTGATTCTATGGCACATGGCGTTTTGGCACAACTTGGTAAAGTAAAAGCGGCGGCCCTTTCGGGCCGCCGCTGCATAATCGCGGATCGCATGCGATCATTTATCATTTGCCGGCTTTTTTGCCTGGCCATCCTTCTTCTTGAATTCGGGATAGAGGCGCAGCATGTCGCCGCGGATTCGCTCGACTTCTTCCCATGACAGGCCGGATGCCAGACTGAAAGCGGAAGTGTCCGGATTGCCGTAGAGCTTGCGAATATATTCGATCTGCTCTTCAGGCCAGGCTCCGGCGAGAACTCCGACGGTCGTGGATTTTTCGAGCTGCGTGAACGCAGTTCCGAGATTCCGGCCCGTTGACTGGACTTCGAGGCATTCGACAGTGTCCGGACCAAAGCCTGGCCAGGTCGCGACCGATGCCTCCAGAGTCAGGTCGCTGAGATTGATCCGAAACGCTCCGGCGCTGAGCGCGAGGCCGGCTTCCTTTTTCTCCTTGATAGCAGCATTCAGCCTCTCCATGAGCCCGCTGGGTTCGGATTGGACCTCGAGCTTTTTCTCATAGGATGCGAGCAGGCAAACCGCCAGCTCATTTCCTTGCCCGTCGATGCGGGCTACCGCGCGGCGATATTCGATGCCGGGCATCTGAACCTCGCATGCTCCTTTTTTCAAAAAGACGCTGCGGGCGGTAATCAGATACTCGCCGAGATCGTCCTCGATGATGAGACCGGATCCAATGCATTTGCCCGGCCGAACGAGGTTCGCGCCAATACAGCGCACCGGGGCGAGATTCTGCCTCGTCAGCACGGTGCGAACGCGAAAGATTTTCGCAGAAGGATTGTCACGGTTCGGAATCGAATTCCATGACCGGCTGATGCCCGTGGTCGTTGGCGACGGCGCGGCGGTCGGCTCGATCGAAGAGAGCGTCGAAATATTTGCCTGGAGTGATTTGGGCGATGCCGTCGGAAACGGAAACATCACTGGCGGAATTCCAGGGACCGCCTCAGGAAAGGACGCCTTCGGAGATTCTCCGGAGGCGGATGATGGCTGAGAAAGGGCGAATGCCCCGAAAGCAAGAGAGCAGAGCAAGGCACGAAACAAGGTTTTCATAATTCAGGATATGCAGAATATGGGTTGGAATTGAACGAGAAGATTCAGCCGGCAAAAGAGATGTCGGATGAAAAGCTATCAAATAAACTAGCCTGGGCCAAAGATAGCACAGGCTAGTTTATTAATCAATGAAATATTAGATCCGTCAACAGTCGACTTCTAAGGAGGGTGATGTCTGGCTAAATGCCGTCCTGCTCGGCATCATTTCCAACAGTAGGACCATCATTGTCCTCGCGGCGGATTTTTCTCACATACATATATACGATGCCGCCAACTACGAGTACGAGAATTACGAGAGCGACATTGAGAATCATGCGATTGCTTTCGCTCCAATGCGGCTTGGCTTCGATAGGCGCAATATATGCGCTGTTTTCAGCAACGGCACCGAGATTGGCAGCGGTCGGCCGCGTATCCGCATATGCCTTGATAGAGACGATATCGTATTGAGGCATTGGAGCTGTCGGATTGCCGAAGTACATATTATAGGTCTTCCCTGCTGAGGCATCGAATAGGATGCTGCGCACTTTGCTCTGAACTTTTACATCAGATACGTTTTGAGAAAAAGATACGGGCTGGTCATCCTTATTGAATATAACGATTCTGATGAATCGCGATTTCACTTCGGGATATGAAAGCGTCAGATTGTATCCAGTGAATAGAGGCTGATTGATATTGAAGACACTGCCCTCGCTGAAGAACGTCCAATTGCCGCCAAGGTTCCCATCAGGCGAATCCATGCGCTGAACGACGGCCCTTCGGATGAATTGCTGATTCGGATTCGTCAGCTTCAGTGAGATTTGATTCGAATAGATTCCGACATCGCCAAGGTCGATAGTGATCTCGGTGCTTTTTTCGCTAGAATTCTCAACAACAGAGACATGTGCCGGAGATAATGAAACTGTTTTGACATCGCGAGACTCATAGACCGAAGAAATTGTCTGAAGGATGCCGCCTAGAATCTGGATGCGGGCGAATGACTTCGCAGAAGCCATCGCTCCTTCCCCGACATTTGTCGCCGAGCCTCCATTCGAATATGGGCGATCTACGCTGGGGCCGATGACGACCTTGAGATATCGTGACGTATTCTTTGGATAGGTAACCGTAGTATTCCTCGCGGTAAGCGAAGCCCGCTCGTCGGCATATGAATAGATATACCCTTCATCCGTAATCAATTTCCATGAAGCGCTGTCTGCAGGCAAAGGAATATCCGATCCATAAACGGATACGTTCCGAGCAAACGAAGTCGCAGCGGTTATTTCGAGATTGATGCCATTATGGATGGTGCCATATTGCAAGCCGGTATCGAAAACAGCCATTGATTCATTGCCGCGAACCGTGCTGTCCGTTACAGCCATAGAAATCGATGAGTCTTCAGCGAGATTGCCATCAAGCGCGATATACGGAACGATGGCATTCGCATTGTCATAAATGCGGATATCGTTGATCGTAGTCTTGGTCAAAACGGCAGCCGGGATATCGAATGAGACCGGACCGGCAACATTACCCGTATTGATAGGAGCGACATATTTGAACGATTTTTGGCTGACAAGCAGATTGCCGTATGAATCCACCGGAATCTGAGTCGCCTCTGCATGATGAGGAGCGAATGCTGAAGCGGCGCCGCTTAGCATTACAGCTGCGATCAGGCTCGCGACGAGCACTCCTTTTATCCTATCCTTATATTTCGCATAGAGGAATGATCCGAGAAGGGCGATGAAGCCCACAGCGATCGAGCCGATGACTCGATAGATGCCTCCGAAATTCCAGATATCGATGAATACCTTGAGCAAAGTGATGAAGATGAATGCGAGGCCGGCGATTCGGAAGCCGCGGCTCTTATGCATGAATCCGAATACGAGAAGCGCAGTCGCATAGATGGCCCAAGCAATAGAGATGGCGACATTTCGCTGATTGTCGAGCGAATCGACTTCCTTTGCCTGAGAATCCCAGACGGCCTCATTGTCAGCATATGAATCCTCGCTGCCTCGATACTGATTATTCGTTTCGATCTTCGCATGGTACTTCGCGCTGACCGTATCGACCTGCTTATCGAAATGATATACGATTTCCGATGTCATGAGATAGATCGAAAGGAGATTCGCGACGACGAAGAAGAATGTGCCAAGCCCTTTGAGATTGTGAACATCGCGATCCGTAGTCCCCTCTTCTGCCGAGACGAGCAAAGTATGCGATGCTTTTTTGACAATATATCCGAGAACCAAAGAGATGACGACGATTACGAGAAGCATCATGAATCGCGAATTGAATACCGCAGCGAATGTCGCCATATCGATATGCTCGAATTTGTCGAAGAAGAAGTATCGGAACAATCCGAGGCCGAATACGACGGAGCCGAGAGCATAGAGGTTTTTGCCCTTCAAAGAATAATCCACAGCGAAGAGGATGACTGCCTCCAGGAACCACATGATCGTAATCCAAGTTCCATCGAACTGCATAGGGATTGCAGCCGTTAGGAAAACGACGCAGAGGCCGGTGAGATATTGATTGAGCATTCGATCGCTTCGATCAACCGTGAACGATACGAGCGCTGTGATCGCATAGATGACGGCGATGCCCAGCATATAGAATCCAAGCAAGTTCTGAGCGACAGGAGCCATCAAGCCATATACGGCAACGCCATACCAGATGGCATTGAGCGTGAGGAATACGACATCGAGAGAGTTCGATTTTTCCTTCCTGACGAAATGATGCATGACCGATACCGCGAGGAAGATCATGAAGAACAATGTCGTAAAGAGCAGAACGGGAAATCGAAGCGTGGCCGAGAATGATTGCATCAGGCCGACCGAATAGAGAATGAATGTGCCGACGAATGCGATGAAGTTGAGCGAATGCCATCGCTTGCTATATGCGATGATGAGAACGCCGATATCGAGGATGAGCGCATAGGTAAAAAGATCGAACAATCCTGTATTCTGGATCGAGATGAGGAGCGGAGCCAAAAAGCCACCGATGATTCCGATTCGCGCCAATGTCTCTGCCTTGTCGACTACGCTCATGATTACCGCGAGAGCCGTAATGCCAATCATCAATCCGAGTGCGACTGGTCGTCCAATCAGATCATAATAATAATGCGCGAAGAATACCGTCACATACAATACGGCCAAACCTCCGCCGATCAATACGTCTGAATATGCCTTGTACTTGGATCGGAGAACCTGTCCGACAACGATGCCGATCAAGCCAATGATTACGCCGATGGCGACTCTGCCCATGATGCCGATCCATCCATATTCGATGGCAAGCTTGAGAAAGAATGCCACGCCGAGGAGAATCGCAGCGACTCCCGCTCGAGCGAGATATTTGGCCCAGACAAATTCCGTATCTTCTTTTTCATGGACCGGTTCAGGCAGAGGCTGTGATGCGGCACTCGGCATCTGCATTCCTGCAGATGGCTGTGCTTGTGCCTGAGCGGCCATCGCAACCGCAGAATGATCATATAAAGGCTGAGCCTGGATGCCTGATGCCGTCGCTGATGATGGCTGCGCGGAAGGGGCAGATGCGGTTTGCGCCGCGATGTTCTGCTCGGCTTTGAATTGCTTGTCTTCGAGCCTACCCATCTTATTTGTCAGGATGATTAGCCAGATGAATAGGACGACGATAAAGAAAATTGTCATATTTGGGATTCGGATGCGCGCTTGACGTATGCGCGCGCGGTTATTTTTATAAAAAACTCATAATAAACAGTCCGTAGTATTATATCGCATCGAAGTGAGATATACTGTATTGCATAGCATATGGAAAAGAATCCTATCTCTTGGGAAGCTCTGGAATACGAGCATAAGGAAAAAGGCCGAGACTGGTATTGGGCGCTCGGAATCATTACGGCATCGATGGTCATCATCGCATTGATGCTCGGCAATTATGTCTTTGCCATCGTCCTTATCGTATCCGGATTGGCCCTCGGCATCTCAGCAAGCCGCAAGCCGAAGCTCGTATTATTCGAATTGGAGAAAACCGGCCTGCATATTGATGAGAAATTCACGCCCTATGGCTCCCTCAAGTCTTTTTGGGTAGAAAACAATAATCATGTCGACGGCATCTCCAAGCTTATCTTCAAGCCCCGAAGCTCTGGCGGACACCTCATCGTCATCCCCATCGAAGGCGTTCACCCCGAAGACGTACGAGACTATCTCCTCGATATGCTCCTCGAAGAAGAGATGAGCGAGCCTTTCATCCAGAAGATGGCGGAGCGCTTTGGATTGTAAAAAACACATCGCAGACGATACCTCGCTGGCATAAAACACCTTGTCATACATTTGACAAGGTTGTTTTTTTATATCATTATCATGCCAGACAATCCTGTCACGAACTTATGCCGTGTGCATGTTCGTATTCAAATCAATAATAAACCCAACACCCTACCGCCCACCGTTATGCCAGCCAGAAAATCACCTCCTTCAGCCGCCGCCAGCCCGAAACCTTCTCACAAGAAGCAGGAAAAAACCCTGGGGTGGCCCGCGGCCTTAGCTGAACAAATCCTCGGCTCCTATGTTGAAGACCCTGAACAGGGAACGCCAAAATCCGGTCGGCACTGCGTCAGCTGCTCCATGCAAAATCTCGATGCCGAGCGCCATATCCCCGATCCAGATCAAGACGATCCGGATACGGGCACATGCCTGCAATGCCTCGAGCAAGCCATGGATCTGCTGAACAGTCCAAGGAATCTTACCCAAGCGCTCCGGCTGCAGAGGCCTGAACAAGTCCATCCAATCGTGATGCTGATCGCGCATTACCATAAACCAAAAGGGCTGTTCAAGAAATTCCTCGCAATCTGTCCTCCCGGCAAATCATTCAACAAAGGCATCTTTCTTTTCACGGCATGGTTCCCACATTTTCACACCTTTGTCGGGCTCAAGGAGATGCTTGGACCACTTGGCAATATGCTCGTCCACAGCATCGATATGATGCAACGGGTGGTCGGACCCGCCATCGAACCTACAGAATCGAAACCCCGTACCAAGAAGAAGGACAAGAAGGAAGTCATGAAGAAGCGCAGTCAGGAACGCAGCAAGAAACGTGCGAAAAGAGAACGCCAGCGGCAGCGCCAAACTCCGCCGCGCCGCCAGCTGCGCTGATATTTTCAGCTCAGCACATCATCCGCCCGCAGGCGAACCTAATCCGTTCGGCTTGCCGGCGGATTTCGTTTTGCCTTATTTTTTATGGGTTTTTATATTTATTCGATTCATGATATATACATAAGGCGCAAGGGCGCATTGATCCCGTCGTTCAATGGATAGGACATGAGTTTGCGGAACTCAAAATGCAGGTTCGATTCCTACCGGGGTCACAGAAAAAGAAAAAGCCACTCATTCATTGAGTGGCTTTTTCTTTTTCTGTGACCCCGAGCGAGCCAACTGCTTGGCTCGCGTGTAGGAATCGAAGAGGTTGAGCTTATCGCGCGCAGCGCAGCGAGCACGATGCGAAACCTGTACAGCGCCTGTAAGGCGAGATTCCTACGGATAATTTGTGGACACGACGGGAATCGAACCCGCTAGCCTCAGGTGGTAAAACCAAGGTACCAGGCCACTGGCATGCCCACGACACACGCCTACCTTCGTGTGCCTGACAGACATTTTCGCGCATGTGCTATTAATTTCTGATCAATTGGAAATAAAGATTATGAATTTTCATAAAGGAAAACAAAAAATCCGCCCGATCAAGAGCGAATTTTTCCTCGGTTTTACCACCTTGCCACCAATGATATTCCGCAACACAAAAAAGTCAATCAACACTCGCTTTCAATCCCTCTCCTTGTGGGAATTCGCCGTATTGACAGGGTGCGCAGGGAAAATCCCTTGCGCACCCTTTTGCATATCTCATATTTTTTTTCATGTATACTTAATTCCAATAAATCTAAAACAAAAAATATGGAAACCATCGCAACTATAGCCAGCTTATTCAATGCCCTCATCCCTTTTATAATCGCATTGATCGTCCTTGCGCTCGTTCCTCTTCTCATCGCATGGATCGTTCTCAAGCTAAGCAAGGGCAATTCCATCACTGTCGGCAAGATCGTCAAATGGCTTATCGTAATTCTCGTACTCGCGGTTGTCGTATGGGGAGGATTGAATGTTCTGGTCAGCTCTTTCGGAATGAGCATTAGATAATCAACCAAACGCAAACTCATGCAGGACGTAATTCAAACCGGAATAGTCGAAGGCAGACTCTTGCTCTATGGGATGCTTTTGCTTTTGTTCGTTCTCATCGCGATCTTGATATTCGCTTGGAGAAAGATACATCTCCTTTTCATATCTGCATACAATCGTGAAATCAAAAACATAATGGCAACAAAGAATGTTTCCGAAGCGGAGGCAAAGGCCATATATTCTGAGCAGAGAAAAGCTGCTGAAAAATCGGTAATGGGCATGCGGATGCGAAGGAGTCTCCCTGCGAAATACCTGCCCGTGGTTTTTATCCTGATGATCGTCTATCTCATCGCCATGTACTATACGGGCAATTTGTAGAAAGAAATCTGCTATACTAAACCCATCATGTTCGGCCCCACAAGCATAGTCGGCCTCATATTCGCCTTCATCCTCCTCGCCTACTGGACAGCGGCTTTTCTCATCCTCTACCACCTCATCCGCTTCGGAGTCAGCGGCCAGCCAAAAAAGATCGCCATCGTTTTCCTAGCGGGATCGATCGTGCTATCCATGGTTGCCGTTCTCCTATTCTCTCAGGCATCGTCGCTGCCTTTGCCAAGCCTTTCAGCGCTAAAATAAAATCATGCCCGACATATTTTCATTCCTAACCAATACTACATACTCCTTCGAAGGAAAGAAGGAGGGCGAAGAAGTCATCATCTTCCTCCACCGACATTGGATTACATTGTTCGGGCAGATTTTGCTCATAGTGTCTGGAACGATATTGCCATTCCTCGCAATCTTTCTCTTTGGCGGCTTTATCGCAAAGACAGGCGCCCTCCCCCTCTTTGCCAGCATCTCGGCGATCTATTATATGGTGCTCTGGTATGCTTTTTTCTATTCCCTCACGATGTATACGCTGGATAGCTGGATCGTAACGAATATGCGAATCATCAATAGCGTGCAGACCGGCTTTTTCAATAGGCAGATTTCAGAGCTCGCCCTCGACAAGATCCAGGACGTCTCGGTTCATACCAAAGGCGCGATGGGTACTTTCATCAACTATGGCGATATCAAGGTGCAGACCGCAGGTACCGAAAAGCATTTCGTCTTTGAGCAGATTGGCAAGCCTCAGGAGGTAAAGGATCAGATTATGGAGCTCGTAGCCACTAAGCGCCATGAATTCGAGCATGAATTGGGCGAAGGACTGAAGGAGCAGCTGTTTGGGGAGATTTAGGTTAAAACCCTACCGTGCCATTACGGTTTAATTTCAGCCTTATTTAGAGCCATCATACCTATTGACAAAGCTAGATATCGGGTGTATAATGTATACATCCTGTTTTCTTTCCATTCAGACAATTCTTGATCTTTTTGCAAACGAAACAGTCCAACACCAACCTACTCAGAACACCGATATGAACACGAATAAGCCTATCGCTCAACTCGCCGCCGATGCCATCGCCAGCCAATCCCAGACACAGAGGTACGTCAACCTCCTGGACGATGCCGTAAACAACTGGATCACCGACACCGTCATGACAGGCAAGGACATCGCGGAGAACAAGAAGTTCGAAACCGTTATCAAGATTGACAAGGAGTCTGATGCGCCGTTGGCAGAAGCGATCTGCTTCCGCCTCGGGATCCTCCTGCGCCATCTCGGCTTCCGCGACATTGAAGTGGCCTCTCCTGTTGAAGCGGAACCTGGCGCGATCAAGGTCTCTGCCCTGCTCCCAATACCGACTCAGAAATCCTAGTGGAGTAGCGACCCAAGGACATCAAGTCCCGTCCGGCACAGCCGGACGGGACTTTTCTCGTCTCAATGCTTTGCGCAAACAAAAAAACACCCAGCGAATTGCTGGATGTCTTTCAAATCTATTGAGATTCCGGAACGGACTACTTCGCAGTCGCCTTTCGGACAGCTGCAGCCAATCGAGACTTCTTTCGGTCTGCTGCACCCTTCTTGATGAGACCTGTCTTTGCAGCCTTATCCAAAGCCTTGTATGCGAGAGACAATGCTCCGGCTACGGCCTTCTTTTCTCCCTTAACCATTAATTTCTTGACGTCCTTGACGGCAACCTCGATATTCTTCTTTCGTCGAATATTGACGACTCGCTTCTTTTCAGAGCCTCGAAGCGCCTTTTTCGCTGATGATGTAATTGGCATATGTACAGAGGAGATTAACACAGCTTGAGGAGATTGACAATGCTACTGGGGGATTTTTTGATTAAAAAAGGCGTAATATTGACAGTTTACATAGATATGTCATAGTAGTAATACTTTGGTAAGCACGCGTCAGGCGAAGAGCAACCGAAGTACTTGCGGGGGTCGGAGCGCAGCGCGCGCTCCGACCCTTTTTTATTTTCATAAAAACACCATCGACTATATAATTGAGCTTATGATCGCCCACCTCTCCGGAACCGTTTTATATAAAGACAATAAGCATGTCGTCGTGCAGACTGGCGGCGTAGGCTATAAGGTCTATGCTACGGAGCGCGATCTCGGCATGATGCGTATCGGCGAGCATGCGGCCATCTGGATCTATACCGCGGTCAAGGAAGATGCCCTCGACCTCTATGGCTTCATCCTCCGCGATAGCAAGGATATGTTTGATCACCTTCTCTCGATCTCCGGCGTCGGGCCAAAGACCGCGCTCAATATTTTGAATACATCAGGGCATGAGCCGATTCAGACCGCGGTGGTTACTGGCGAGATTTCATATCTGACTTCGATTTCAGGCATTGGAAAAAAGATGGCTGAGAAAATCGTTCTGGAACTCAAGGGCAAGCTCAGCGCAATCGAGCTTATCGATCCGATCACTGGAGAAAAAACCCTCGTCGGTCTCGGTGCTGCCGGCATGGCTGGCGCAAATGGCGCGGGCGGATACGGAGACCTTGCCGGAGCGACGCAAAGCGATATCGATACTATCGAGGCACTCAAGTCGCTCGGCTATACGCATCGCGAAGCAAAGACTGCTTTGGAGCAACTCGATACTGAGGTTCGCGCGAAGGATATTGGAGAGAAGATCAAGTTCTTGCTGAAGGTGCTGGGTTAGCGGGCGCTATTTCTCATTCTGTTTACAAACCAAGCCTGCGAGCGTATAGTTTCCGCAGGTAAAGCAGACACAGCCAACCCAGACATCAACTAACCGCATGAGAACCTTCACAGCCGCTGGCAACAGCGTCACATATACCATTTTTAGCATCGCCGACCTCGGCGGCAACAGCATAGACGGGGTTATCCCACGAGAAATCGTTGAAACGGTGCTCTCCAGCGGATACATGTGCATCCCCAAAGGACATTGGAAAAGCATACAAGCAAGCCTGACATTGGCTACGCCGGGATCTGGCCGATACACCCTGATTTTCCCTTTTTCGCCAGACCTCAGCTCTGGCATGGTTGCCCTGCGTCAGGCCGGTTGGATCATTGATGATTTTTTTAGTCCTTTGGCCACCGGCGGCAGCATGTCACACCCAGCCAGCGAATGGGTCTTTATCAACATTGACGGTCCCACAAACAATCCTGGAACGATCGCCATGACTGGAAAAATTATCAACATCGGCCTTCGAGCCGAGACATTCAAGGTCAGATTCGGCAATGAGGAAGTGGAATTCGATACCCCCTTCGACCTTGAATTCGGTTATACGCCTCAAATCGGCGACAACATCGAACGGCTCGCTGGCTTTGAAGTCAAAGACGGCCGGAAATGGAATGGCAAATGGAAAGCGACTCGCGGAGGATCCGTCGCATACGAATCACGTTGATCCCTGCGCATGTGCTCACCCCTGACGAAAGAAGCCCCTGGCTCCCTGTCGTCAGGGGTATTCTTTTTATAAAAAATACACCGTGCTATATTGCACATATGCCCGAACTCCCCGAAGTTCAAACGACCGTCAACGGCCTCAATGCCAAAGTGAAAGGCCTGATAATTCGAGATGTCTGGACGGACTATCGAAGCCCTCACCATATCGGCAAGGACAATATCAAGAATCCTGATTTCTTCGCGAAATTCCGCGATGCCGTCGTTGGCGCCAGGATCATAGGCGCTCGTCGTCGTGCAAAGAATATATTGATCGATCTCGCTCCGATTGAGAAAAAGCATGGCAAAAAATCGATCGTTACCGAGTCCAAAACCATTCTCATTCATATGAAAATGACCGGCCATGTCATGTTCGGCGAATATGTTTTTGATAAGAAGATCGCGGCGGCGAAAGGTAGCGATCCATGGAAAGCCGCCGATCGCAATGCCGATAATCCGCTCAATGATTCTTTCAACAGGTTTATCCACTTCGTATTAACATTGGGGAAAGACAGTGGAAAAAATGGCGCGAAGTACGACGAGGACAAACAACTTGTCCTTTCCGATATGCGCAAATTCGGCAAAGTCACCCTGATCCCCACGGTGCAGACATTATACGGCGGAGAAACGCATCCTGATCTATCGCATCTCGGACCAGAGCCTCTTGATGAAAAATTCACATTCTCCATTTTCGACAAACAGTTATCGAAGCGGCCGAATGGACCGATCAAGCAGACCTTGATGGATCAAGCGCTCATCGCGGGCGTCGGGAATATTTATTCTGATGAAATTCTCTGGAGAGCCAGCGTTCATCCCAAGAGTCAGTATGGAAAAATCCCTGCCGATGTCCGCAAGGAAATGTACAAAGCGACGAAAGAAATGCTGCGCAAAGGAATCGATTTCGGCGGAGACTCGATGTCAGATTATCGAAATATCGATGGCCTGCCCGGAGAATTCCAAGGCCAGCACAAGGCATACCGACGCACAGGAAAGCCTTGCGGCAAGACGGTTCTATTCAATGGCGAGAAAGTCATATGCAATGGCATAATCAAGCGTATCGTAGTCGGCGGGCGCAGCACGCATTTCTGCGATAGGCATCAGGTGCTGTATACTTAGATCAGACAAAGATCGTTTCTTCGTCCCGAATTTCAACCAATCCCACATACTTATGTTTAGACTCGTCACTCCAGATCAACCCGAAGACATGATAGACCTGACGGTCGAAATCAGTCCTGATAAAACAGCCGAGCTGCGCAAAAAGGCCGAATCCGCAGGCATATCCCTCGAAGAATATTTGGCCCACATGGTCAGAAGGTCAATACTAAATGGAGACCTTGTAAACTTTATCAAACAGCAACTCGATGGAGAGAATATGGGCCTTGCTTCATAACGGCGAATGCCCCATTGCAAACCATTATATGTCCCGCCCCGGCGCAATAAGCTCGGGCGGGACAATTCTTGCCTCATTTAAAAAATGCCGCCTGGATTTGGAAAAACTTTATGCAAAATAAGCGATCAGATACATCGCGATCCCTCCCGCCACAGAAACATTGAGCGATTCCTTCATACCGCTCATCGGCAATTCGATGAGATGATCCATGAGCCTTTTATCCGCGGCCGTCATTCCGCTTACTTCTTCCCCAACCACGAGAACTATGCGGGATGAAGTTTTGATCAATTTCTTGAAGCGCGAATTCGCTTCCTTGTCTTCAGGTTTTTTTGATCCCAATTTGATGGATTTTTCATCTTGTTCTAGCCCGATAATGACAAAACCCTCCTTCTTCAGCTTCTTGATCGCCGCAGCGAGAGTCGCGGTATATTCGCTCGGAATCGCCTTTTCGGCGCCGAGGGCAGTCTTTGCGATCTCCTTCTGAGGCTTGCCCATTCGCCCGAACCTGTCGAGCAAAGGCGGCGTATGTCCGCATAAATATACCTTTGAGAATCCGGCCCCATCCGCCGTGCGGAACAAAGAACCCACATTATGTGCGCTGCGAACATTGGGAATGACGAGCGAGAATTCCTTTCGCAATGAGTTGGATTTCATGGCTCATACTATAGCCCAATCGACCGCTATTTGTATAGACTTTTTCATACTCAGCTGGTATATTGTCCTGACATGCGCCCGTAGCTCAGTCGGTAGAGCACCTGCCTTTTAAGCAGAGGGTCGTTGGTTCGATTCCAACCGGGCGCACATGCGAAAAAAGACTGCACTGCTGCAGTCTTTTTTCAGTCATGTGCGAGACGGAGCGTTACGAGCTCAGCAGAGCGAGTCGCGAGTCAGAGCCGTGAGAATTTCCGAGCGGCGGGGAGGAAATTACTCATGGCCACAGAGAATTATCCATGACCACAACTCCAACATTCTTTTTTATCCCTGAGAAGTTGCGTTATTTATCGACCAGAATATACTTATATCAAATGGCCGCAAGGCTCGGTCTCTCGTAAGAGAGACCCACGAAATGACAAAACATCAGATTAATAACCTGATGTTTTGTTTTACCTTTTCAAAGCCCTCACTCGAAATTCTCTCGATCTTGCTGTTCAGCCTTCTTGCGTCAAATAGCCTCATATGTGTTATCAGTGCAGTTATTATTTTCCCATCTTTCATGATGATCTTTTCATAAAAGACACCCTCCTTTATGGATGAAGTCAGCGGTATGCCCCAAAACAGATTTCTACTGAATTTCTTTAATATCAAGACGGGCCTACTGTAGTAATCCCCCTTCCCTTGTTCTTCGTCACCGATATTCAAGCCTATGGAGCACCACCAGATATCCCTTTCCCTAAAGAAAACCTCCCTTCTGTCGCTGAAATTGGCCAGCTTTTTATACTCATTCCATTCATCGTAATTATTCATGTCCATATGCCAGATTTATACCTCTTCAGATATGAAATTTTGATCAATTCCCCATGTACGATTCCGGGAGTATAATTAACCCGGACCCTTTTTATCCCTATTTAATCCCTAACCAATCACAAAAATGAACAAAACCCCTCCCGATAAAATCGATGAGAACGGAATCGCCCATTTCGATGACAAGAACGAGCCAATGGTTGAAGGAAAGCCGCTCGTCGAAAGAAACGTAGTCCATGTCCTTATATACAATCGCGCAACCGATGAAATGCTTTGCCTCGACTGGGCGAACTTCGGATGGAAAATGTTCATCGTAGGCGGCATCGAGGGAGACGAGGATCCCATCCTTGCAGCAAAACGAGAAGTGACGGAAGAGACCGGCTATAAGAATCTCAAATTCATAGCGGAACTCGCCAAGACGCGATCGACATTCTTTGCAGCGCATAAGGACGTGAATCGAATCGCGAATGCGACAGGCCTCTTATTCGAATTGGAGAATGACGAGAAAGACGAGGTCAGCGAAGAAGAAAAAGCGAAGCATGCGGTAGTCTGGGTCAAAAAGGACGAAGTGTCTGACTATCTCAATGTCTCGAATCAGCATTATTTGTGGGACAAAGCCTTGCCGCTTCTAGGCTAAGCAGTCGCACCAGTAGCAAGCGCCATTCTCTGCAGAGCACCCTCCAAATTCAGCTTCCCCAAATGCGCCTGATGATATGACTCGATCATTTCATTCGAAAGATTGCGCAATTCGGTCTCACTCCACTTCTTGAGAAAACGAGAGCTTTTCGTCACCACATATGGCGAAAGGCTTTTTGTTTCCTTCTTTAGAATCTGAAACATCACCTTCGTCTGCCACCAGAGAGCGCCATGAATTTCTTCGGCCGCTATTTCCTGATTGGCCAATTCGGTCAGCGCATTGATTGCCTGCAGGGGGTTTTTATCAAAAAAAGCATCAGTGAATGTAAAAGACGTCACGCCTCCCTGCCCCCGCTTCGCTCCGCCAAAATTTCCACCGCCGAAACCGCTGCCACTTTTCGCGCCAAATGCAGACGGTGAAATTGTCACCTTCACATCATGAGACTCGAGCTTGTCAGAATGCTTCTTGAGCTCATCATGAATTTCAGCGAGCAGCTTGGTCTCTTTGACGCCGAGTTCCTTGCCGGTGCTTTTACCGAGCATCGCATCCTCGACGATGATCCAGATATGATCCGATGTCTTGAGATCCGCGAGCTTCGGGATGATAATTTCCGCTGGCGTTTCGCTCTCATCGTATTTTTTCTCAGATGATCCCGTAAGGAGATTGTCCAGGAGGACTATGTATTTTGTAGAAAAAAGCCCGATCGACTGCGTCAATTCAGCGAACATGTCCGCGCTCCAGTTTTCCAAATGCAATCTATAGAGAGATGCGTCTGGACGCTTTTCCTGGAGGGTGGCGATGAGGGCGCGGCTGCGAGCTCGGTTTTTTTCTATATCTGTGCCGAAGAGGGTGTAGAGCATTGCTGTGGAGTGGGGCTAATATCTGCACAGTATATCAGAAACCCCGCTTGCCTTCTGCCATGGCGGGCATACACTTATATATGGACATATCCGGTTGTATATGTCCATCCAAAATCCTAATACTATGAGCGAAATTGATCGCGATAATAAAAAGGGTAAGGAAACAGCAAAACAAGAAGCGAGGGTAGAAATGCTGATAGGACAGTATGTCATCCGGTGCCTGAATCAAAGGCCACCCGACATGCAACCTTATCTGGATGCCTGCCCGACCCCTGAGCTGCGCCGCGAATTCCGCGCATGCGTAGCTATCGGTCAGCTGATGATCGCCTTGCTGTAAGCGAGAAGGCATGACGGCAATAGCCGCCGGCGCATCTCAAAAAAAGGTCAAAAAAATAATCCGAAAGTGGCGCGCATGACAAAGCCCGCCCACCTATCACAACCACCCAGGGGCCCAGGCTATTGCAGCCGGGCCCCTCTCTTTTTTCAAAAAAAACGAAAACCTATTTCATATCACCCCATGTATCAGCAATCGCCATGGATACGGTGACCGGAACCGTCTTGACCCGCTCTTCAATGCCCGCTTCCGCAGGATCTGCATTCTTTGCTTTTGCCGCTGATCCTTCGCCATTCTCGAACTTCTTATATTCCTCAAAAGAATCCACGAGCACAGCCTCCATAATTTTCTTTATTTCCTTCGCCATCTTTTCAGCCTTACCCTCATCGACTTCGAATACGAGTTCATCGTGAATCTGCATGAGCATGACGATCTCATTCTTTGGATCATCGCAGACTTCCTTCTGAACGCGCAGCATGGCGAGCTTGGCAATATCCGCAAGAGTTCCCTGAACCGGCGCATTGATGGCCATGCGCTCTGCAGCTGCGCGAATGAATGGCAATCGGGACTTGATGCCTTCGAAGTATCGTCGGCGGCCGAACAAGGTCTTGGTATATCCGAGAGCTGCAGCGGATCTCTTTACCTCTTCGAGATATGTGGCAATGCCATTGAAGGTATTGAAGTATTCATTATAAAAATTCTGAGCATCCTCACGCGATGTCTCCTGTCCCCCTTGTGCGAGATTCATTCGAAGCGCAGAAACGCCCATACCGTAGAGGATGCCGAAGTTGATGACCTTGGCCTGTCGTCGCATATTGCTTGTTACCTCAGATTCAGGCACCTTGAATACGCGCGCTGCGACTCCGGTATGCACATCTGTTCCCGTCTGAAAGATCTCAACGAGATTCTTGTCGCCGGACAATATCGCGGCGATGCGCAATTCCATCTGCGAATAATCGAGAGAGATGAGCTTTTTGCCCTTTGGCGCAATGAAAGCGTTTCGGATATTTTTGCCCAATTCGCTCTTGATCGGAATATTCTGAATGCTCGGATCATGCGTAGCCATTCGCCCAGTCGCAGCGCCGGTCTGCGAGAAATTAGGATGCAGGCGGTCATTGGCGTCAGCCATCGTCGGGAATGTATCTATATATGTGCCCAGAAGCTTGGCAAGCTCTCTGTATTCTATGATCTTGCCGATGATTGGATGCGAATCGCGCATCTTTTCAAGCTCCGATTCCTTCGTCGATTTTGCTCCGCCCGCTGTCTTCTTGATGCGAGTGCCGGACCCTGCCCCGCCGAGACCGAGCTTGTCATACAAGACTTCGCCTAGCTGCTTTGGCGATGCGACATTGAATTCTGATCCGGCAAGCTTGTGGATTTCCTTTTCGAGACGATCGAGAACGATATGATATTCCTTCGAGATCTTCTCGAGGTATTTCACATTGATCATCACGCCTTCAGCCGTCATCTTGCGAATAACGGGAATGAGCGGTATCTCGACATTATCGAGAATATACCCTAACCCTTGATCATGCGCCTTTTTCCAAAGCATCTGATATGCCTTGTCAGCGTCTTCTTCATCAGTCTCATAAAATGCATCCTGCAAAGTGGGATTTGTCTTATTCGAATCAAGCACCCAGACGGCGACTCTCAATTTCTCTTTCAGATCCTCTGAGGCGTTTAGATAGTACGCGTTTTCTGCATCCTCCTTGATTTCCTTTTTTGTTTTTCCTTCTGATGCAGGAGAGCCTTCGCCTGCTTCTGAATCTGATGCTGCTTTTTTGTCCTTGGCCTTCTTCGGCTTTGCATCATATGTTGGCGCTCCAATATCCGCCGTCCAATCTCCGAGGGTTCCCTGAGCTTTCTTATGCGCATCCGCCTCGAGTCCGCTGATGAGCTGCTTGGCCTTCACGATAAGCGATCGGAATTCCAAATCCTTGAAGAGGGTTTCAAGCTGATCTATATGAGGAGTCCATTTGGCATGCTCGAAATCGAAATTGATCGGAGCATCGCGGCGAATCGTCGCGAGCGTCTTGCTGAAAATCGCATCATCCCGGCCATTCTCAAGAAGCCCGCAGACGCGATCCGTTATGCCTATCGATTTCATTTTGGCCCTGAATTCTTCCGGGCTCTTATCAAACAGAGCATACATTTCCTCTATGGTGCTGAAAGCATTGATGAGGATGGATGCGGTTTTTTCTCCGATGCCAGCGATGCCGATGATATTGTCGGAAGGATCTCCGCGAAGACCCTTATAGTCCGGCAAGAATTCAGGCTTGAAGCCGAAGCGCTCGATGACAGCGAGTTCATCGTAGATGACGATATCCTTTATCCCCTTCTTGAGCGTATATACGACGACATCATCGCCAGTGATGAGCTGCATGGTATCCATATCGCCTGATGCGATTACGACTTTGATGGGTGCGCCATCGAGATCGGCTTTGCCTCTTTCATATGCAACTTGCTGCACGATCGTGCCGAGCATATCGTCGGCCTCGAATCCGACCAAGTCATACATGGGAATTCCAAATGCCTCGAAAATCTTTCGAGAGCTTTCGAGCTGCAGAACGAGATTGTCATCTGTCTTTTTTCGCCCAGCCTTATATTCCTTGTATGCGATATGTCGATATGTAGGCTGAGGCAAGTCATAGCAAGCCACGATATATTCTGGCTTGAATTTTTCTATGATGCCGATAAGCATTGTCGTCAGGCCATACAGCGCGCCGGTAGGGACGCCTTTGGAAGAAGCGAAGTCAGGCAAGGCATGATATGCGCGATGAATGATCGCATGCGAATCCAGGAGGACGAGGGTCTTTCTATGCTGCTTTGTTGGCGCCTTAGCAGGCGCAGCGCTTGGAGATTTGGCCATGAGCCTATTTTCTCATACTTTCAGTTCTACGGTAACCTTTCGGGATTCGGCATGTTCTGGCGCGCTATGAACAAGCCCATGCTTTGGACCATGGATATGGGAGAATTTCATCTCGATTCGACTTGAGGGCAGGATATCGGATATGATTTCCGGCCACTCGATGCATAGTATATTTTTCTCAGATGAAGTTTTGATAAAATTCTGAAAGCCGATTTTTTCCATCTCTGACGATTTTTCCACCCTATAGGCATCTACATGTATCAGATTGGCAAAAGGGATGCCGGCACTCTCGGGGATCGGATATCGCCTGAGTATGACGAAGGTGGGGCTCGTAACGGATTCGGTAATGCCGAGCCGCTTGGCAAAAGCCTTGGTAAAAGTCGTCTTGCCCGATCCGAGCTCGCCCTGGAGAGTGATTATGGTAGCGCAAGATTCGCCATCGCCCCGTGGACCGCAATCATTGGCGATAGCCATATCGAGGATCGAATTCGCAAGTGAGTCGATATCGTCTTGTTTTTTTAAAATAAATTCCTGGGCTGTCATAATATATGCCTAGCGATAATAGCAAAATCCCGCTCCTCCGTCATCAAAGCCCCTTATGGGACAATGTGACGGAGAGAGTCGGGATGTTTTTGTTTTGGTTGGGCTTGGGAAGCGACCTTTATCGGTACTGCTTCACCAGCTGTTTTGCGCAGGCGCTGAAGACGGGCTTCATCACCCTCTGCAACACCGGCGGGCGGCATTGCTGTTGAGGGGGGTTGTAAACCCTCTGAGGTGCCTGCCTGTACACCGGCCGGCATTGCTGCTGCGGATAGCACTGCACCGGCGGCGGATATGCATATTGCGGCACATACCGCGTCGGCGGCACGCAACTCGCTGGCGGATACACCACTCGAGTATTACGGTACGGCGTATAGCACGCACCCTGATTGACCCAAGATTGTGCGTCAACGCGCTCGGCACATACCGCAGCGGCATCGGCCTGCGTCGCCCAATTCGGAGCGGGGTGGTAGTAGATCCTCCGCACCCGTTTTTGAGGTGCCTGACCGCCATAGAAGTGGTGCACGTCGTCACCATCAGCTTGCTCGCAAGAGCAGAGTCCGAGCATGGCACCAACTCCCACCAACATGGCCAGCATTCTTACAAGGAACGTATTTTTCGTTTTCATCTTCTTCAATCATCCGTCTTTGGTATGTCTCAATTGGCGAGAAATAAGGGGTTTTTCTTTGGTGTTTTCCCTTCTTTTTATAGACCAAAATCCAGATGCGTTCTGCGGTGGAGTATAGCATCTTTTATATAAAAAGTCAATACCTTATTAAGGCTATTTGCGTACGGGGAAACAAGGCTTGACTCGGCTCATTTATGACGTAATCTTCATGCAGACACAGAGCACCTTCATGGCTTTTCAGTGTCATTCTCGGCCCGTAATTGGGCCATTTGCAGACAAACCCGTAATATTGAAACCCACTAAAATGTCACCACCCAATCAAGGGATACCACCACTCGCGCTTTGCATGTTTGCAGGCAAAACCGACAAAGACCTCACCTTCATGAAAGGTCTTTATGAAGCCGGCTTCAACCTCTTTGCCAGCAAAGGCACCGCGGAAAAAGCCGTCGAGGCTTATCCGCGCCTGCCAATCACCGATATCGCCGAGCTGACAGGCCAAGGACCCATCCTCGATCACATGGTCGTAAGCCTCGATCAACACATCCATGCGATGATGCTTGCCGGCGTGCCGCAACTCGATGAGCTGCAAGGTCTCAAGGTCACGCCATTTCATGTGGTAGCGGTCACGCTATACGACCTCGAAACCGCGGTTCTCGAATTCCTGGCCGGCAAGTGCACGCGCGAATACACCAATTCAAAGGCTGATCGTGGCGGTGTCGCCGCACTGCTCTCTGCATGCAAAGGCGACCGAATAGTCATCAGCGATCACTCTCAGTATGATTGGGTGATCGGGAAGCTCCGAAGCGGAATGCTTAACGCTGCAGATGTGGCGGATCTTCAGGCGGCAGCCATAGCGAGATGCGTCGCATACCTGGGCGCAGAGTCCCGCTTCCGACAGCTTGTCGCGAGCGGTCTCCACCAGGCCGAACCGACTCCATATCAACTGCTCGGATCTCCGACCCTCACAGCTCGAGTTCTCTAAACCAAACCCTTCGCAGAAACCCCGCCCAGTGCGGACGTCTCTGCGCGGGGTTTCTTTTTTTCACAAACATAAAACCCATAAAACCAGAATCGCAAAAACATACGAGATGAAATCATGATAAAATAATCATCAAATATGACTATTCATTTTGACGAAGACAAGCAGAATCAGCGATTGCGAATGCTATTGCTGGAAGAAGAGGAAAAATCAATCCAGATTCTCTCCCAGAAATACGGCCTGCAGTATATTGATCTTACTCGAATCCCCATCAATACCGACGGCCTCCGACTCGTGCCCGAAGCAGATGCACGCGCCAACCATGTTGCCGTATTCAATATTATTGGAAAAAAAGTATCAATAGCCGTTCACCTTCCAGACGATGAGGGTGTCAAGGCGATATTGGATGATCTACAGAACAAAGGCTATGAAATAACCATGTTTATGGCCTCGAAACAGAGCATCTCCAAAGCATGGGATCGCTATAAGGATTTGTCTTTCGCATTCAAGACGGAAGAAGGGTCGCTTGATATTTCGAGCAGCGAGATTGAATCGCTCTTGGAAAAAGCGACGAAGCTTCCTGAAATCACCGAACTGATCAAGGTCGCTCTCGTGGACAAGAAAAGTCACATGGTCTCCCACCTGCTATCAATCATCATGGCTGGCGCCCTTTCTACATCCGCATCCGATATCCATATCGAGCCAGAAGAAGGATTCGCTCGATTGCGTTACCGACTCGATGGCGTGCTCGCCGAAGCCGTACAGTTTACGCTTGATACCTACAAGCTCCTGCTTGCGCGAATCAAGCTCCTCTCCGGCCTCAAGCTCAATATCAAAGAAGCCGCCCAGGATGGACGTTTTACCGTGCGAATCTATACGAGCGATATCGAAATTCGAACTTCCACTATCCCAGGAAATTATGGTGAGTCTATCGTAATGCGAGTCTTGAATCCGAAAGCCATCTCCACCAACCTCGAGGAATTAGGCATCTCGCCCAAGCTTTTGGCACAGCTCAAGGTTGAGATCAGCCGACCGAACGGCCTCATCCTAACTACCGGACCCACAGGATCAGGAAAGACCACTACCCTCTATGCCTTTTTGCGCTATACGCAGAGCCCTGAATACAAGGTAATCACCATCGAAGACCCTATCGAGTACCACCTGCCCGGCATCGTGCAGACGCAGATCGATGAGGGCCGAGGCTATACATTCGATGCCGGCCTCAAAGCAGCTATGCGACAAGACCCCGATATCATCATGGTTGGAGAAATCCGAGACGGAGATACGGCCAATACAGCCATCCAAGCTTCCCTCACAGGACATATGGTGTATTCGACTCTGCATACCAATAATGCCGCTGGTACATATACCCGACTCGTAGACCTCGGCGTAGATCCGAAAGTGCTTACATCCGCCATCCGAGTGGCAATCGCCCAGCGACTCGTTCGAAAAACCTGCCCTGACTGCCGCATCAAGGCTCCAATGCCAGAATCAAGGCTCGCTCTTGTGAAAGAGGTCTTTGATACCGTCAGAAAAGATATCCCTGATGCGGATGAGCTCAAGGAATTCCCATCAATTCCAACCGAGGTGTATTCAGCGCCCGGATGTGCGGCTTGCAACCATACCGGCTTCCGAGGACGAATCGGCGTTTATGAGGCGATTCTATCTGATAAGGCAATTGAGCAGATCATCCGAGACAATCCAAGCGAGAGAGAAATTCGCACCGCGGCTCTCCCTCAAGGAATTCTGAATATGAAGCAGGATGGCGTATTCAAGGTATTGAAAGGCGTGACGACGTTTGAGGAATTGGAGCGCGTCGTAGACATCGCGTTGGAGCCAGTAGATATTCCTGCACCAGAAATAAATCAATAAAAAGCACACTTCTGGTGTGTACATGTCAATTGACTTCAAACAGGGGTGGGCGTATTGTTTCGTTAGGGCCAATCAAGGCAAAACAAAAACGGCACTTTAAATCTCTAAGCGATGCTTTTGATACTAGGATCGAAAGCCCAATCACGCTTCAAGGATAATCCCAGGAACAAAAGCGTAAGCTATTGCACCAGGATGTCCTATAAGTGAGACCGAAAAAATCTGGGAGGATCTTATCGCTAAGAGATTTAAGTTGCCGTTTCAATGCATCATTGCTTGAAAGTCTTTTAAAAAAATACGCCGTGACCTTTATCACTGGCTTTGTTTTTTTGAAAGATTGCCACCCATCCGATTAAGGAAACTGAGCGGCACCTGGAATCATACTAGCACAGATCAATTTTTATGTCAAGTACCCCTCCTATTTCAGCTGATATGCATGAAGATATATCCAGAGACAATACTGATAATATGGCTAATAATAACGATAATATCAAAGACACAAAGGACATGACTGATACTGTCGATGAGATGTCCGAAGCAGAAAAGACAGGTTTGGATACTGTCCTAGATCAAGCTTTGCGGCCTCAAAATTTCAATGACTATATCGGACAAGATCAGATAAAAGACAATCTTAAGATACTGCTTCAAGCCGCCAAGGAAAGGTCGGCATCCCCAGAGCATATTCTTTTCTATGGGCCACCAGGTTTGGGCAAAACGACATTGGCGCTTCTCATAGCCAAGGAAATAGGAGCGCAGATAAAGACAACGTCAGGACCGGCGATCGAGCGCGTTGGAGATCTCGCTTCCATACTCACGAACCTGTCGCCTGGAGATATTTTATTCATAGATGAAATTCACCGACTCAATAAAGCAGTCGAGGAAGTTCTCTACCCAGCAATGGAATCAGGGCATATCGATATCATTATCGGCAAAGGACCTTCTGCGCGAACCATACAGCTCGAATTGCCTCCATTCACATTGATAGCCGCAACGACGCGCATAGCGATGATCTCTTCACCTCTCAGATCGCGATTCGGCGGCGGAGTATTCCGATTGGAATTCTATACGGACGGCCAGATCGAGCAAATTATCAAGAGATCTTCGACACTCCTCAATATCAAGCATTCCATTGAGACTGAGGATTCCGCCTTGCGAGCGATAGCGGTACGCAGCCGAAAGACTCCGCGAACAGCCAATTACCTCCTCAAGCGAGCCAGAGATTATGCGCAGGTACATAAGGAATCTCTTCGCCATGAAACGGCACAGAAGGCCCTCAGCCTCATCGGAATCGATGCTTCAGGGCTAACGCAGTCCGATATCCAAATCCTCCGAACCATTGCTGAGAAATACAATGGCGGACCCGTCGGCCTCAATACCATAGCGGCCGCCTTGTCAGAGGATCAGGGAACGATTGAGGAGTTCAATGAGCCTTACCTCATCCAGCTAGGCTTCATAGAGCGCACGCCTAGGGGACGAGTCATATCGGATGCGGGCTATAGGCATTTGGGGATCGAACCGCCAGTCAGAATCTAGAATGCAGGGCCGAAGCCTTGTTTAAAAAAGGAAAAACGCCCGATATGGGCGTTTTTCCTTAATCATCACAGTTGGCGGGCTATTATTCCTGCTCTTCTTCAGGCCAGGCCGTAATCGCATCTTCTTCTGCAGAATCAGAGAACGATACGGTCGGAGCCTTATACAAATAAGCATCAGGGTCCTCTGCCTCTGGATCCTCTTCCGAAGAGAAGCTGTCTGCCAATATAGCCTCATCATCATCGATATCCTCAAGCGGCTCGCCATCATCGCCTACGGCAAGAGCGGGGATATCGCCGAGAACATCGGCATTTTCCGAATCGACTTCGGCTTCGCTTTCATCATCAGTTCCTAATGCTACAGCATCATCTTGTAAATCATCAGCCATGAATTATTGTTTTCTTTAAATCTGCTAAAAATCTGAGGTATGCGAATATATTTAACACACTCACAGAAATATGCAACTGCTCTTATATAGAGCCATCTGTGAATAATTAATCGAGCTTGGTTATCGCAGGACGATAGAGCGCATGGAATGCGACGCCGGCAGCGATCGCATCATATTCGTCATCCTTGGCCTTCTTCTGCAATCCTGTAATGAGCTGAATCATTTTTATCATTTGAGCCTTATCGCTCTTTCCATCGCCGGTAACCGCGAGCTTGATCTGCATCGGATTGATTTCCATTATTGCCAAGCCGGCTTCTTTCGCAATGAACAGCAATGCCCCTCGCACTTCTGCAACGCGCATAGCTGTAGACGTATTGGATGAGAAAAACAAAGTCTCGACCGCGAAGAAATTCGGCTTGTATTCGGCGACCTTTTCCTTGAAAAGCGAAATGACTTGGGTGAGCCTGGTGACGAATGAGTCCTTTGGAGATGTCTGACAGCAATCTGAAAAAATGAGCCGCTCTTTAGATCCTGGGCTTTTTTCCATTACGGCAATGCCGAGGCGATCATATCCCGGATCGACAGAGATGACGCGGATGGTTTCGTTCATGAACTTATTCTACCTTGAATGTGATGAAAGTCTTCTTGCCCACCTTGAGCGTCATATTCGAATCGATCGTCTGATTGAAATCGGTAATTTCCTTTATGCCATCGATCTTGATCGCCTTTTCCTTGATGAGCCGCTTGAAGTCTCCGACAGAGGTAAGGATATTGTTTTCCACGAGCGCCGCGCTGAGCTTATCGCCCTTCTTAGCCTTGATTTCCTTGATATTTTCCGGCATCTCCTTATTTGAGAATGCTTTTGAGAAAAAATTCTCAGCCTCCTGTGCCGCCGCGGCGCCATGATATATGGCCACGATTTCCTTTGCGAGGCGAGATTTTAGATTCTTTGGATTTGTCGCGGGATCAGAGAGTTCGGCTTTGATTTTCTCAAGCTCATCATTCGAGACGAAGGTGCAAAGCTCGAATCCGGGAGCGACCATGCCATCAGTCCAGCTCATGATTTTTCCATACATATCCGTCGGAGAATTGGCGAGAGAAACCATATTGCCTTCTGTCTTGCCCATCTTCTTACCCCCTGCATCAGTGAGAAGCTTCATGGTGATCGCGATCTTTTCCTTATCCTTCAATTTTTTCAAAAAATCGCGGCCGACGAGCATATTGAACATCTGATCATTGCCGCCGATCTCTACATCGACATCCATTGCTACGCTGTCATATCCCTGCAAGACCGGGTACATGAATTCATGGATGAATGTAGGTTTGCCTTCCTCGGCTCGTCGCGCGAACATATCGCGCTTCATCATCTGATCAACCGTCATAAGCGAAGTGAGCTCGAGCACATCCTTCATACCAAGCTTCTTGAGCCACTTCGAATTGAACATTATCTTCGTCGCATTCTTTCCTGAGAAATTGAGCAGCTTGCTCGCCTGCTTCTTATACGCCTTGAGATTGTGCTTGATTTCTTTTTCAGTCAAAGTCTTTCGGACAGCCATCTTGTCCGTTGGATCTCCGATCATCGCGGTAAAATCTCCGATGAGCATTATCGTCTCATGTCCTAGATCTTGGAACTCCTTGAGCTTTTTAAGGACAATCGCATGTCCTATATGAAGCGAATCTCCCGTGGGATCAATCCCTGCATATACGCGCAATTTCTTTTTCTGTTCGAATGTCTCTTTGATTCTTTTTTCCAAAAAACCCTTCGCAGGGAATATTTCTTCCACGCTTCTGTCGACGAGCTGAGAAACCAAATAGGCCCGATCCGCAGAGCTGTCTTTTTTCATATCGTTTTCGTTGGTTTTTTTCTCATTCATATGAGAAAAAATATAGCATATATCATGCTATTTTGATATGCTTTCTAGAGCCCGCAAAAAACCTCGTGGCACCCCTCATTCCGCTGTTAATTTTGAGCGAGAAGCGAGTCGCAGAGCGAAACGCATCGGTTATGCGTTGAGATCGAGACGAAGCTTCGCAGCCAAAAATAACCAGCGGAATGAGAGGGGGAAGGTTCATTTGCGGGCTCTATAATATATGCGAAATACAAATTTTAGAAATTCATGGGTCGACAAGGTCGGGGTCTTTGTCAAAAAAACAAGAGACAAGCTAAAGGACAGGCTTAAAAACAAGATGGCGAGAAAGCGATTCATCAGGGATGCCATATTGGTCATCGCTATCGCTTTTATCATATTCGTAACAGCCATGCTTCTCTGGGCAGCCAGCCTCAAAACCCCCGATCTCGAGTCATTCGACGCTCGCCTCCTGGGACAATCTGCCAAAATCTATGACCGAACAGGAACAATCCTCCTTTATGACCTGAGTCAGAAGATTCGACGAACCGTGGTTCCTCTCGATCAAATCTCCCCTTACGCCAAAAAAGCAACGATCGCCATCGAAGACGCTGATTTCTACAACCACAAAGGCATCCGAGCCACTTCGGTTATCCGAGCGGTTTTGGCCAACCTGACATCGATGAGCTTTAGCCAAGGCGGATCAACGATCACTCAGCAGGTCGTCAAAAACTCCCTTTTGACCAAAGAAAAGACCATCTCAAGAAAGGTGAAGGAATGGATCCTCGCCATCAAGCTTGAAAAAACTGCCGACAAGGACACCATCCTAAGCCTTTACCTAAATGAATCCCCTTATGGCGGAAATGTCTATGGCATCGAGGAAGCCAGCCGTGTATATTTCGCAAAAAAATCAAGCGACTTGACCCTCGCTGAATCGGCTTATCTCGCAGCCCTCCCACAATCACCAACGGTATTGTCTCCATATGGAAACAATAAGCAGAGATTGGTAGATCGAAAGAACCTCGTATTGCAGAAAATGCTTGAAAATAAGCTTATTTCTCAAGAAGAGCATGATTCTGCCGCAGCAGAAGAAGTCATATTCCAGCCGCGATCGGTGTCCAATATCAAAGCGGCGCATTTCGTCATGTATCTAAAGGATTATCTTGAAGAGCAGTATGGCGATGCATTGCTCGCAGAAGGAGGGCTCAAGATCACATCGACAATCGACTATGATCTCCAATCAAAAGCAGAAGAAATCGTGAAGGATTATGTAATCAAGACCGGCGTAAAGACATACAAAGCAACGAATGGCGCCATGGTTGCCATCGATCCCAAGACGGGACAAATCCTCATGATGGTCGGCTCTCGAGATTACTTCGATAAGGAAATCGAGGGTAATTTCAATGTCGCAACGGCGAGACGACAGCCAGGATCCGCTTTCAAGCCATTCGTATATGCTACGGCATTCAAGAGAGGAATGACGCCGGACACGCCATTGTTTGATGTACCCACGGAATTCAACTCTTCTTGCAGCCCATCAGGAGTACCGCTGGCTACCGGAGCAAAATGCTATAACCCAGACAACTATGAAGGCGGATTCCAAGGTCTCATGAGCATCAGAAGCGCATTGGGACAGTCGAGAAATATCCCCGCAGTTAAGGCCTTATACCTAGCAGGAATCGACGATACCATAAAGACGGCAACGGATATGGGAATCACGGACCTTAGCGGCGCAGACCAGTACGGATTGTCATTGGCGCTTGGAGGAGGAGAAGTTTCTCCTTTGGACATGGCCAGCGCATACGGCGTATTCGCACAGGATGGAGTTCGCAATAAGCTCGCAGGAATACTCAAGATCGAGAAAATGAACGGTGATGTCATCGAGGAATTCGAACCGAATCCGCAGCAGGTGCTTGATAATCAGGTAGCGAGACAAATGAATGACGTTTTGACGGACAGGTATGCCCGAGCAGGAATCTTCGGCTCAAATTACTTCGGAACGCGACAGGTTGGAATCAAGTCTGGTACGACCAACAGCTCTCGCGATGCATGGATGGTTGGATATACGCCAAGCATCTCGGTCAGCGCATGGATGGGCAATAACAATAATACGCCGATGGCACAGCAAGCCTCAGCCCGAATCATAGGCCCAATGTGGAAAGGATTCATGGATTATGCGCTCAACAAACTGCCAACAGAAACATTTGAGGAACCGGACCCTATCTCCACAAGCCTAAAGCCATTCCTCAAAGGGGCATGGCAGACTGAGATGGGTGAAGTTCATTCTGAGCTTTTCTGGATAAACAGAAACGACGTTAAAGGCGAGGCACCAGGTGCAGGATCAACAGATCCCCTCTTCCGAAACTGGGAAGCTGGCATGGGCAACTATAAGGGCGGATACGCTGGACAGATAGTCCCAGGAGCGACAACGACGCCTGGAACCATACCGGGCCAGACACCGGTAACTCCGATTGGATTCCAGATAGTTTCTCCGGCAAGGAATGCATCCTTGGCTGCAAATGACAGAGCGTATGTCAGCGTTGCCGGTGCGAATGGCAGCATTAATCAGGTTCAATATTATATAAACGATACACTCGTCGGTACGGTGAATCAGGCACCGTTCACATTCTCATTCGTACCAACACAAGTCGCCGGTATTCAGGATGAAAACACCCTTAAGGCTGTCTCGATGGATAATTTGGGCAAAAGCAGCGAAGCAACAACATTCTTCTCTATCAGGAGATAGGCTTAGCAAATATCAACAATAGTCAGACCAGGAAGAGCGCTGCGCATCGATTCGAGGCAGCGCTCTTTTGATACCAGGATCTTATGCTTGATTGCAGGGTTTAGTCGCAAGCGAACGATGCACTCTTTGTCCTTGAATTCTATATCGCCCTCTCCCACGAGCTGGGATTTAAGGACGTCATTGATGACGGAAGCCATGATGCGCTTGTTTTGAGCGGGATCCTGGATGTTTTTAAACTTGCCGAGAAGGTCTTTTATTTGAAGCATGGTTGGGCGATGGCCATTCCTAGCCATTCATTGGCATCATCAAATAGAGAAAGCTCTTGTCTGAGGCGCTTGTGATGACGATAGGCCGTCCTTTGCCAGCAAAAGAGAACTGCACATTATCGCCCTTCACCGAAGGAAGGCAATCGCTGAGATATTTGAAATTGAACTGAACAGCGATATCCTCGCCGGTTACGGCAGAATCTATTTCTGACTCATGTTCGCCCAGATCCTTATTCTTGCTGGAAGCCTTGATGTTTTTACCCTCCTTCGAAACAGAGAAATTGATCTGATTGAAGCTGTCTGAGAAAAGATTGCTCAATTTGAGGGTGTTCAAGAGATCCTGCTTGAGAATTTTTGATTCGGTTGAATATTCTTTTGGGATGATTGATCGGTAATCGGGGAAAACGCCATCGATAGTCCTCGAGACGATTCTCATAGCATCGACCTTGATCTCTATCTGTCCTTGATCGACTGAAATTGTCGCATCGCCAGTGACGCCTTCCAGTAGCCGAATAATCTCGCCCACATTCTTTACCGGGATCAATATATGAGAAAAATCAGGGAGAGATTTGGTCTTTATCTTCTTTTCAGCCAAACGGAAACCGTCAGTCGCTACGAATACCAATTCCTCGCCATCGCGATAGACCCTTACGCTTGAAAGCTCAGGCTTTATGCTCGTAGTGGCAGAGCTATACCAGACCGCTCGCAAGCCACCCACGAAGTCCTCCGTATCGATATCAAAGACCGTAGGGTTGTCGACATGCGGAAGGCCGGGAAAATCCTCAGCGCTTAGGGTTTTGATCGTCGTAGTGGTCTTTTCAGAGGAAACGCGCACCCCTCCATCGCCTTCGGTCTCGATCTTTACGGTTTTGCTATTGCCCAGGTTATTGAGGAAGCTTGATAAAACCCCTCCAAGCACGGCAACCGTACCCGCCTCTTCTACTTTGATAGGAAGGGTGCATTCAATGCCCACATCCAGGTTCGTGGCTCGTATCTGAAGGGTGTTTTTGTCAGCGCTAAAAAGCAGGCATTTCAATACAGGCAAGGTCGCATTCTTGCTTGAGACCTTTTCGGTCCTTGAGACGGCCTCAGACAGTTTTTCCTTGAGACATTCAATCTTCATGGCCTAAGTATACATGAGGGATGCGATTGTATCTCTTTACATATATAAAAAATAAATTCCCTATATGTAATATGTCATGTGGATAAGTGGATACTTTATCCCCAAGGCCAGAAATATGGGCTGATCCGAATTTGTTATCAGAAATGCCATGTGGGTTCGGCTGGGGAAAGATCAAAAGGACTTAAAAGACGGCTAAAAGACTGGGTATATTCAACATGCTATTAAAGACAATCCCCTACTTATACCCATAGTAATCCCCATCGAAAATAAGGATCCCCACAACTTATTCACAGGGTTATCCACACTGTGCATAAAGTACATAAAACTGGGGAAAACTATTGGACAAAACAGCCTCAAATTACTGTCCATAAAGACAAAACAAGCAAAAAACCCGCCTTTAAGCGAGTCTTTTTGACAATCATCCTTAAAAATATGGCTTAGAATAAGGATTGTGTGTTTTGACCTAGATCAAAGCCCTGATTTGTCCTATTTCCCCATGCAATTCGGAATTATTCTTCAATTCATTCCTGATCTTGTCGCAAGAGTGGATAACGGTCGTATGGTCCCTACCCCCTAGCTTCTGTCCAATTGAAGGAAAGGACACATTGAAGTCCTCTCGGAGGATATACATGGTGATCTGTCGCGGCTTAACCACTTCCTGTCGGCGGGTTTTATCATAAATGCTATCCTCCTCGATGTTATAGAAGGCTGCGACCGCCTTGACCACATCCTTAACAGAGACCGTTTTATGGGGTTTTGTCGAATTCTTGGTAGTTTGCTTGATTTCAGCAAGCGTCAGGTCCTTGCCCTTGAGCTGGGTTTGGCAAATGACGCTGTTTAGAACGCCTTCTAGTTCTCGGATGCTTCCTTCTACCCCAGAGGCCAAGTGCAGGCAGATCTCATGGTTGAGCTCGAAATTATTCTGCTTGGCCTTTGCTTGCAGGATAGCCATCTTTGATTCAATATCGACGGCTGAGACATCCACGATCATGCCTGCTAGGAAGCGAGATTTGAGCCTATCCTCGAGGTTTGGGAGATAGTTGGGGTGAACATCAGAAGAGAAGATGATTTGTCTGTTATTGTCGTATAGCGAGTTGAAGAGGTGGAATATTTCTTCCTGAGTCTTCTCCTTAGTAGAGAGCATTTGGATATCATCCATGATCAATACATCGTACTTGCGGTATTTCTCCTTGAAATGATTGACGCGGTTCGCTTGGACTGAATTTACATAATCGATCGAGAATTTCTCAGAAGTAACATAATGAACTTTTTTGTCCTTATTCAGCTTGAGATAGTTTCCAACCGCCTGCATGAGATGGGTTTTGCCCAAACCTGTATTTCCATAGATAAATAAAGGGTTATATGCGACCGGCTTCTTGATGATGGCTTGTGAAGCTGCATAGGCAAGCTCATTAAAAGGGCCAACAATAAAGGTTTCGAAGGTGTATCGAGGGTTTAGATTGTCTTCTGGGTTGATAAAGAGGTTCTGCATCGGCAATTCCTTATTGCTTGAGCTCTCAACGGGTTTTATGTCCTCTTTCTTAGGCTTCGTATGGGAAATGACATATTCCAAAGCGCGCACATCCTCCACTTCGTTGCGGAGAGACTGAAGCATTGCCTTGTGATATCGCTTTGAAAGCCATTCCTTGGCGAATACGCTTGGTACGGCGAGGTATACGGTATTGTTATCGATCTTTGAAATATACGTATCACGAAACCATGTGGTGAAGTTTGCTACGGAGACATCTATCTCCATCTGACCCAAAACAGCATCCCATAATTGTTTCGTATCCATGTTGGTCAACATTATACCTTCCATGTTTTTTTGGTGTACTTGAAAGAAACAAATTTTCATGTTGAGAAGATGTAATTAAGTTTTAATAAAATATATATGAAGAAAAATTCATATCCCGTATGGGTCATTTGGGATATATCCTTGACGGCGCAACTTGTGCAATTGTGTGTTTTAATGTAGTATCTTCGTCATGTCAGTCACATATCAACCTAGCAAAAAGAAGCGATCTCGAAAGCATGGCTTTCTCGCTCGAACAAAGTCTCATGGAGGCAAGCGCGTTCTTCAGGCGCGACGCCGAAAGGGCCGAGCAAAGCTCGCGGTTACCCCTACCAAAAAGCGCTCTAAATAGCCGTTAAAAGCGTCTATCATGATGCCTTTTGGTCAGAATATAGCCCCAAAGCCTATGCCAGAAGCCAGATCAGACCTTAAAAACACAATCCCAAGACCTGGGATTGTGTTTTTAAGACTATTCCCCCAGCAAAATAGCCAATCTCTAGCGAAATCGACTAAATTGGCACGAAAACCAAAGCTCCTGACAATATCCGTAAGCAAAAAGGTATTCAAAACGGCTGTTTTGCGAAATAGGGCTAAGCGCATGGTCCGGGAGGCATATCGGCTGGCGGTGAAGGGCTTGGCGAAACATGCTACACTTCATCAGCTGCCGCCCCTCCGAATCGATGCCAGAGAAGGCGTATTCAAGATGAAAATCGAAGAAATACAAAAGCTTATTCAGAATCAGCTATTACAATAAGAAACAAACCAATACACAATGTTCAAAGCAATTTTCTATACACCCTTATATAACGCCTTGGTATTCCTTACGGATCTTATTCCTGGACACCATCTCGTTCTTGCCATCATCATCCTGACCTTGATCGTCAAGATCGTTCTTTTCCCCATCTCAAAGAAAGCGGTTATCACTCAGATGAAGATGAAGGTTCTCGAGCCTGAGCTCAAAGAGATCAATGAGAAATACAAAGGGGATCGAAATGCATTGGCTCAGAAAACTCTCGAGGTATACCGAAAAAACAAGCTGAACCCTTTCTCGACCCTGCTTCTTGTCATCATTCAGCTCCCCATCTTCATCTCGCTCGCTTTCATGTTTTCAAAGAATGCCCTTGCGACAGTAGACACCAATCTGATCTATTCGTTCGTGCATATCCCTGAATATATAAACCAGATGTTTCTCTGGGTGTTCAATACGAGCGAAAAGAGCCTTATTCTCGGCGCAATTGCTGGAATCTTGCAATTCATCCAGATTCGAATCAGCCTCCCTGCGATGAAGAAGAAAGAGCCTGGAGCGAAGCCAGATTTCAAAGAAGATCTTGCGCGAAGCATGAACACTCAGATGAGATTCGTCATGCCAGTGATCGTATTCGTCGCATCGCTTGGATTCATGGCCGCAATGTCCGTATATTGGATCGTAAGCACTTTGTTTACCATCGCGCAGGAATTGCACTTCAAGAAGACTATCAAGAAGGATCAGGCATAATTTCAGGCGAAACAGCATTGCCAAAAAGAAAACCCCTCGGAGCGAGGGGTTTTCTTTTTGCTATTGTGTCGGCGGCGTCTCGGTTCGGTTTGCCAATCTCAAGCCCCAGAGGCTCAGGTCTATCTTGTTCTGGAACATGAGATAGTCTTCGCTGGGATTGAGCATTGGATTGATAACATCGAGCGGCTCATCCGCGAGGCTGCCGATAAGGGCGAAAAGCCTCGTCTCCGCAGTCTGTGCATTGACTCTCCAGATCGAATCATCGAATGAGATTCGGCCCTGGTACCAGACATCTGGATAATCGGTGATTGCAAGTTCGTTTGGCACTGCGCAATAAAGCATTTCTTTTTCCTTGGCAGACCATACGCATTTTTCAGGGAGCGTTCGGAGGAAAAGATTCGTGACTTGTCCCGTCTTTATATCCAGAGAGTAGAGGTTTGGTGATCCTTGCTCTGATTCGCTATAGAGCAGCTTTTCTCCGCTTGGAGACATAAGGGTTGTAAGTCCTTTGATATTGCCCAAGAGTTTTTGCATATTCTTGCTAGCTACATCTATCTTATAGGCGTATCCATCGACATTGGCAGAAGGCTTTGTCGTGATTACAAGCGTCTTTTCCGTAGGCCATTGAACGAGCCATTCCTTGATCGGAGAATCGAATGCTGTAATTTGGCTTGTGCCATCCGTATTTGATATGACTCCTGATGGTGTGACTTTTTGTGCGTAAAATATCTTTGATTTGCTAGGAGATAGCGCGATGCTCGTAATATTTCCGGCCAGCTGCTGTATTGTCAATTCAGGCGAAGTCGATGTAGCGGACATTGATTTCAATATACCGTATCTTGTCCTGATGATATCTGTATCCTGTGCCAAATCTCGCATCAAGACGCTCTCTTTCGATGGGAATAATGCCTCGTATATTTTCGGATATGTCGTATTCGAAATCTTGAGCGTATTCAATGTCGTAGAAGCGGTTTCGTAGATATGTCCATTTCCGCGATCCATATATTGCATTGTTTCTACTCGCGCTATCAGATTTCTTTGCTCCGGTCGAATGACTCGGGTTGTTGTTGCTGATGTCGTTCCATTCGCTACGACGATCGTTTCGGTGAGCGGAGTCGTTGTTGCGTATATGTCTTTTGTGAAAAAACCCATTCCGGCCACTGGTGCGCCATAAATCTGCCGCAGGATTGGCATGCCAAATGGCACGACATCGGTAGGCTGAATAATAGGAGGCAGATCCTCTAGGGTTGTGCTGGCATTTCCAGACACTGATCCCGTTCCTGATGGATTTCCGAAACCGCTACCCGTTACGACTTCTCGGCCGAACGTATCAAGCTGTGCGCTCTTGCTATTGAGATAGAAATAAAAACCGAGGATTCCACCGGCCACAATGCAAAGAACGATAACGATGGTTGTGATGATTGTGGAACGCTTCATGGTTTTTTCAAATGCTTCTAAATTCTAACACAAGATATTGAATATGGCTTCGCCATGCAAGTCTAAGGGTTTCTCGTCTGTGCTCGAGGCGTTCCAAAGGTAAGATCCCATCCTGATGATGGTATTGTTTTGAAAAAATTATTACCCCCATACACCTTATTGGGGTCGTATATATCTACGGTATTTACCGATCCTGGCCCAGTCGTATCCTCGTAATATCCAATCATATTTCCATTTACATACACTGGCGCGCCTACGGTTGGCTTGTATTTGGATATCAAATCCGGAGAGAGGGCGACGGACCCTGCGGTCAGCAGGTTGTTGCTATTTCCTCTCCTTGCGATCGTATTCCTATCAGGGGTGAGATCGTCACTATATCCATATGAAGATATATTAAGTCTGCCATCAGATCCTCGGGATCCATTCGAGATGGCTGAGATTAATTCATTTTGCTGCAATGATCCGGTTGGCAGTGCTGTTCCTGACCCGCCAACCACCCCTCCTGTTCCAGGCGATCCGGGCACAATTCGTATTACCGGATTCACGCTGAACCCTATCCCCGGATCCGCATCGATGACTTTGGGCACGAAGTTCGCGCTGAGGAGGTTGACGTTTATCGTGGACAGGATGAGATATGAGAGCAGTGCTAAGGCCAATCCTGACAATGCGGCATTGATCTTCTTGCGGCCCCCGCCGTCAATCTTGCCGGACATGGCGTCCACCGTGGACATCTCTATGCCTCCCACAACGATCATTATGACAGCGAGTCCAGCGGCCACGGCGACGCCGAATATATAGAGATTCTTGACGTACTGCGTCGCCCCTTCCCCTCCCAGATCGATATCACCACCCGTCTTCTCTTTCGCATTGGCTGGCGTTATCCCGTCTATGGGCAATGGCGCGAGGAATACGAACTTGCAGGATGCTCCGGTGCAGCTAGGCGTATACGCGTCGGCGGTCTTTGGGATGAACGATATTGAGAAAATAAAAACCGATACAAGCCCTAGCCATGTCGCGAGAATGGTTTGCGCGAAAATTTTGGTTTTTCTTTTGGAAATATGACCAGCGCGTGATGAAATCATTTTGATTATAGTATAAACCAAAATTACCGAATCATTTAGTTTTTTTGTTTTTTGCCGCCCTAATTTATCTTGGCCTGAATACGTATGTGCTCAATCCCTTGTTGCCGGAATAATAGTTTTGCCATGAATCCAAAGAGAATTTGTCATCAACTTGCTGTTCTGAGCTGCTATTTGATATTATCTTGCCGCTTGTCGTGAATATTCCCACATGACCCGTATTCGATCCTTGAGTCGGAGAGATTACGATATCGCCAGGCTTAGCCTGTGTGGCATTGCTCGCGACCAGATAGAATCTATCGCTTCCGCTGAGCTCTGCATACATATCGGAGGTGCTTTTTCCATAATTGGCATTGCTTCCGGTTATCGGTTTGCCCAAGGCGTCAAATACAATGGCATTAACGGCATATGCGCATGCCAACCTTCCGCCGTTGGTTCCTGATATATTACATGTAGAAACGCCGAGTTTGCCCAAGGCGGCATCATTCAATCTCTGTGCCGCCGTTCCGTCTGATACATATCCTTGTCCCCCCATCCCTGATGCGATTGGCTGTCCTGGTCGAACCGTGATAGTTGGATTCACGCTGAATCCGATATTCGGATCCGCATCGATGACCTTCGGCACGAAGTTCGCGCTGAGGAGATTGACGTTGACTGTCGAGAGGATCAGATATGACAAAAGGGCGAGCGCCAATCCTGAAAGCGCCGCATTGATCTTCTTCCTCCCGCCCCCATCTATTTTCCCCGACATGGCGTCCACCGTGGACATCTCTATGCCTCCGACGACTATCATTATGACAGCGAGTCCAGCGGCCACGGCGACGCCGAATATATAGAGATTCTTGACGTACTGCGTCGCCCCTTCCCCTCCCAGATCGATATCACCACCCGTCTTCTCTTTCGCATTGGCTGGCGTTATCCCGTCTATGGGCAATGGCGCGAGGAATACGAACTTGCAGGATGCTCCGGTGCAGCTAGGCGTATAGGCCTCTACTCGCTTAGGAGAAAAGACAGACAATGCAAAAAGAGACGATATTGTCAGAATCATCATTCCGAACATTGCACCCTGCCCGATCTTTATCAGCTTTTTAAATGATGTTCTCGACATTGGCATTTTTTCTATGAATCAGTCGCCCTTATAAAGCAGGCGTACTCGGTGTGGTATCAAAGTCTATGACAAGCCCTGTAGCCGTCGACTGAAGAATCTTATTTAAATTATCAAGCTGAACCCTGACCGCGCTTCTGCCGATATCAGAATCGGAATTCTTTCGAAGGGTAATGGTATTCTGGTTGGCAGGTATATCCACCCCATAAGTATCCACATCCCATGAATATGTAGGTCCAGAGTTTTTATTCAAAACAGACTGGAAATATGGATATGCCGAGAGTCCGAGCTCGCTCTTCTTTGCCGTGATTGATCCTTCGAGAGAGCGGTTGAAAAGCAATCCATAAAGCGGATGATTTTCATAAAACAATGCTATTGGAAAATCATTCTCCACCGTCATATCAGCAACCGCTGCCGCCTTTCCGCTATTTGCTTCATATGTATCGACGCTTACATCCACCGGCTGAACGATAATTGGTCCATTATACGTATATGAATTTCTGCCGAATCCTGAATTTTCGGCATCGGCTTCGTAATCGATTTTCCAATTGAATACGATGTTTTTTGGATTGATTACGCCGCTCGATGTTCGTGGCATCGCTACGAAAATAAGGCTAGCTTCAGGCGTATAAAGGGCTTTACCTTTATAAAAAGGAGGGACATATACATTCGACTGCCATAAGAGATCCACATCGCCAGTAGCGAAGGTGAATTTCTGAGAAATGCTAGGCCTGTCTGACGGAGCAACGGTCAGGTCAACCACATTGGTCTGTCCAGCCAACCCTGCCTGAAATACGAACTTTTTTGCACCAAGGTCTTGCTGTATGACCTTGCCATTCACCTTCCATGTAATCAGAGCCGAATTGATGTCGAAGCTATAGGCATTGACGGTGATCGTCGTCTGCTCTCCTGGCTTTGGAATTTCCGGCGTCACCGTCGTATCGAGCTGATCCTTGAATTCAGGATATTGAGCAGTCGCTGGAGGAGCATACCCTTCGCTTCCGTCTCCGGAGCCATTGAGATAATTATCTGCCTGCGCATCGCCGCTCTGAGCGCGTGCGAATTGTCCGCCTACGATGAATGCAAGAGCGAAAACCAATGCCCCGTTCAAAATGAGCAGCGAGATCTTTCTTCGGTGATGTCGATTGTGCTTACTTCGCATGGCGAGTTTTTTCTAGTATAGCACTTTTTTGTTTCGGCTATCTGCATATAAGCGGAAAAGTCGTCTTTATTCGCGGCCTGCGGCTTTAATTTAGATTTTTTGAAATGAATTCATCTGCCGATTCCGCAATCTGGGCGGATATGACCGCCAATGTGAATCCTGGCAAGGCATTGATTATAGGAAGGAATTCTATGATTACGCATATGCCTACAATCACCACCGTCTTTTTATTAATGGACTTGCCTGAAAGGAATTTGAAACCGCCCAAAAGCAGCCATCCCAGCGGAGCGATGATCAAGCTCGATAAAAAGCCACCCAGGCCTGGCAATATCTGAATGACAAGGCTTGCGAAATCCAGACAGATGGCCGCACATAGCGCTGAAAGGAAGATCGAAATGGCCCAAATCTTCTTGGCAGCGCCTTTTTGGAAGTCTGATTCGCCTCCTCCGTTGAGCTTGCTGAAGCCGGCCATATCATTCTGCATTCTATTGTATCGAGGGCTTCTTGGTGAGGGTTTTCGCGGCGCAGAAACCGTCGTCGTCTGCGTTTCGATCTCTTGTTCTGCCTCGCTTTCATCAGAAACAGCCTCATTCTCACCTCTCGGCTTGGAATTGAGGGGCCTCATCGTTATCGGTGCCTGTGCTGGATATTGGGTATTTCTATTGTCGACCATATAATAAGGCTATAAATAAGGATAAAAAACAGATCCTGCCCTAACCAGGCTACTGATTGAGCAAAGACCCCATATTGCGATTCGCATTCTCTGTATCGCCTGCTTCCATGCGAGGCTGGCCATTTGGAGTCTGTTCCTGGGCAGCATGCTGCTTTTCAGCCATTGCGGCATCGTGAATCTCCTGCCCTACGCTCATGACATCCCCTGCTAGGCCTCGAGATTTAAGATCTTCCTTGGCTTTTCGGATGGCGAGAACCTGAGAAGGGTTCGAAGTGATGATCTGATCCTCCGTATATGAGGCGATAATCTTGATTGCCACGTGTTTTAGCCCTGCAAAGAAGATTCCTTCACCTACATCAGACTCGAGAAGAAGGTATTTTTCCTCATCTGTAAGGTTGAAGGTCTTCTGGACGACATCAATCGATGAAGGAGACTGCTTGAGGAGAACCTGGATAGAAGAGTTGGTGATGATCGGCAAACCGTACGGAGATCGGAGGAAGTCCTCGACATCCTGAGTGATGGTAGATAATCCGAGATAGTATTTTCGTCCTCGTTTCGCCAAACCATATAGGAATGAAGCCGTATCTTCGGATTTCATCATCCACCATGCCTCGTCTATTACAAGGAGCCGCTTCTTGAGGGTCTTGCGAACGGTATTCCAAATGAAGTTCATCACGATATACATTGCTACTGGCTTCAATTCGTCTTCCATATTGAGGAGCGAGAATACGACGAACTTCTTATTGATATCGATATTGGTAGGTCGGTTGATAAAACCCGCCCATGTTCCCTTCGTATATTTCGTCAATCGAGCCACGAGAGACTCGCCTCCTTCCATTCCGGCCAATACGAGCTCGAAGTCGGACATCAGAGGTGGCTCTACTTCGGCAAAATTTGACTCTGGCGTGATGTCTTTGAGCGCATACGTCTCAGTGATCGCTCGATCGATAATAGAGTCCTCTTCGGGCGTTAAACCGCCAAGCATGATGCGGAACAATCCTACCAGGTTCACGATATTGGATCGCAAAACATCCGCGCCGGATTCATCCTCTCTCGCGATAGGCAAATCGAATGGATTGATATGGTGTTCTGAAGTCAAAGAGATATTGAAATATCGTCCGCCAGTAGCCTCAGCCATATATTCATATTCGCGCTCTGGGTCGAGAACGATTACGTCTGTATCGAACATGAGGGTTCGGAGGATTTCGAGCTTCGTAGAGTATGACTTTCCTGATCCGGCCTTGGCGAATGTCACGGAGTTATAGTTTTCGAGGCTGAACCGATCAAACAAAATAAGGCTAGAATTATGGCGATTTATGCCATAGAGGATTCCTTTGTCCGATGTGAGGTCGAATGAGATAAAAGGGAAAACGCTCGAAAGCGGCGAAGAATTGAGCTTCGAATGCACCGAGAGCTGATCGTCTGCGATCGGAAGCACGCTTTTGAACCCCTGCTCCTGCTGGAAGAGGGCTGGCTTGAGGTATACGAGGCTCGATTCGAGCATTGATTTGATTTCAGACTCGATCTTGTCCAATTCGGAATCAGAATCCCCATAGATCGAGATATAGAGCCCTACATCGAAGATTTTCTCCTGTGCCTGCTGCAGCTGATCTCGCAATCCTTCGAGGTCCTGGTATGCGGTATCGAGCATCGGATCTCGAACGAGGCCTTTTTCCTCTCGCAAATGGATTTGGCTCTGTACTTCGGCCACTTTCTTCTGGAATGTTCGCAAAACCGAAGCCGTATCGATCGGATGGATGAAGATTGAGATATCGAAGATCTTGTCGAGGTTGATTACCGGCGCGAACCAGCTCTCAGAGAGGAATCGCGGATAAGATATTACGAAAAATGTTCGGACAATCTTGTCCCCAAGGTTGAGCGCTCGCGGGCTTATTTTGAGCGCTGAAGGCGCGATTACATCCTGAAGCTCGAGTACGCCGGCCTGATAGATTTCCTTCGGCAAAATCGAAGTAATCTGCGGATTATCGGCAAAATCGCCAAGCGGATTGGACATGCCGGCACCGTTTTTGCCGCCAGCATTCTTTTTTCCTAAAAAATCAAGTAGTCCCATAAAGTATGCGTATAGTATAGCGTATTTATTTTCATCGCGCTGATTTTTTGCAGAAATAAAAAGGACCGGTCGTTGAACCGGTCCTTTTGACGATTGAATACGGAGATGAATTGGTGTATCTCAGGCGAACGCCACTCGCTCAGGAGGCATGAGAGGCGAGATGACGGCTGCAAAGCCGGTCTCCGAACTGCAAATGACGTGTCCATCGAAAGAAAACTGGCGGAGATTTCTATTTTGCAAACCGTCGTCAACGCTGTTCGTGAAGCCTTGCTTGGCCAGCCAGTCATTTGCATCGAACGCGTTTACGAAAGGGATTTGTACCGACATTGTGGGCTGTGAAGCATTCGGTCCTATCCTGGTGATTGTTACGCTAAATATGTACATAGGTGGTGAGCGGGGTGCGCGGTTTTCTTGGGACTGCCAAGTCAGGTGCTTTTGCATGGACATAAAACACCATCGAAGCGATGGTGTCAATGATGTCCGGCTATTGGATTTCTTGTGCTGGCAAGCCTAGAAAAGCTGAATCGGCTTGTCCACATCGCCTGGATTGAAGATCTTGTAGAACAATTCGATCAATTCCTCGGTTCCGAGCGCTGCGATTCGCACTCCGCATCGCACAAGTCCTTGCTCAACTACCTCTACGCGCTGCTGCAGCTGGCTGCGCTTTTCTTCGAAGTCGCTATCTGCCTCGAGCTTCTTATCGCTCGCGGATTTTTTGGCAAAAAAGCCCGTCACATTCTTCGCAGAAGGCAGGCTGAGCTGAGAATACGGCACGACGATAAAGAAGCTTTTCGTCATGATATTCGTAGACTGGGTAAAGCTCTGGATGAATTCGATATATTCGCGAGTCTGCATCTTCATCAAATCCCCCACCTGGTCCTTGAGCCTTTCCTCAAGGAGGCTTATATATGGCCGTATATCGAGCCTTCGAGACTGCGAATAGATCTGAATGGAGAAGTTGAGCGAGTTCAGAAAGTTCTGAAACTGGAACAAAACCGATTGCTGCTCCTCAGAGGATTTGAGGGCGAAGTTGATTGATGAGGCCAAAAGAACTGCGCGCATAGAGCCATCGCGCATGATGGCGATTCCCTCTCGGATTTCCTTGATTGGAACGAATTCCTGTGTAGCTTTGGCTTGAGCGCTTGTTTTGGTTGCCATTACAAGTTGAATTGTATCACAAAATAAAATGACTCACGGATATGAATCTGGTCCTCGCACTAACTTTCAGTCTCCTGACGGAAACGAAAGTTAGGCTGCGGAGGATTCACACCCATGAGTCATTTTATTTTGTGATATCAATCCAAACTTGATCATGATCTGCGACTATTCGCGTAGGCCGAATGATTCGCGGGTCGATAGTTTTTTGGCATCCTTTGAGAAAATGGTCTCATTGATATCCAGGCTCCATGCCAGATCCTTGAGCTTGCTGTCTGATACCCGCGGCACATGCGTCGTTCGGTATTCAGGTGAACCGACTTCGGGCGCTTTTGCCTTTGGAATGGCTTTATCGCGCTTTTTCCAGATATACAATCTGCTACCAGCGAAGAATCTGATCGCTGATTCGAGCACATTGATGAGAGGGCGATTATTTACCTTATAAAAAGCCAAAGATAGCGAGACGATAGCCGCAAAGATCATAAGCGGAATGCCGATGATGCCAGGCAGAAGCTTGTATGCGATAAAGCAGACGCCAGCGCCTCCTAAGAGGTATGCGAATTGGCGAAATGTGAACGGCCCGAATATTTTATCCTCTACTTCGATGAATTGAGGAACTTGATATCTCATATGGGATTAGTATAACACGATGAAATTCTGAAGCAGCTTTTTGATGAACGGCGCACAACTGTTAGTAAAAAATAAAGACTATTGTTAGGGCTAAGATCATCAAAAGACCTCCTGTCGGTTTTTAAATGAATGCAAAAATCAAGAATCCAATATATCGTCGGCTTCGATATCGTTTCTCTTGCCGTCTGCCGTTCTTTCGGATGTCTGCTGCGCTTTGATCGCTTCGCGGATTGGAAGAAGGACGATGCCATTCACATCGATTGCAAGCTCGCTGACCTTATCCTTTGGCATATGGAGCTCGCTCTCCAATTTGTGGATCATCTGATCGGAGTGAATGTCTCCGAAGATGATATCTGCGATTGTTTTTTCCAGAATAAAAGCCTGATCGATATGGAGCTTATGCTTCTCCGTGATGCCCGCCATTTTTTTATCATAATCAAAATTCCTGATCGCTTCCTGAAAGAGCGGCGGCAATTTGATAAAACGATCGGCGGCCTGTTCTAGTGAATTCATGCGCCTATAATAGCATTATTCTATCGGTTCTCGGTATGGATCCATCGGTCGAGCCTTCTCGGATTGCGGAACGATTTTATATGATTCCTTCGTGACAGAGCCGGTGATTCCGCTGAGCTTATCGCCCATGCTCGCGCCGATATTCGGAGTCGTCGATGGCATTGGCGCCTGAGGCTTGAATGGATCGATTATGTTTTCGGTATTCGTGCTTAGGTCAAGGCTGTCTGCGAGTGATGTGCCTATCGCCTGAGAAGGTGTCGCTGGTGTTGTCGATGTGGCAGGTGCGGCGGGCGCAGGCGCTGTTGGTGAGACCGAGACTTCGTCAGTGGGAGTCAAAATGCCGCGAAGGATATCTGATGTGCTTGGCTTTGATTTTGGCAAAACGAATTCCGGCTGAGCGATGCTCGGTGTCGGGTTTTCGATTTCGTTCAGAAGCTGCTTTGCGTCGGTATGCGGGACGTCTTGGATCGGCTCATCTGCATTGCCTGATAATATCTGAGCAGTCGGTGTCTTGAAGGACGGCAAAGGATTGCCTACTGGCATCTGGGAGAACATATTCTCGATGAATATTTGTGATGCGGGATCAGTATTCATCGGATATGTCTTCAATTCACTCGAAAGGTCTTTGAAAACTTCATTGTATATTGTATCAAGGGCATTTGAAACATCTTCATACTCGACCGCGTTCTCTATGATCGTGTTCACGGATGTATTGATAGGGGTTTTGCCTAAGAGCACATCGTTTAACGTCTCAGTTATGTTTTGTAAGTCAATGTTTGAGAGCGTTATGTCGTTTGATTTTAGGGAAGATAAAATCTTTTCACGCAAGGTTACCGAAGCAATCAAAAGCTTTGGATTGGGTTTAATTTTGTTGATCGATTTTTCTTCATTCATATATGTGCTTTTAAGAAGATTTTGAGTTAGCTCGCGCCAAATCAGATTCAAGACGTGCCATTCGGCGAGTGACATCGTTGAGCTTTTTCATATGCTCATCGAGCTCATCCATCTGATCCTGCCAATGTTCTGCAGCAGCGATCTTTGAAGGATCTGTATCCGCGAGTGCTTTAACCGCATCGAATCTTGTTTCGGCCTTTTTGACCTCAGCTTCCCATCGGTTCTTTGTTGAAATGAAGGCTGGGTTTTCGAGAAGGGCTTTCTCTTCTTTCGCAAGATCTGAGAGCTGATCCTCAATACCCTTGACGCTGCCTTTGTTTCCTGTGCGTGCTTTTTTAACCGCGGCCAGTCGGGATGCACCGGAAATCCCGCCGATTCGCTTTGCATTGAATTCTGCAGAATCAAAAGCCTCCTTTTCGAATCTCTTGTTATCGCCGACATTGTCCTTGTTATATTTGCTGATTCCACCTGCGCTTTTTGGACGAGCGACGACTTTCTTTACTGAAGGATCTTTTGCGTCTGGAACACGGATATAGTCGATTCCAAGGCGATCGAAATGAGCCGCCTTCTTATCCTCTTCCTGTCTGTCCTTTCGTGATTTGAACTCCTTTTCATCCTCTCGCCCCAATAATCGTCGCGGCGCCTTGATTTCAGAGAATCGATCGCGCGTCTTTTCATCACGAGCCTCTCGTGCTTTCTTCGCCTCAGTCAGGCTTGCTCCTCCGACTTTCACATCCTTGAGGTCGCCGATTTTATTATACAAATACTGTCCGCCAATATGCTTCAACGGGCTTCTTGCGAGAAGCGTTTGAACGGCTTTGCTTTGCGAGAGCGTATTTCCCAAACCGCCGACCGCTCGCCTGCCGACATATCCGCCGACGCCGAATCCGTCCATTGCAAAAGCCTTCGCTTTTTTCTTGAAGCCATCTGCGAATTTGAAGCTATCAGCGAATTGATCTGCGGCGAGCTGTGTACCGAGCATCAATCCGATGATCATGATGAACCAGAATAGAGTTCCTGTTCCAGACACATTTCCCTGGAACAATGATGCAAAGCCAGAAAGGCCGACGCCAGAGTTGATGCCAGTCTGATCAGGGCCGACTCCTTTTCCAAAGACGATCAATGCAACGACATAGAAGATCGCCATATACGCCGGAGCGAATAAGAGATTGTCTTTCAATCGGCCTTGCCATTTGCTAGCCGCTCCTTTGAGCGGAGGAATGGCGCCACCGACGAAGCCGACAGGCGAAAGAATCATCAAGAAGATGAGCACGATTGATCTATAGAGGAATCGAATCGTTGCCATGAACATGGTAAATGCCGTGATGAGAATGAATGTTCCTCCTCCGAGGCAAACGATGATGAGCTGGCCTGGGGTATTGATCGTTCCAAATTGGCTTGCGTCAGCAACGGTTTTATCTTTGTTTGTCCAAATAGTCTTCAGTCCCATGGCATTGACGATACCGATTGAGATTCCGCCATCCCAGTCATTGCCATTCTCATCGCCTCGAGTAAGGGCGCCGTCGCTGCTATTGGCTATGTCTGCCGCAGCCAAGACGCGGGTATAGAATTGCAAGGCTATCAGATTGGATACGTCGATGACCGCTTTTGTGAAAAAGAGGCTGAAGTTCAATAAGAGAGCTGCGATCACCACCTTTATGATGGTCTGTTTTACTCCATATCCATCCAATCCCAATATCGTCGCTATGCCGGCATACAATAGTATGAAAATGAATCCGACATTAATAAGATCTCGAATCGCTGACCAGCCGAGATAGATGGGTCCATTTCCTGCATTGCCCAATCCCTCATCGCGGATGAACTTTCCGAAGTTGAGAGTAAAGTCGATGCTGTAATTGAATGCGACGCCAGCAGCCCAAAGAACCCAAGAGCTAGGCTTGAGGAATCCATAATATAATCCGAGAGCGATACATCCCTGGAAGCTGAAGTCTGGCAATGCTGATGCCAAGATGCCGTCCCCGTTCATGACAGAAGAAGAGCTTTCCCTGACGCAGTAAATAGGCTCATTTGCCATTCTCGCCGCAAAAGCTTCCTGTGCTTTGAGTCGTGCCATGACAGCGTCTTGATTCGCAATTATTGAACCTTCTGGTTTATTGATGGTATCTTTTATTGCCTGTGATGACGAGGCATTGATTATTTTGAACTTCTCAAAAACATCAAGCTTGGCGGCAAGCAAGGCGTTCCTGGCCTTTTCGTATTCCAAAGCCTGCGCCTTTAATTTTGGGTCCGCATTGATTTCGGCCGTGCTCTTTCTTTGGAAATTCAAATCATACGCCTTAGTCGCTTCGTCTTTTGTAAGCGCATCCAGTTTCAGGAACGCCGCGTATGACGCATCTTTTGCGAGCTGATATGCTGTTGCATAATTCTGCTTCGCAGGATCATACTGCTGCTGATAGACCCGGGCGAATACGCTTGATGCGGCATTCTCGCCGCTATATACCGTTCCGTCTGCGCTACGGCCTGTTAGCTCATAGATATTCTTCTCATATGCTGCCTGTATGGAATCCTCTCTGCTCGGAGCGCCTTCGCCAAATAAGAAATTATAAGCCGATACCGTCGGAGCGGCAATGATATCAAGAGCGCTCTGTGCCTGCGCAATTCGCGCAGTAGACGAAGAAAAAAGCCCAAATACCGAAAAAACCAAGCAAGAAAGCGCTATTCCGTATCTGAAAGCACGGTTCTTGCCGCTATGGTTTTCTTTGGGAGAATCGAATCTATTCATGAGGAGCTTACTCTTACCTTACTTCGTTAACACTTTGTTCAATGCAACCTTGATCAGATTGTTTACGATTGCCGTAATCATCTGATCGAATTTCTGTGCCATCACCAATCTGTTCTTGCTCTGATCGAGCGTGCTGTTGAGCTGAGATTCAATCAATCTTCCTGGCGTAACTATATCACATGTCTTGCTATCGTTCGGATCCTTGCACTTCTTGAAGTTGAGCCACCCATTATTCATTCCTACTTCCAACTGAACTGAATTCTGCTGTCGGCTGACTCCTGCATAGAATGCTTGGTTCGCCGCTATCGTTGCTCCGTATGGATTGTTTTTATCATTCTGAGTCACGCTTATCCAGTCATCCCATGTGATATTTCCCGGTCTGGCCGCAGTCGATACCTTGCTTCCTCCTACGCTCGTCGTGACTCCTCCAAAGAATCTGCCGCTCGTTATATCCGATAATCCGCAAGTCATCCATGCACTCCCTCCATTTCCTCCAGTACCGCTATAATTCTGAGCCAGTCCAATCGCGATATTGACTCGGAAAGGCTGACAGACATTGACTCCAGTCGCTCCATAAGCGATATCTCTGATGATTGATCCTGCAGCCTTGTCTGCTATTGATTTGAAAAAACGATCAGGGTTCTGGATAAAGGCCGGCTTGCCATTGAATCCGGAATTGGCCCAAGCAATGGTTGAGTTGGCGATCTGCTCGATCATCGCATTGACGATGCACCAAGCGACCGCATCCCAGCTCACCCCCGTATATGTGGCGCCGATCGTATATGAACCGCTATGCGCTCGGGCATCTCCTACGATATGCTGCCCAACCTGGCCTTTTTCCTCTACGGGCACTCGCGGAAGGATGATGCTTACCGCTGCATTGGCAACGGTTCCTCCGATGAAGTTGGATATCGCATTTCGAATGGATGTGGCTAGGATATTGCCCAAAAGCGTTCCGACGGCGCATTGAGCCGCTCCTCCTGCAACTCCTCCCGCGCTAGCACCTCCGGCAGCGCCTCCTCCGGTTCCTTGATCCACTGCCCCCCCTACCGTCTGAACCATGCCGTTTTCATCTACATACTGAAATGCACCCGTTGTCGCAGAGCTGGGAAGGATGCTTCCTGGGGGAAGAGTGCTTTTGGTTCCGGCGCTTGCTCCGGCATTGGCGCCTGAAGCGGGAGTCAATGTCCCAGCTGTTCGAGTTGGCGGCGTAAGCGATCCAGCCGTCTGCGCAAAAGCGACTCGAGGCAAGATGAATGCATTTATGAAAAGAATGCTTACGATCAATGAGACGGTGAGAGTCTTTTTTGCCCCAATTCTCATTACCCTGCCGCATATTCGTGCAGCTTGAGAAAGGCGATGGGAGAAATATCGTGATTGTTTCATTGTTCAGCGACAGTCAGGCGCGGCCAAATTAATCCAGCCTCATTATCGGAATACAGTATATCATTTTGCTCGAAGTAGCTGTTGATTTCTCCGGCCGCTTTCGTCAGATTCTTGCTAGATTCTTCCGCAGTTCGAATAGAAAGCAATGCTCTGAGAGGATCAACCTTCTCTTGAGTTGCCAAAACGTCCAATGAATCACCGAACATCACATATGCATTCGCCAAATTGAGATGCGATTGCGCCAAAGCCGCAGGAACCTTGATCTGTATGAGCGCCTGCCCGATTTGCTTATGGAGACGAGCTACTTTTCTTAGGTCGTTGTCTGCATATTCAGGCGTGCCTAGCAATAGATAGTTGTTTTTGATGACAGTGCCGGCATCATTGCCGTACTTTTTGACCTCATCATTCGTCATTGGGACAAAAAGCTGCACATTATTAAGGCTATATGCCACCTTTGGGAGATTTGAAACGTCTATCTGTCCTATCACTGAGTTGGCGATAGAGGCATCATCATCGCTCCTTTGCCCGCTCTCCCTTTCTGCATATGTTAGGAATATGCTCTTTGCGAACGAATCCGTCATGGTATCCGTTGGCTTTGGGGTAAAAGGATTATCGTCCGTTCCCGATGCCGTTTCATCTGATTCGATATTTTCCAGCGCGGCTTGCAATAGGGCATTGCTTGGATCAGTCGGCTTAAAATCTACATATACGGCGCCGGTCTTTCGTCGCTCTTCATTCAGAACTTTTCGCGCTTCCCCGATCTTATACGCGCCCAAACTCGCGATGACTGATAGGCAGATCGCGCTCAATATCAAGATCTTATTGCTGGGAACTTTTGACGTGGCCAAGATGCAATTAGTATAGCATCGTCTATATGTTTTTGGCGATCATTTCTGTGATTTCAAACCACTTTTCCGTGCTGATTTCTTCCGCTCGGGTATTGTCCGGGTTTTCCGGAGTCCTTGTAGCTTCTCCAAAGATCTGGTTTATGATTTTGGCCGTATTTTCCGCGCTGATTCCTTTTTTTGATAAATATTCCTTGAGGTTTCCAGATAATTTCTTGCGCTTATGAGCGAACCCGGCTTTCATGACCTCGAAAAACATATCTTCGCTGATGCCGGATTCAATGAAGCTCTGGTTAGATATGTCCGAAATGCATATTGCAGCAGAGTCCACCCTGGGCGCAGGCACGAAATTGCCTCTGACTACGGTAAATAAATATTCTGCCCGGCCATATGCGCTGATGCTTTCGGCGAGGATATTGCTCTTTGCTCGGCCAGCCTTGCCCGATCCGCTCTCTTCCTTGCGCGTAATTCGCTCGGCAACCTCTTTTTGGACCAGGAAAATGGCCTTTTTTGGCTTGATTTCATCCTCGAGGACCTTACGGATGATGGCTCCGGTTATATAATAAGGTATATTCGCGATGATTTTATAGGAAAAACCTTCGGTTTTTTTGCTCGTGGCCTTATTCTTAGCCATTTTCTCTGATTTCGCCTCTTTTTTGAAAATTTCCGCGATTTCTAGCTCTAGGAAGTCCCCCTCTATGATCTCAAGAGTGCCAGATTCAATTTCAGCCTTAAATTTAGCCTCCAAAATAGGAATAGCCCTGCGGTCCTTCTCGATTACTATCAATTTCGCTCCATCTCCTGCCGCCTTTACCTTTTCCAGGATAATCGAAGTCATCGCCCCAGTTCCAGGGCCAATTTCAAGGATATAATCTCCTTTCTGTATGTCTCCAGCATCGACTATTTTCTCGATAATTGTCGTATTTTTGAGAAAATTCTGCCCGAGGCTCTTTTTTGCTTCGATTTCGAACATTGTGCCCATAGTATACCTCACATAGGCAAAACGCCGATATGTTCCAGATTAGAACTCAATCAGCCTAGATAGCAGGCCATCTCCGAAGTCGCCGCCGAATCGGTTCTCCCCGCTTCCGCCGCTCGGATTCTCGGTCTTGATAAGCTCTGGATTGATGTCCTCAATGAAAGGCGAAATCTGATTGAATACCTTGCTTCCGAAGATGGTTCGGATCAATGCATATGACAGATGCAATTTATGTCGAGCGCGTGTGAGCGCGACATAAAACAGCCGGCGCTCTTCTTCTGCATCTTCTGGCGCAGCATTCTTTGCTTCTTCATTGCCTCCATGTCGCACATGCGGAAAGAGATCCTGCTCCAAACCGGTTATGAAGACATGATCAAATTCGAGCCCTTTCGATGCATGAACGGTCATGAGCTTTACGCATGGCCCCTTCTTGTTCTTGTCGTCGATCGTATCCTGCTCGCCGAGAAGCGAAACGTCTTCAATGAATTTCTCGAGCTTCCATAAATGACTTTCTGGCTTGTCAGCGATTTCGCCCGCATTCCCTTCGCTTTCTTTTTTCGCTGCAGCTCCTACGTTTTCAAAAGGAGATTCGAATGCTTCGTTGCCTTCCAGTCCTGCCCATGGATCAGTCTCCGGCTCTGAATCGCCTTCAGCCGCAATCTCCGCATAATCATGCTCGGGCTCAGAATGCGATGGCGGCGGCATTATTGAAGACGGAATGTTTTTATCCAATTCTGATTTCTCCGGAACGATCTCATCATAGCGCTTCGCAAGCGATACGACTTCGCGCGCATTTTCCAATCGCTCTTCATCATCTTCGTTTTTCAATTCGGTTTCTATGCCAGATCGCGACAATGCATACTTCACGGTTTCGCTCGGCACATGAGAGATCGCATATGATCTGATATCCGAAATTATCGTGAAGAAATTATTCACCTTCATGCGGAATGAATCTGCGAGCTCATTCGTTTTTCCTTCGAGAACTTTGAGAACGGTAGTCTTGCCAATTCCTCTCACAGGCGTATTGATGACGCGCTTTATATCAGCGCTCGAATCGGGGTTGAGAGCGAGTTTTATATAGGACAAAACGTCCTTTACTTCCTTGCGATCGAAGAATTTCGTGCCAAGGACATGATATGGAATATTTCTAAAAAGACATGCATCTTCAAGCGTTCGCGATTGGAAATTCGCGCGATAGAGAATCGCGATTTCGTCAGCATTAACTCCTTTCGCAAGCAATGATTCGATTGTCGCGCCGATCTTATTCGCTTCATCTCCCTCATCCATCGCTGCGTATAGAGAAATCTTTTCTCCTGCATCATTCGAAGTGAATAGATTTTTTTCCTTTCGAAAAACATTCTTGGCGATCACATCGTTGGCTGCCTCAAGAATATTCTTAGTCGATCGATAGTTTTCTTCGAGCAAGATCATTTCCCCATTTGGGAAATCCTTTTCGAATCTGAGCATATTCGCGATTCGCGCGCCTCTCCAACCATAAATCGCCTGATCGATATCTCCTACCACCGCGATATTATGCGCAGGCCCGCAAAGCAATTCCGCGATTCGATACTGAACCGCATTCGTATCCTGGTACTCATCGATATGAATATATTGAAAACGATTCTGATAATAGTCGCGGACATCCTTGCTCTGCTCCAAAAGAAAAACCGTCTTCTGCAAAAGATCATCGAAGTCGAGCGCCTTGTCCTTTTTCATTATGCCCTCATATTTTTCCCATGTGCTTGCTACTATCTCGCCGTAATAGTCTGGCCTTCTCTGCTTGAACTGCTCGATCGTCAGAGCATCGCCTTTCGCGCGCGAGATGGTTCCCAGAATCTTATTCGGCTCGAATTGCTTCGGATCATGCCCGAGAGAATTCAAGGCATCCTTCACTGCCTGCTTGGAATCGGATCGATCGTAGATGGTAAAGCTTTTCGGAATTTCGATGACATGCCCGAATTTTCGGAGAATGTATACGCCGAGGGAGTGAAAAGTAGAAACGAGCGGAAATCGATTCGTCGCGACGGGGAAATTCAGCATCTTGTCGCTCTCGATGAGCTTGATCAGTCGCTCGCGCATTTCCTTAGCGGCCTTATTGGTGAAGGTTATGGCCAAAATGCGATCCGGCTCCGTGCCCTTATGGAGCAGATTGAGGATTCGGTGCGTGAGGGTCTTGGTCTTGCCCGCTCCTGCTCCGGCCAGAATAAGGAGCGGCCCATCTGTCGTCAGGACGGCCTTTTTCTGGCGCTCGTTTAGGCCTTTTAGATAGCTCGGGACTTCGCCGGCTGGATTCATTTGGTTATCAAGGTGCTGATTCATAATTTGTTTGGCCATTATACATTCGACTCCGTTTTTTTGACAAAAACACCCACTTCAGGTGCTGTTTATATCGTCGTTGACAATCTTTCCAGGTCTATTATGATTAAGGACTACCTATGTTGTGTAGGTTAAAAGACGGCTCTAAATAAGGATATTTTCAAATGTTAATGCGAATTTCATCCAATTTTAGGCTGTAATTTCACAACCACTTCCTGAGACACCGCTGCTTTCCCGAGTTTCACCGCAAATCCACTGATATCCCGTCGCGCGCAAGTACACCCTTCCGGTCCATTCTTGGACCCATTCAAGCCGCCGACTCGTGTCTTTCGATCCTAAACTAGAAACTTATTTTAATTCCCCCACAAGACCCCCAGATTCCCATATGTAGGGAACCTGGAGCGAAATATACTGGCCGTTTTGCCATAAAAGCCATATTCTTGGCCATATTATGTGTTTTCGGCTCGGCTTTCTTTATCCATAAGGCTCAGGCGGCCACGCGGTCTTCGTTTGCTCCAAAGAATTCCGTATTGGGCCTTTCCTTCGGAATCAAAGAAGCAAAGAGATTCGAAGAGATCGAAATCCCTCAGAATGCCCAGAATGTTCCCCTTCTCCAGGCTCCAAAGAATATCGATCCTCAAGCCAAGGCTGCTCCTGCCGTGCTTATCGTGAATGATTCAGCCTTGAGCGGTGCCAATATCGGCGCGGATGGAGTCGCCGATGCGAATTCTCCTTTCGTCCGAACTTCCGATCAGATCAGCCTTTATACGGTGCATGAGGGAGATACTCCTAGCGGCATTGCTGCAATGTTCGATATCAATGTGGCGACGCTCTATAGCGCGAACGATCTCAAGAGCAATGAAAAGATCCAGCCGGGACAGGTATTGGTTATTTTGCCAGTGGCCGGCGCAAAATTCACGACCAAGTTGAAGGGCGATACGATTTCTCGAATTGCCAAGTCATACGGTGCCGATGTCTCAAAGGTTTCAGAATTCAATAATATCCCTAGCAATCAGGCCCTTGAAATCGGCACGACAATCATCATTCCTGATGCGGAGGAAGGCAGCGCGACTGGTCACGATGGAGCAGGCGGTGCGAAGAAGCCCGTTGCAGCAAAGAAAGATGGAAAGGCTGCCAAGATCGTCGTGAAGACTAAGTCGGGAACATATTTCTCTTGTCCTGTACCGACGGCCGTAATGTCTCAGAATATCCACGGTCATAATGGCGTCGACCTGGCTGCTCCTTCGGGAACTCCGATCTATGCTGCCGCCGATGGGCAGGTGATGATCGCGCGATCTGGTGGATGGGGCGGCGGATATGGAACATATGCCGTAATCAAGCATCCTAATGGAATGCAGACGATGTATGCCCATGCGAGCTCGCTTACTGTGTCTACAGGAGAAAATGTTGTGAAGGGTCAGCTCATCGGCCGAGTGGGAAGCACTGGCGACTCATCTGGAAACCATACTCACTATGAGGTTCGAGGAGGCGCGAACACTGCCTGCAATGGCTTGAAGAAGATTTACTAAAGCTGCGGCGATTGGCTACTGAAGAAAAGGATTGATGCGCGCATATTGGATAGCCTCCATGACATGCGCGTTTTCTATTTCTTCCTTTTCGTCGAGATCGGCTATGGTGCGCGAAATCCTGAATATATTCGTAACGACGCGCTTCGGTATAGAAAGGGCCTTTTCCGATTCATTGATCGTCTGCAAGGCATCGTTTGCAATGCCGAATGATCGTATGTATTTTGCGGAAAGATGGGCATTCGGCAGATATGCACCTTGATGACCGATCTTTGGGTTTCTCAAGCTCTGTCTCTGGGTTGCCGCTTCGATGGATTGCTTCATGCTGAAACCGCTGAGCGTTGAATCCTTGTTATCTTTCTTCGCTTTATCTCGATAGGGGCCAAATGATTCCTGGTGGAATATCGTCTTGATATGAAATCTATCCAGCATGGGATTGGATATTTTCCCCTGATATTGGCGTATGCGAAACGGAGTGCATCTGCAGGCTCCGCTGTTTTGGCTTTCTGTCTTTACTCCTACTGATCCGCATGGACAGAGATTGGTCGTGGCGATGATAATCCCTTCGAATGCCACGAATGACTGGCGATTACCTCTGCGTATATATGCGCCGCGATGATCGAATATTTCTCGCAGGGATTCTATGGTATCGCGATTGAATTCGCATAGCTCATCCAATAGCAACACGCCGTGATGGGCAAGAGATATTTCCCCGGTATGATGCAATGTATTCCCTCCGACCATCGATATGCGCGTCGCATGATGGTGCGGCATGCGAATCGGCGGCCTATAGAATTCCTCGGCCGAATCATATCTGGGGAGATTTGAATTGAGATATGCGGACTGCACCTCCATTGCCTGTTCATATGAAAGATCGTCAAGCAATTCGATGGCGCATCTTGCGAGGGCGCTTTTGCCGGTGCCTGGCATTCCGCCGAATAGGATGGGGTGCCTGCCGGCTAAGGCGATATGCAATGCGCGCTTATGCTGATCAATGTTATCGAGGGAATCAATTTCGAATTCCTGATGCGAGCGTTGCCGGTCTGTCTCGTTTTCCGCCTCGATCAAGTCTTGCGGCGATATTGAAATGGATTTTTTAAATTGCAGGCCCGCGATGTCCTTTAGATTATCTATCGAAGCGATATTGATTTCGTGAATTGCATTGATATGTCGAGCGCTTTCCTTTGGGAGAACGAAGTTGCGAATATCATTTTGCAGCGCGACATGCACGAGATGCGATATGTCATCCGAGCAGAAAACGCTGCCATCGAGTCCGAGCTGGCCTATCAATACGGTAGGTTCTGCGAAATCATCGATCTGCTTTGAGGCTATGAGATATGTCGCGGCGATTGCAAGGTCTGAGTAATTGCTGATCTTTTTTATATGCGCTGGCAGCAGAGATACGGTCACTTTTTCATTTCTTCGCTGCGGGATGCCGAAGCCGCTATTCCTCAAGGCAGATAGAATGCGAAATCTCGATTCCTGAACCATGCGATCTGCCAACCCGATTATTTTGAAAAAGAATAATCCCGACGATATATCCGTCTCTATCGTCATTAATTCAAAGCCATCCGTGCCATTGAATACGGAATTGCATGAGCTGAACTTCTTCATGTATGCATCATATATCCGCCTGCATTAAATACCCATCAAGAATATATAAAAATTATGAAATTCTGCCCTAGGCTTTTTTAACCTAATTAATCCCGCGCTATCTCCTGATTCGTCCTGTCGTGATTCTAGACTGTACTTCCTTCAGCCCCCTCTCGCTGGATACGATGAGAAGCGTCTTTGTATCGAGGAATGTATATAGGAATTTGACCGCGCCATTCGCATCGGTGAGGACTCGCGCATCCTTGTTTTGAAGAACCATATCCTTGAATGCGGCAGTCTGCGCAGCACCTGCAAATGTAGATGTGCCACTTGTTGCGGCGGTGCTTGTAGATGCTGGCAATGCTGAATATGGGAAAAATCTTCCGATATCCGTTTCCATAAAAGGCTCCCAGCTCAGCATGCCTGGATATGCGCTTTCATAGGAATTGACTGTCATGAGGATGAATGTATCATGCGGATTATTCGAATAGCTGCCGAGGAAATAATTAGTGCCAAGCGCGGCCTTGAGGCTGTCATTCGGTCGGCTGCGCGTCAGATCCAGGAATTCAACCGCAGTGGTATTGCGAGTCGTCGAAGCCGTGCCTGTGAGAAGCATAGTTCGTCTGATGACGCCGAGATCGAGATTGTCCATCATGGAATCTCTGATTTCCTTATTGATAAAATCACTCGACTTGTCTCTGGCTGAAACAGCGATCTGATTCTCAGAATAAATAAGCTCGGGCTCGTCGGGAGCAACCTGTTCAGATATCGTAGGGGCAATCGGCTTATTGAAAAAAGCATATAGCCCATACACGATTCCGCCGACTAGGATGATTGCGCCGAAGATTGCGATGATGGGGCCATAATTCTTTTTTGGCCGAGCGACATCCGCATACTGCGGGCTTCGCTCCTGCCTTGCCTTTTCAGCAAGGGCGATCTTGATCATTGAGACATTGTCATTCTTTACCGCACCGGCCACATCGCTCTGAAATGTCCTGACCGCATTGTTTCGCGAGCCTTCATTTTCAGCCTGCTTTTCAGCATCGAGTGCCTCTCCTATCTTGATTGTCGAACGAGGAATCGTTCCAGGCGCCGGCTGCATTGTCGAATTGGCAAAGCCAGAGGCGCTTGATCCCCCATTCGCTGCATTATTAGCCGCATTATTTGCCGAGCCAAAATCCCCGCCCGCTGGAGGGTTCATCGAAGGGCTCGTATTAAGGCTGGAGTCTGTTTGGTTTTGCATTTCCACGATTATTGTTTGGTCGCAATATGAATTTTCGGGAATTATCGCACATGTCTATGAAGTCATCAGCTGCTGCTCGCAAAGCCGATGATGAAGAGCGTCCGAATGCGATGACCTCCACTTGGCATCCCTGATTCGTCTGAAGATATTCTACGAGAGGCACGAAGTCCCCATCGCCAGACGCGATGATTACCGTATCAAGTTTCGGTGCGAGCTTGATCGCATCGACTGCCAATCCCACATCCCAGTCCGCCTTCTTTGCTCCGTCTGTGAAAATCTGAAGATTCTTTGTCTTTGTCTCGATTCCCATCTTGCTCAATGCTTCGAAGAAGCTCGTCTCATCCCCTGCTTCTGTCGTGATCACATATGCGATCGCGCGGATGATGGATCTGCCAGCGACCGCCTCCTTCATGATTTCTCCGAAGTTCACGCGCGCCTGATAGAGGTTTTTGGCGCTGTGATAGAGGTTCTGGGTATCGATGAAAATTCCAACTCTTTGTTCTTTGTGTTTGATTACTGTCATTTGATATTAAAAATTAATATGCGTTTGTCGCATTAAACGTATGAAAAGAGAAACAGCATCCTTTTTGATGCTGTTCTCAGTATAGCACTATTTTTTTTCGCTTGGCTTACTTAGAAGATTTTGTAGACTTCTTCTTTGCAACCTTCGTTTCCTTTGCCTTTGTTCGGATAGCCTTGGCTGTCTTTGCAGGAGCATCAGTCTTCTTGCTCGCATCCTTTCGCTTGATATCAAGCTTAGAAATAAGGGCATCGTATCGAGCAGAATCCTTCTTCTGAAGGTATTTGAGGTGAGACTGTCGATTAGCTACGAGCTGCAAAAGGCCTCGTCGAGAGTGATTATCCTTCTGGTGCTTCTTAAGGTGCTTTGTGAGCTCCTCGATCTTCTCGCTGATAAGGGCAATCTGCGCCTCAGGAGAACCAGTGTCCTTGGCATGGACCTGTACGCCCTTGATTACTCGCTGTTTTTTAGACTTTGTTAACATGATTCCCAAGATTATCACAGTTATCCCCAGTATGCAAGCCGATCCATGGCGTTTTCAGGGGTAGTTTGGTCCAATCTAGGCCTTTGTTGGGCCGTTTTTCTCTATATTTGCATTTGATAAAAGCTCCCGGGTCCCAATTTCAGGCACCCTATGAATTCAGCCATGGTACTATGAATGCGTATTTTGTCGCAAAATAATATGTCAGACGCCTCAAGCCAGAATAAAAATAATGCTCCAAAAAATCAGCTTCAGATGCTGAAGCGTCATTTTCTCGAATATATCGAGATCGAGCGAGGCCGAAGCCTGCGCACCGTCCTTAATTATGACCATTATTTGAGCCGTTTTTTGGATTTTTCCAAGCTTTCCGACCCGGCCGACATCAATGAGGAGAATATCCGCGAATTCAGGCTCTGGTTGAACCGCCAATCAGCTGGCAAGGCTGGAAAAGGCCGCATTTATGCCACCGGACAGGATACCCTCAAGAAAAAGACCCAGAATTACTATCTGATCGCTCTTAGGTCTTTTCTCAAATTCATGATTACCAAGCGCGGCATCCAAACCGTCTCGCCTGAGGTGATCGAATTGGCCAAAGTGCCCGAAAGAACCCTTGATCTCATGCATCAGGATGAATTATATCGCCTATTAGACGCTCCGAAAGACAATAAGGATCCCAAAAAAGCCCTCCGTGATCGCGCAATCCTTGAAACCCTCTTCTCTACCGGCCTTCGAGTATCGGAGCTTTGCAATCTGCCCCGAGACCTCGATCTGACCAAAGATGAATTCTCAGTCCGAGGAAAGGGCGAAAAAGTCCGCGTCGTCTTTTTATCTGAGAATGCGCGCGCGACAATCAAGGCATATTTGGCCAAGGCTACGGATATAGACTCCGCTACGCTATTTAATACGTATCCCCGCGAAGTACAGCGCCTCATCAAGCACTATGCCGCAAAGGCCGGAATTTCGCGAAAGGTGACGCCTCATATCGTGCGGCATAGCTTCGCTACCGATCTTTTGCAGAATGGCGCCGATCTGCGCTCGGTCCAGGCACTGCTCGGCCATGCGAATATCGCCACTACGCAGATCTATACTCATGTTACTGACAAGCATCTCAAGGATATTCACAAGAATTTCCACAGCAAGCGCTCATAGGTTACACTTAGCAGATGAATAAGACTGCGACAAAGACTGCTAAATCAGCCGGCAAAAGCGCAAAGGGCGCATTTCCCAATAAGATCCTCTGCTGGAATGTAAATGGAGTGCGCGCCCTTATCAAAAAGGGCGGCTTTCAGTCTATCCTCGATCAGAATGCGGATATTTTTTGCCTACAGGAGACAAAGGCACATCCCGAGCAGCTTCCAGAGGAATTTCGCAATCCTGCCGGCTATCATTCTTTTTTCGATCATTCAAAGATCAAGAAGGGCTATAGCGGCGTCGTAATCTATACCAAGATGGAGCCAGAGAAATTCGTGGATGCCTTCCTCATCAATGGCGACAAGGAGCCTGCCGATCATGAGGGGCGATTCATGCAGCTCGACTTCCCTGCATTTACCCTTATCAACTGCTATTTCCCCAATGGCGGCGGCCTCCCCGAACGACTTGTCTATAAGCTTAAATTCTTTACTTCATTCGTAAAGCATGTGAAAAAGCTCCTCGCAGAAGGGCGCGAGCTGATTGTCTGCGGCGATTTCAATATCGTGCACAAAGAGCTCGATTCAGCGCGATTCAAGGAGAATCAAGGGAATATCGGCTTCCTTCCCGAGGAGCGTGCCCAGATGGATGCTCTCGTAGACGCTGGATTGATCGATATATTCAGGCATTTTTATCCTGATAAAAAAGACGCATATACATGGTGGGATATGAAGTCATTCGCTCGCGATCGAAATATCGGTTGGAGAATCGACACATTCTTTGCAACGAAAGGACTTGTGGATAACTTAAAAGATATGCAAATCGAATCTGAAATTTACGGTTCGGACCACTGCCCTGTTGTCCTTGAATTTAAGTAATTTCCCTGCGCAATTGCATGTGGCTTGTCCTTTATCCACAAGATAATTTCGCTATGTCCTTTACACTTCATTAAGGACATATATAATGTGATGCAGAGAGCGCTCTTCAGTTAGAGGCAGCAGTTGTTTGATTCATGGAATCATCGGTAATAAGGGAGGGATTCGCGAAACGAGTCCTCAAAATATATTTTAAGCAGTGACTTCCGTTATCGCCTAAAAATCCCCCGCTGTTATGCGACAGATTCCTTGCCGCCCTTTTTATGGGTTGGCTCTCTTACAAACCGCTTACGAGCGGCGCTACAAATTTTCTTTGGGACGGGTACGTTAAATTATTGAGGTAAAAGTTCTTTCACAACAATGCGCCACTCTAGGCGGTTTATTTTTGCCTGGATTTTTCATATACATAAGCAAAAACCGGCGATTTGCCGGTTTTAAGCTATTTGACTCGGTATTTGTCCTTTATAACCTTGAGTTCGGCTTCCTCTACCATATCTTTCTTTGCAATCGCCACCGCGGACATCGATTTCAGTTCCTCGGTAGGCATCTTTTCAAGCTCTGTGACACGTGAAACGAGGCTTTCTACTGTATTCTTCGCCGGATCTTCAATCACATCTTCTAGGAGAATGTTTAACATGAAACCTATTCTCGGTCCTGGTTCCACATGTAACGTTTCGATTATATCCTTCCCATCAATTTTGAGCATTCCTACAGATACCGGATCCCTGAGAACCTCTTCGATCATGGATATGTATTTTCGAAGTCTGTAAGGGTCTTCTTTAGGACGACCTGTTCCTACTCGGTCACAGATCCGAAGATTGATCAGATCCCATATAAGCTTATCCCCTACATTGGCAACCATTCTTCGTACGGCAGATAAGGTAATCTGATTAACATCGCTGAAAAACATATGCCATCGGACGAGTTTTGTTACGATTTCCATCGTTTCACGTGAAAACTTAAGTCTCTCAAGGATAGATTTTGCCATCTTCGCCCCTACAACCTCATGTCCGTAAAAGGTATAGTCACCTTTTTCTTCTGAATATCGGCGGCTCCTTGGCTTCCCTACATCATGTAATAGGGCGGCTAACCTAACCTCTAATGGGTATTTTTTGTCTATTGCACATTGTAGGCTTCGAACCAGGTGCTCGAATACCTCAAAGCTATGTGCCTGATTCTGTTTCATATGTAACCCTTCCTCTAATTCAGGCAGGATTTTAGCCAAAAGGCCCATTTTCTGTAAGACAAACAACCCCATGGCTCCGTTATCGGACATAAGGAGCTTGGAAAGCTCGTCTCTTATGCGCTCCCAAGCGATCTTTTCAAGGACAGACACATTCTTTGTAATGGACATTTCAGTGTCCGATTCAATGGTGAATCCGAGTTCAGCTGCTAATCGGACAGCGCGCATTATCCTGAGTCCATCTTCCCTGAACCGGGCTCCCGGCTCCCCTACTGTCCTTAATGTCTTTGATGAAATATCGTTCACTCCGTCGAAATCATCCACGAAAATATCGCCTATCGGATCATATGCTATCGCATTTATCGTAAAGTCTCGGCGCATCAGATCGTCATGGATATTGTCGCTGAAGCTTATCGTATCCGGGTGCCGAGCATCCCCATACTCTGACTCTACTCGATAAGGAGTCACTTCGATTATTTTCAAGCTGGGATTTGCCTCTTCTTCGAATACCACCCCTACCGTTCCATAGGTGTTCTCATAATAGGTCTTTGGGAACAATGCGATGATCTCGTCGGGCACGGCATCTGTGGTGATATCCCAGTCTTTGGGCTCTTTTCCCAGGATAATATCGCGCACGCAGCCCCCTACCAGGTATGCTTCGAATCCGGCATTTTGCAACACTTTAATACATTCCAGGGCATTTGCCGGGATTGCGCTATTGATCTTAGGGGCATTCATTGGTGAAATAGTAGTATATATTTTGATTTTTTGCTATTTATGATGTAATATCATCCTGCTGAGTTGAACATTATATGCACTTGTGGTGAAATGGATATCACAACGGTCTTCGGAACCGTTATTCCAGGTTCGAATCCTGGCAGGTGCACATGTCGTAGAAATAGGACATATGCGGGTATGGTTTAGTGGTAGAATACGTCCTTGCCAAGGACGAGACAAGGGTTCGATTCCCTTTACCCGCACCAAATACAAAGGCACCCATGCTAATAGCATGGGTGCCTTTGTATTTGGCCGGAGCTAAGGGATGAGAAAGCCGGACGAAGTTGCGCGATGAGCCAAAGGCGAAGCGCAACGAGGAGGCGGGGCCGACGGGCTTTTTGCGGAGCAAAAAGAACCGGTGACCGATTCCCTTTACCCGCACCCCCCTCCTCTATCTCGCGCATATGGCCTTGCTGAGCCCTGTGATTGATTTCTTACGCTTTTCCTTGGCTTTTATCCCCCCCCAATAAAAGACAAACTGTGGATAACTCAGTGGATATGTGTATAAAAGACAAATTTACTATTGGGTGTTTTGTCCCTGATCCGTGCCGCATATGAAATATACGGCTAATTATAAAGCTCATCTAGAATAGTTAAATATAAGTCTTTGAAAATCACCTCATGTACTTTATCCACTTTGTTTCATGTGAAACTAAGTATGACTTTTTCACCACAATGTAGAATATTGCATATAACTCATATTATTAGCCATATAGTAGCATTTTGATCAATATTTCACATGTAACATGTTACATGTATAACATGGAAGAAATTGCTGAAAAACACTCAAAAAGACGGATAAAGACAGGGTCAATGGGCGAAAAGGCTGTAGATAGGCTCCTTAGCAGGTTTGGCTATACGAATATCGCCAGGAATATGGCTCTATATAAGGGTAAAAAGATAGGGGAGATAGATATTTTATCCATAAAGAATGACGTCCTATACATTGTCGAGGTGCGTACGGGAAGGAATCCTTGGGACAGGGAAGATAGGCTGCCTCAAAGAAAGAGGCAGTCGCTCCTCAATATTCTAAAGGAGCTTTATGTTCTGAGGGCACAACTGCGGCACGACGTAGTGCATTCGCCTGATCCTGGGATTGATCTGCGATTCAGTCCTTCGGTCGATTTGGCCATACTCAACGAGGCCCTGGTATGTACTGGGAAGATCGTAATGGTCCTCGCGGAGGTCAGATTGCCGTCCGGTTTTCCAAGGCCTTCGGCATCAAATAAGTGTCATATTGAATTTAGCCTAATACATCCATATTCATAGCCTCCAAAGCGCTGGATTATTATTGAGGTATTAAAAGAAGTGTGATAAGCTAAGCCGGCTACAGTATTTGGAGCATGTCCAATAGCAAATCGGGGCGTAGTGTAACGGTTAACATTCCTGTTTTGGGAACAGGCGACTCCGGGTTCGAATCCCGGCGCCCCGACAAGTAGGTCACATTATGACGAACCAGCCAAAAAAGAGTTTTTCAAAAAAGAAGGAGGATTTTGTTTGTGAAAAATGCGGAGCGGAAGTAAAAGGCAATGGATATACCAATCATTGTCCTATTTGCCTATGGAGCAAGCATGTGGATGTCATACCGGGGGATAGGCAAGCCTTGCTGACATGCGGCGGGCTAATGAAGCCGCTATCGATCGAAGGCACGACGGGCCAGGGATATAGCGTCGTGCATGAATGCATCAAATGCGGTCATAGAAAGAAAAACGGCCTTTCGAAAAAAGACAATGAGGATGTGGTGCTCGCGGTGATCAAGGCGGACGTAGAAAAAAAGCTCAATCAGCCAGGATCGAATGCCGTTCCAAACCAAAGCAAGAGAAAGACTTCCAAGCTGATGCGAAAAAGGGTTTAGCGCCGAACTGCCGATTTAAAGAAGATTCGCTTTCACTGTCTGCAAATATCGAGATTCGAAAATCTGCTTCAATGACGATCCATCGCCATTCATAAGCTCCACGAGGCTGATTCCTGCCTGCTGGAGCAGGGAAGAGCTGATATGGTCGAGGCTGATGCCGCGTATATACGTCCTGTCGGGATTCTGCGTAGGGATAACGTTGGCGATCAGTCCGATGAGATGGTTGCCCGAATCGACGATCGCTCCGCCGGAAGATCCGCTTTTGCCAATGCTGCTGGCTGACGTTTCGAGAAGGTCTTTGCCATTTCCTTGCCCAGAGAATCCGAAAAGGTCTCTGATCGATAGCTGGTCCTGCTTTTTTAATAAAGAATTAGAGTCGCCGCTCAGAATAGGGTAGCCGATTGCGGTTATCTGCTGTCCAATCGCCAATCCAGGGCTAAAAGAATGGTTCGAGCTAGAATTCGCATTCAATGCGAATAATTCGAGAGGATTAGTCGTTTTTCCGTTGCGGGTCATTATCGGCGTAGCGAATTTGAGGATGTCGCCAGGGTTGGAGGCCTTGAGGATTGAAAAATCCCCTTCGCCAGAGTCTATGCTGATCGTTCCGCTGGTCTCTCCTCGATGTCGATCGGTCCATGTCGAAGACATATAGATGAAGGAAAGCTGATGCGAAGTCTGGGCAGGGGAGCCTGATCGTATCTTGCAAGACCAGCCAACGTTTGCAGCATTGCCCGTATTGCCATATGCAGCGATGAATGGATGGATTCCTACATGCGCATTCGTCAGGATCAAGCCTGAAGAACTGATCAAGACGCCGCTGCTCGATATCTGCTTTATGTTTTTTCCAATTGTCTGAGAACAAAGGATATTCACCACTGCCGTAGATGGATTATCGTTCTTGCCAGCGACCGGAGTATTAAGCGGATTCGCCACAGGCTTAAGCACGGGCAGATCTAGTGGATTGACTATAGTGGACGCGGGCGGCGTTATGATGGGCTTAGGAACGACCACAGAAGATCTGGGCGCATTCGTGGTCATCGATGCCTTTGTAGCCATAGGATTATTCGAGATGGGCTTGAGGATTGGCGCAAACAATCGGAATTCATTCAGGGCTTTTACGCTAAAGACATTGTTTCGATTCGCATTTCTTGCGGTCTGCAGAGCTGGCACTGCCGATGCCGAATTATTGAATTCATGCGCTGAAAAAGAGGGGAGAGTGGCCTGGTCATTTATGAAAATGGCTATTCCGAGCAATGCCACAAGACCGGTAAGCAAGACGAAAAACTTGGATGAGAACTCGGAAGGGGCATTGGGGTCTTTCGATGTTTCGGCCTGGCCCTGGTCGTTTTCCTGCTTATTCATTTGCCCATAGTATATCAAAAATGGCAAAGATACACGGCCTTTGAAGCATGTCTTTGGAAATTGTATTTTTTCCTCCATTCTGATATATTGGGTTGGTTCGATAAATTCATTGCGGGATTGGTTTAGTGGCAGAACTGCAGTTTTCCAAACTGTAGGCGCCGGTTCGATTCCGGCATCCCGCACCAGACGAAAGAGCGCCTCCAGGGCGCTTTTTCATCGGCCGGATTTTATGAGAAGATATATCCATGCTCGAACTCACACCTTTTGATTTCTTAAGTTCAGGAAAAGGAGATGGCAAAAGCGCATCGTATGGGATCTTCATGGTCTTATGGGCGGCTTTTCTTTTTTTCGGAGGAGAAATCATCGGCGGACTTCTCGTTCTTGCAGCATGGATCCTGCCGATGATATTCGAAATGATTTTCCCAGGATTTTATGATTCGTGGATCTATAAGACGATTGTCGGCACAGCCATAGTCATTGCCATGATCTGCGTATTATTTTGGATCTACAGGGATTTTATACAAGTAGCGTAATAACAATATACCCATGTCACCATTGCACGATATGAATTGGCATACCAAATGGATAAGCGATAAATTGTTCTATGGATTTTTTGGCGCAGCTGCAGTGATTCTGCTTCTGGCAGGAAAATATGATTTGGCGATTGGGGCAGTCTTGATCGCGCTCTTCGAGGGCATATTCAATTTTATTTTTGGAATAAAGGACGATAGCGAAGATGGAAAGTGATTGCAATGCTCCGATTCAGACAAACGAAAAACCTCCGGTGGTGTTCGGAGGTTTTTCGTTTTGAATCGTGAGACTCAATAATTGCAATTATCGAACCGCATCCTTGAGAGCCTTCGCTGCTCGGAACTTCGGAACCTTCATCGCCGCAACTTTTACCATTTCGCCAGTTCGAGGGTTTCGAGCTGATCGAGCTGCGCGCTGCTTTGCAGAGAAAATACCGAAGCCTGCGATTGAAACCTCAGCTCCCTTCTTGAGAGAAGCCGTGATTGAATCGAAGACGAGGTCAACAATGGATTCAGCCTGAACCTTTGTTGTTCCTAGCGCTTCATTTACTTTGTCTACGAGTGCTGCTTTGTTCATTTTATATTTGTGGTGGTAAATTTTTAAATCGTTCGACCGGAACGGGTATCGGAATAAATTATATAGTAAGCCGTATTTTGAAGCAACAGTCTTGCGCAATGGGCAAAAGAGATGTGTAAAACCTCCGGACTGCTCCGAGCTATCCATCCTGTGGGCAGGGGAGCCGGAACGACATATATTTTGCCAGGCTTTTCTATAAATAACCATATTCTTAGCCATATAATTAGTGAAAATAAAAACATCCGAGCTTCGCAGCCGGATGTTTATGATCGTCAGGAGCTACCCTGGTTTGCCTTGCCGGCACCCTTCAGCGTCTTTCGATGCTTCTTGATGCGGGCCGCATTTCACGACCTATATGAAGTTTTGATAAATCATTCGACTAATGTTGAATCGATCTATGATTATTGCTCGGATTCAGTCCTAGAAATTGCCATCTCGGCCCTGTCTAGTCTATCTATTGAATTGTGCTGCACCGATCGTCTTGAAGTCCTCGAGACCGTATGTCTGCGTAACGACTCCATTTCCTGCATTCCATTTGATTCCCGTAATGAATGCATTGTATAGCCCTGATGTCGGGATATTCGCCGAATTGGCCATTGCAGTAACGGTAACGTTAGCGGTTGATCCGTCAGCGATGTCCTGGTTTGGAATCACGACTACGCTTTTTGAACCGCTGGGATAGCTTGCCGTTCCATTCCAGAACATGACTGTGAAGTCATTCGATGTCGGCATTACCACATTTCTTCCCAAGGCTTGAACGGTCATTGGGAATGTCGCGATAAGCGATGGAGAGCTTCCCGTTGCATTGTTCGCTGCTTGCGCAGTGATAGTAGGGGAAGATGCTAGCTTATACAGGGCGACCGCAGTATATAGATACTGAGGAGATCCCCATATGCCATTCGCTGCCGTCGCGACGGTTCCATTTCCTCTATCGTATACCGCAGGCGCGACCCCTATTGTGACGTTGCTTCCATTAGGCGTATTCGAAGGAAAATCAGCTTTGATCGTCAAGGTCTTCGTAGTATCTTTCTGTACCATGACTCTGATATTGTCGAATATTATCGTTCCGTTCGAAAGAACGCTTCTGGAGCTTAGCAATGTTGATCCATCATAGAGGTGGATCGTCGCTGGCTTAGTCCCGGAAGCTGTCACTGTCAGGTTCGTGATCGTCGATGCGCCAATCTCTGATCTCACATTGAAATTGAGCAAGGGCGCGGCAACAAGGCCGTCGATCGTCGAAACCCGATAATTCGTTGATCGCAATGGATTTGCCGATTGCGACATCGTCAGCACTGAAGGCGTCGTGGATGCGGGAGGAGTCTGCGTTATTTTCGCGACGCATTTGCCCATTCCCATTCCAGATCCATCCGTTAAGCATTTGATTACATCGATCAACTGATCCCTGTTGAGGGGGTTGAGCACGGCATAATCCGTGCCTCTGACATCAAACGCTCCAGCGACTGCCGCACTCTGGCTTCCAGGATGTGCAGAAGACATTGCCGGCCCGATAATGATTGCAAGCAATAAAGCCGCACCGAGAACCGATTTCTCGATAATTTGTTTCATTTTTGTTTATTCTGATTTAAGGATAAGGAACTGCTGAATCTTCTCTGGGACGTTGCAGTCATTGTATCACGGCCTTCATGAAGCCGTTTTATTTTTTAAAGAATGTTGGGGAAAAGAAATGAAAAATCCCTCCGATGCTTTTGGCGGTGGAAGGATTTTTCGTCAATTGACTGTCTGTCTGAATTTTTTATAGGATCTTGTCGATGATTCCGTACTTTTTTCCTTCTTCTGCAGTCATATAATAGTCTCGGTCTATGTCTTTTTCTACCTTCTCGACAGTCTGACCGCAGTTCTTGGCCATGATTTCAGCCAATCGCTTGCGGAGCTTGAGGATATTCTTGGCTCGGATCTCGATATCAGTCGCCTGGCCTTCCGCGCCTCCCAATGGCTGATGGATCATGATCTCGGAATTCTGCAGAGCATATCGCTTGCCTTTTGCACCTGCAGACAAAAGCCATGCGCCGCCTGAAGCAGCCATGCCGATGCAGATCGTAGAAACATCATTCTTTATATGGTTGATGGTATCGATCATGGCCAAAGTCGCCGAAGCGGATCCTCCTGGAGAGTTGATATAGAGGCTGATATCCTTCTTTGGATTCTCAGACTGGAGGAAAAGCAGCTGGGCGATGACGATATTCGCCACATTGTCATCGATAGGACCGCCGAGGAAAATGATATTTTCCCGGAGGAGGCGAGAGTAGATATCGTATGCTCGCTCGCCGTTTTGAGTCTTCTCAATTACTGTTGGTATTAACATGGTTAGAGTGTACCGCAACTGCCGAAAATGGCCAAGTTCAGCGTTTTGAGGTTAAAAACAAAGCAAATCGAAGGATTCAGTAATTCATGGCGTTTAGTGACATGCTGATCGCAGCAATTATGGCCAGAACGATTCCGGTAAAAAAAATCCTGCTCCCCACACTCATCTTCCGAGGCAATGCGCTTGCGGCCTCAGGCATGGTATCGTGTTTAAATGATTGCGCGCTTATGAACAAGCCGATTATGCCCATTGTTAAAAAAAAGATGCCCAAAATGCTGACAAATCCCGTACCTCTCCCGTGTCTTTGCTCAAGCCAAATAGCCCCAATTCCGAGTGTGAGTACTCCCAAGCAAGCAAGTAAAACGAGTATCTTTTTGATCATGTAGATATTTTACCAGATATTAACTATACTTGATGGGAATTTAATCAAGATTATGCGCATACATCGCTTTTATATAGAAAACTTCACAGGTAACGAGAATTCCGAGCTTCATATAGAGGACGAAGCCTTGCTGCATCAGTGGCGAGACATATTTCGCATGAAGGTGGGCGATGAGCTAGCCATTTTCAACGCTATGGAAGGGGAATGGCTTGCTCGAATCGTTTCTATAGACAAAAAAACCGGAGCCAAGCTGGAACTCATCAATCGATTGCGCGACGCCGCAGATGCCATGCCAAAGACCGAAATGGCTTTATATATGGCTATAATAAAGAATAGCAACTTCGATCTCGTCGTCGAAAAGGCAACCGAGCTAGGCGTTTCAAATATAATCCCTGTCACTACAGAGCGAACCGTAAAGACCAATCTCAACTTCGACCGTCTTAATAAGCTCATTTCCGAAGCCGCAGAGCAAAGCGGCCGCATCGATCGTCCGGATATTTCAGAAATAATGACTCTGTCGGATGCGATCGCGCATGCCAAGCAGAGCTGTGCGGAACTTTTCTTTGGTCATATTGATGAAAACCCTTCCGAATCGACCCGTCCAACTGCAAGCACAGCCTTATTCATAGGTCCAGAAGGAGGCTGGAGCGAAATAGAAATAACCCAACTCCAGAACGAAGGCGTGAAACCGATCTCTCTCGGCCAATTCGTATTGCGCGCAGAGACGGCTGCAATCGTCGGCATTTCTAAGCTGGCCTAAACGCGCAGCAAAGCCTAAGCGTGCGGCAGACTCAGCATCACCATTCCTGCAGACAGGATAAATAGGCCAAAGAATATGGCCGCCAAAGTCATCTGCCTATTCGCGCGATCATAATTCGCCGCATCGCCAGCAGCGATCCTTTTTCTAAATAGAAAATACGCGCAAAATCCGGCAATCACTAAGTGAATACCCAAAGCCCAGCCAATCGATCTGATATATCCATAGGAATGGCCCTCTGTTACGAAGCGATATATGAAACCGATAGCCACTTTGTAAAAGAAGCAGAAATAGATGAAACAGATCGCAAAGATGATTCGTAGGGTTGTCATATCCTTATTTTACAGCGTATTTTCGATTTATGCATTAGATCCGCCCTGTGCATTTGCATCGTCCTCTCTCGCCTCATCTCCATTGGTATTCGCAATGAGGTTCCTGTTCATCGGTTGCACGGCATCAGTTTGATTCAGCGCATCGTTTGCTGTGCTATTTGTTACACCGGGATTTGCCGGCTTCTGCTTGGCGGTGCTCCCAAGCATTTTTTGATAAAAGCCAACATTGCCCCAGTTCATCTCGAAGATCTGCCGCATAATCTTGGCGATCTCGGGATTTTCGATGATGACGAACATTTCCTCGTCAAAAAGGGTGAAACGCACGAAGTTGCGGTTGATATCGATGGACGAGGTCGCCGAATACATATCCAATGGGAGGACTTTGACGTCTCGGCCATTCTCCTCATCTTCTGAGCGCCACCTCCGCAACGATTCATGGTCCGGAGCAAAGGCACGCATTTTGACCCCATTTCTGGTAATGCGAGTCATGAATTCATCTATGCTATGCACCATAGCAGGATTTACCTTCTGTCCCGAAGCGAAATAGCAGAGCATCTCGCCATCATCGATGATCTCATTTTCCTTATAGGCCATGGCCTGCTCATATCCCTGAACCCCTTCATAATAGGTGACTATGGCCTTGCGATTGCCTTTTTTGGCCAGATTCTTGAGTACGGGCAAATCATAAAAGGCTTGGTTAAGCCGTAGTTTGGCAGCCTCAAAGAGGGAATCGGGGTCTTTTGCCGAATAAAGCTTCTTTTTAGCCCCAGGAAGGAAAAGCACGGCTTCTTTCTTGCGCAATTCGTCTAGGATTACATAGGTTGTCGGCTTTTTGAGGCCTGATTTCAGGCTTATCTCTCTGACAGCGCTCGGTCCAAGCTCCAATAAGGCCAAATACACCTCGGCTTCCTTGTCATTGAAGCCGAGGTTTTTGAGGGGTGTTTTGAGATATTTGGTAGTTTCGATGGCCATTGTTTTGGGCGGTTTTGTGTAAAAAATCCTGGCATTTGGCCGACTTTCCTTAATTCTACGCCTTGTGATGATTTAGTCAATATTTTTGATAAAAAAAATAATGTTCATTATACGTTTATATATAAGGTTGAAAATCAATATATAAATCAAAAACATTGAAACTATTGTTGACAAATGTAGGATTGCCTCATGAAAAACACAAAACAAACAAGGCTCAAGCTTTGGGCGGGGATCATAATCCTGGTCTTGATAGTCCTAGGCATTAGCCATTATGGTTCAAAGGAAGTGACCGGATCCAGCCAGGCTGCTGGTTCGAAAACGGAATTGAAGATCGGCGTATTGGCTGCTCTATCCGGCCAGTATGCGAGTGCTGGGGAAGGCTATAAGAACGGCGCCTTGCTGTCAGCCGACCTCTATCAAAAAGAGCACCCAGACATGAAGATCCAAATGGTCATAGAGGATGATGGCTTTACGGTCCAGAAAGGCCTAAGCGGCTTCAAAAAGCTGACCGAGCTCGACAAGGTTGATGCCATTATAGGCCTTTCGACCCCAGTAGTAGACGGCATTCATACGGATATTCAGAAAGCTGGCCTGCCATATATGCAGTTCGGCCTCCAGAGCACGGGGTTGGCAGATGACAATATCTTCCAGGTTTCACCCATGCCCGCTACTTTGATCATTGATTTCACCAAGTACTTCGATAAGGCGAACTCATTCAAGAAGATTGCGGTGGTCTATGAGAATACGAATTATGACCTGGAATTTTATGAAAACTTCAAGAAGACCTATACAGGTGAATATGAAGGGATGATATTGAGCAATAAGCAGGATACGGTCTCAGTGGGGACAAAGATCGCCAAAGGCTCATATGACGCAGTCTTCTTCATGACATCGCCAGAGCAGGGAGCTCTTACCGTGAAACAGATCGGCACGCTATCAAAGAAGCATCCGCCTTATTTCTTTGATCCTCAGCTGCAGACAGGCTTCGCTGACTATAAGCGCATCCTTGGCGGCACAGATCAGCTCGAAGGAGCGCAATTCGTCTGGGTAAAAACCGATCAGGCCAAAGCGGATGCATTCAAGGCTGCTTTCAAGGAAAAGTACAATAAGGAGCCTGAATCCCTCGCTGATTTCGGATTCGATGCCTTCAATACGCTCATGGCTGCTCGCGCCGCAAGCGTTACTGATTGGAAGGGCAATATCCAAGATACCGATACCGTTGGCGCCTCTGGAGAAATCAAATTCGACCAGAACAATGTGCGCATCCAGGGTATTTCGATCAATACGATCAAGGGCGGGGAGATTGTCGTGGTTAAGTAAAAGAGATATCCGATAAGTGAAGGAATCTTGATCCGATCTTTATCTAAACTTAATCTTCGTTTTGTTAAATTGAGAGCGGACGTTTTCAAGTCCTGCCGAGTCCGTATGAAAAAATCGTACGTTATGGTTATCGGTCTGCTGCGCCTTATGCGCCGGGTCATGACTGCGCCGATACGCTGGAGACAAGTCATTAAGCTTGTTGCCCGACTTCACTTGAGGCAATCCTCCATAGCCACTGCCGGCCGCAAAAAACAACGCCATCGCCGAATTCCATGGCTTCATATGTTCGATTGAACGGCGACGAATCGAATATCAATCAGCTCCCGCAGGACCTAGCGTCTCTGCGGGAGCTGATCTATGTATTATTGCGGACTATCGGCATGCATGATATCTTATTCCCCGAACCAAGCACACTCGCGTGAGATGCTTGCATTGTTCTCTCAACCAACACATACAGTTCAATTTCATGAATAACTCCTTGTTCGCCCTCGCACTCTTCGCAAGCATGATTCTTGTCATATTTCTTCTCCTCTCGCTCCTCGAAGGGAGAATGGTTCTATGGATCCGCTGGAGACATATTCAAAGCCGCAAGTTTCGCTGGTATCACAAAATCCTGCTCAAACGGAAAGAAGGAAAACTGCTGAAGAAGCTCGGCGCAGCTGAGGGTCCGATTTCTGGGCATATAGCAACAACCGCATTGGCAGATGTGCAGCACGATCTCAGGCATGGTATGAAATATGGCCTCCTTCCTCCGGGGCCGCGTCGCGTCCTGATGTGGAGCAATCGAGGATGGTGATCCTCCGCTTATCATTCCGGCGACCGTCTGCCTCGATAACAATCAAGCTCCGCGTAACATCTGTTACGCGGAGCTGATCTTTTTATAAAATTGCAGAAATCGTTATTGGATGACTACTTAACCGTCCCTTCCAAAAACTTCCAAACCAAATCATTAGTCATGAACTGCTCGACATAGATGGTTGCCCGAGTCTTGTCAGCATCCTTGTAATGATTCATGAGGGCTGCGACTTCCTTCTCGACTTCCTCCTTATTCGGCTCGAGCTTTTCGCTGATGGCGATCTCATTCATGATGACCTGAGTCTTGGCTCGCTTGATTGCATCGGGATTCGCATCCTTTCGCATATCCTCTTCTGTCTTGCCGATATGCTTGAGATAATCCGTCATGGTCAATCCCATCTGGCTGATCTGTGATGACATCTCGCTCATCATTCGGTTGATTTCAGAATCGATCATGATCTGAGGGAGCTTGATATCAGACTTCTCGATCAATGCTTCCATGAGCTTGAGGCGGGCGAGCTCCATTTCCTTTCGGCCCTTTTCCTGCTTCATGCTGTCGGCGATCTTTGCGCGGAATTCCTCTACGGTCTTGAATGGACCGAATTTCTTGATGAAATCTTCATTCACTTCCGGCAGCTCTACGGCTTCCTTGCCATCGGCTGATTTGCTTCGGCCATGATCATGAGCATGATCATCTGGATTTTCCTCATGCCATTTCTGGTGAGCGACCTGATTCTGCATATCCTTGATTGCCTCGTCGATCTCGGCATCCGTTACTTCGAGACGAGCGCTCGCTTCTTCCTGGGCTTTTTTATCAAGAGAAAAGGCATCCTTCGCGAGCTTCTTATAATCCGCGACCTTCACTTCAGGCAGGGTAGAGATATTCATCTTGAAAGCGAATGGCTCTCCGGGCGCGACCTTCGTGATGAGAACCTTCGGAGAGGCGAGAGGCTTGAGCTCTGTGGCTACGAGGATGTCCCCATAATGCTTCTCGAGAGCGAGCTGGCCAGCTTCTTCGATGACTGCGATTTCACCGAGTCGGTCTACGAGGACCTTTTCAGGAATCTTGCCGTCTCGGAATCCATCGAGCTTGATCTGCGTGCCGAGGCTCTTGATCGCCGCATCTCGAAAGAGCGCGACTTCCTCATGCGGAATCTCGACGCTTACTACTGTTTCGCAATCGATGAGCTTGTCGCCATCTTTGGCCTGTTCCTGATTTGTGATTTTGAATGGTTTATGTGCCATGGGTTTCTGTATTTATTTTTGCAAAAAGTTTGCGCTGATAGTTGATAGGTATGGGTTAGTTGGGAAGCTTGAGCGAAGGGATGATCTGCTTCTTTCGAGAGACGATTCCTGGAAGGACTTTCGTATCGGCCTCTACGGTCACTCCGAATGATGTAGCGATGACATCCTTCGTGAATTGATTGTATGCAAGCGCCGTGGCTTCTTCCTTGAGGATGTCTACGATGAAGAATAGTACGTCATCGACATCTGATTCTTCTGCCTTGATCGTTTCGATCGCTGCTACGAGCCCATCCTTGCGAGCGAGGATTGATTCCGGATCAGTCGTCTCAACGACTGAAACTCGTACATTCTTGTCGCCCAGAGGACTCTTCTTGCTATCGAGATGGATGAGTCCTTTGTCAGTGAAATCGGATACATCGGACTTTGCCTTGAACATCTCATTTGCATAAGGCTGAATATCGAGTCCGAGAGCTGTTGCGATTTTTTCTGCGACTTCCTTATCTCGCGGCGTCGTTGTCGGGGATCGGAATGCGAGCGTATCGGATAGGATGGCTGATATGAGAAGTCCTGCCATATCCTGGGGCAATGATTCAGCGTGGCCGCCGATGAGATCGTAGATAACAGTCGCCGTAGATGCTACCGTCTTGATCGTTACATCGATAGGCTTTCGCGTAGCTATTCCTCCTGCGAGCATATGGTGATCGATGATCTGAATGATATTCGCATCGAGGATATTGGCTGGCAATTCCTGGGGATTATTCGTATCGACGATTACTACGGTATCTTCTGCCGTTACATTCTCGATGAGAGTAGGTTCGGATACATTCCATCTCTTGAGAAGAAAAGAAGTTTCCTTATTCAATTCGCCGAGAACGCATGCCTCTGCCTTATTCGTAGTATGCGTATTGAGATACCAAGCCCATAATATCGCGCTGACGACCGTATCGGTGTCAGGTGAAATATGTCCAAAAACTTTAATCATATTTTGTTTTGCTTATTTGATAATGATTTCGCAGGTATATGCGCAAATACTATTCAGCATCCTTGAACTTTTCCGCGACATCGTCATTGATGTTCAGGTTCGCAAGGCTTTTGAAATCCTTTTCGTCCACATTGAATCCGTCCTTGCTGCTTTCATCAGTGGCATCCGCATCTGCGAGAGTCTCACCTTTGACTGATCGGATATCGATTCTCCATCCTGTAAGCTTTGCTGCGAGTCGAACATTCTGTCCGCCCTTTCCGATAGCGAGAGACTGCTGGTCTTCTGTAACCTCTACGATAGCGGTATTGTCAGTCGTATTTACCTTGACTGAAACGGTTCGCGCAGGCTTGAGAGATTCAGCGATATATTTCGCAGGATCCTCATTCCATTCGACGACATCGATCTTTTCTCCTCCCAATTCGCTAGAGACAGTATTGACTCGAGTACCGCGCTGTCCAACCATTGATCCGACTGGATCAACATGAGGATCAGTCGCGTATACGGCAACCTTTGATCGGGCGCCTGCTTCTCGTGCGATTGATTTGATTTCTACTGTTCCTGCTGCTATTTCGAGAACCTCAACCTTGAACAATTCGCTCAAGAATTTAGGGTTGGCTCGCGAGAGTCGGAGATAGATTCCTCGAGGAGTCTCATCTACGCGGACGAGGCATGCTCGAACTCGCTCTCCCTGCTTGAAGTGTTCGCCAGGAATCTGCTCTTCATATGGCAAAAGGCCAAGCGCTCGGCCCATAGTGACATATACATTGCCTCGCTCGATTCGCTCTACGGTTCCGCCTACGATTTCGCCTTCCTTCTTTCCGAATTCTCCTAGGACTGAGATCTTCTCAGCTTCTCGGATCTTCTGGATGATGACCTGCTTTGCAGTCTGAGCGGCGATTCGTCCATAGTCTTCCTTGCTTTCGAGAGGGAAGATAAGCTCTTCGTTGACCGCGATATCCTTCTTGATCTTTCGTGCATCGTCGATGAGGATATGCTGCTCTTCATTGAAAAAGACCTTGTCCTCAGGAAGCTCTTCTCCGGCCTCCTTTTCGTAGACTATAGAATCAGGGTCTACGGCTGTTTTGACCTGATAAAAGTGCGTATCCCCCGTATTGACATCGAAAGACGCGCGAATGAACTGGCCTCGTCGGCCATATTCCTTCTTGTATGCGGTAGCCAAAGCCAATTCTATGGCTTCAATTATACGTTCTTTAGGGATTCCTCGCTCTTCCTCGAGCTGTTCTAGGACTGAGTGGATTACTTTAAGGTCAAACATGATATGTATTGTATTTAATTGGTATGAAATTGTGGTGAAAATCCTGCTTTTCAGAGGAATTTCCGAATTGAGCCTTATTTTTAGCCATATTCAGAGCATTTTGAAGCTCTGCTGGGCCGGATTTTTGGGCAAAATTCAAGGCCCGCCTTTCGGGCGAACCGTTACCTCTCTAATATATGCGTTTTGGCGTTTGGTGTCAATTGTGTCTGACATGGCTTTCGTAAGCCGCATGCTCATTATGAAAGGCTGATTTATTGGCCAATTAGAGCCATATTTCAGATTAAGTTTAGATTAAGAAAAAAATTCTTTTCCCTTGCGGTTCATGAAGGCGGGTGTACGATTAATGTGTTAGCAATTTGGCGCGAAATTAAGCGCTTTTAACATAAATATAGTATGCAACCTACAACTTCTTCTAATAAGACAATGTGGACATGGATTATCGTAATCGTGGTCCTCATAATCATCGGCTGGCTCATCTGGGGAGGCAAAAGCTCTGATATGGCAGTAGCGCCGACGGATACTACTGGCACTACGACTGGATCTGCTATGACAGGCGGAAATGGCTCAACAGCAGGCTCAAATTCAGGATCAGCGACTAATATTGGAAGCAATTCGGGGGCAAATGGCCTTCCGGCTATCCCTAGCGATGCCACTCTAATGGGAATGTTCAATGTCAGCAAGATGCGAGTTCCTTCGACTGGCGTAGACGTGGCTTTGTCAGGAGGACAGGCTTCGTATACTGATGGAACTAATAAGGGTACAGTCGCTCTCGGATCGATCCTCGCGAAGGTCACTACTACTGATGGATACGATGTATTCGTGAATCTTACGGTTACAAAGATTCCAGTAGCAGGAACCGGATCTACGGCGAACTATATCGCTCTATTCCACGTGAAGAATAATGTAGCCAACTATACGTCTGCGGTATTGGTCGGAAACGGCCTCCCCGTTCGAAGCGTAGAAGCAAAGGCGAATCCAGCGGTTACTGCTGCCGGAACACCGGTCTCTCCATTCATGGATGCGATGAAGGGCTATCTCGTCACGGTTTCTTATCTTGACCGAAAGAACAATGAGCCCATGACGACTGCTCCATCAGTGACAAAGGACTTTACTGCCACTGTGAAGGAACATATCATCTCTAAGTAATATTGAGATCTCATAAGTAAAAAAAGAAAGCCGCATCGCGAGATGCGGCTTTCTTTTTTTTCAACACAATGCATGATTTTTTTAAACTAAAAAATGCAAATATGGTCTATAATGTCAGTACATGTTCATCGAATCATCCCAATTGCGAGATGCCTTGCTCGAGGCCAAGATCGTTTCTGAAAAAGATTTCGACAAGGCCTTTGCCGAAGCGGAAGAAAAGCAGAAAGAAGTCGGCGAAATTCTCATCTCCGGAGGAAAGATTTCCGACGATGATTATCGCCGCATTCTCGCTCATGTTCTCGGCGTGCCATTCATCGATCTCAAGCCGATGAAATTGGAATTCGAAGTCCTCTCTCTCATCCCTGAGCCGATCGCGCGCAATCACAATATCGTCGCATATGCGAAGAAGGAGGATTCGCTCGAAGTCGCTATGCTCGACACTGATGATTTGTCAGCTATAGATTTTGTCAAAAAGAAAACCGGCATGCGCATCCTGCCTCGGCTGACGAATGCCGAGTCGATGAAGTCCGCGCTCATCCAGTACCAAAAGACCTTGAAGGCGGATTTCGGAGACATCATCCAGCAGGAAGCATCGAATCTCAAGATGCTCGCATCAGAAGAAGGGAAGGAGGCGAGCGGAGAGGATCTCAAGAAGCTCGCGGAAGATCTGCCAGTTATTCGAATCGTCGATACTTTGCTGAAGCATGCAGCGCTTCAGGATGCATCCGATATTCATATCGAGCAAAGCGAGAACGAAGTGATCGTGCGATATCGAATCGATGGAATGCTCCACGATGCCATGGTCTTGCCAAAGAATGCCGGATCCAGCATCACTGCTCGAATAAAGGTTTTATCAAATCTCAAGCTCGATGAAAAGCGGCTTCCACAGGATGGCCGATTCAAGATCGAGCTCAATGGAGAAAAGATCTCATTCCGAGTTTCCATTTTGCCTACATATTATGGAGAAAAAACCGTAATGCGATTATTGCGCGAAACGGTTTCTGGATTCACGCTTGAGAAGCTGGGCTTTCATGGACGCAATCTCGAAGTCATTCATGAGGCGACGAATCTATCCGATGGCTTGATTCTGACGACAGGGCCTACCGGTTCAGGAAAGACGACGACGCTCTATACTGTTCTCGATATCGTCAATCAGCCCGACGTGAATATCTCTACGGTAGAGGATCCGGTGGAGTATCAGATGAAGCGCGTCAATCAGACTCAGGTAAAGCCCGAGATCGGATTCACATTCGCATCAGGATTGCGATCATTGCTTCGACAGGATCCGGATATCATTATGGTGGGAGAAATCCGAGACAATGAGACTGCTGCCCTTGCGATCAATGCCGCTTTGACGGGTCACTTGGTGCTTTCCACTTTGCATACGAACTCGGCAGCCGGCGCGATCCCGCGATTGATCGATATGAAATGCGAGCCCTTCCTCCTCGTTTCTACTTTGCGCGTCATCATCGCTCAGCGCTTGGTCCGACGATTGCATAAGGCTCAGAATCCCGCGCCTCTTACAAAAGAGGAATATGAGGCGATTGCCAAGCATGTCGATATGGACAAGGTGCTCGATGCTCTCCAGACGGAAGGCATAGTTGAAAAAAACGCCACATGGAAGACGGTTCCGTTCTATAAGCCCGTTCCTGATGCCGAAAGTCCCGATGGATACAAGAGCCGAATCGGAATTCATGAGGCGCTCAAGATCTCTCCAGCGATTCGAGAAATGGTTATCAAGGGCGAAACCAGCGATGCCATCGAAAAGCAGGCGCGATCTGAAGGCATGCTTACCATGATCGAGGATGGCGTCTTCAAATGCGCGCAGGGAATGACGACGCTCGAGGAAATCCTCCGAGTTGTCAGCGTCGAATAGAAAAATGAAATACGCATACACAGCCATTAACAAGGAAGGCATGAAATATACCGCGACGCTCGAGGCGGCGGATAAGTCTGTTTTCTATGCCGAATTCAAGAAGATCGGCGATGTGCTCGTGACCGTAAAGGAAGCGAAAAAGAAAGGGAGCATCGATATCAATTTCATGCGCCGCATAAAGACGCTCGACAAGATCACCTTTGCGCGAAATATCGCAAATATGCTCGAGGCCGGCCTTTCGCTTTCGCGCTCTATCAGTGTAATCGAGCGCCAGAGCACGAATCCAAAGATGGAAGAAGTCTGCCGTTCCTTGAATGCTTCGATCGCGGCCGGCAAAAGCTTCAATGAATCGCTCGCGGCGCGACCGAAGGTTTTCTCAAAATTATTCGTCTCGATGGTAAAGGCAGGAGAGGAATCGGGAAACCTCAATGAATCTCTCAAGCATGTATCGTCGCAGATGGAAAAAAGCTATCTCCTCAAGAAGAAGGTGAAGGGAGCGATGATGTATCCATCGGTGATCATGGGCGTGATGGTTTTGATCGCCATCCTCATGATGATCTATGTCGTGCCCGCTTTGACAAAGACATTCGCGGACCTCAAGGTTACATTGCCAGCATCGACCAAATTCGTGCTCGGCATGAGCTCATTCATTCAGAATCATTTCGTGCTCGGCTTCATCGGCCTGCTCGTCTTTATCGCCGCCTTTTTCTATGCGCTCAAGACAAGGATAGGAAAGAGAATCTTCGATGCATTCACTCTCAGGATTCCCGTCGTCGGCACGATTCTCAAGGAAACCAATTCGGCATATACGACGCGAACGCTCGCCTCGCTGCTTTCCGCTGGCGTGGATCTCCTACAGGCTGTGCGAATCACGCAGGATGTATTGCAGAATTCATATTATAAAGACGTATTGCTCAAAACAGAGAAGGTCGTCGAGAAGGGAGGCACGCTATCCTCGGTCTTTACTGAGGAAAAGAAGCTCTATCCGGTCTTCGTAGCCGAAATGATCAGCGTAGGAGAGGAGACTGGAAAGTTGGCATCCATGCTTATGGGCGTCGCGACATTCTATGAGAATGAGGTGGAACAGAAGACCAAGGACCTCTCTACCATCATCGAGCCTTTCCTTATGGTAATCATCGGCGCCAGCGTGGGATTCTTTGCGGTATCGATGATCACGCCTATGTATTCGGTAATGAATAATTTGTAAAAAAATCCAGGGTCGGAGAACTGGATCGGACCAAGGCAAATATACAATATGAAATTTTCATCAATAAAAAAGCAGGCAAAATCGGCAACAAAGCGAGGATTCACCCTCGTGGAAATGCTCGTCGTCCTGGTTCTCCTCGGCGTCGTATTTCAGATCTCCATCACGGCATTCTTTGCGATCACGAAGCAGCAGAATCTGGATAAGGATGTAGAAAACGCCTATTCATATCTCCTCAAGGCTCGCAATCAGACATTGAATGGCGAGGCGAATAGCGTATATGGCGTTCGCTTTGCTACGACATCCGTCTCGCTATTCAAGGGGCCGACATACAATACCGCAAGCACCACTTCGGTATATTCATTCGTAAACAAATCATATGTCAGCACGATTTCGCTAACGGGAGGAACATACGATGTGATCTTCAGCAGGATATCGGGAAATCCATCGGCGACCGGAACCGTGATGTATAAAATCGGATCTCTTTCCACAGTTCAGAAAACGATAATCATACATGGCAGCGGTTTGGTTGAGGTACAATAGTGATATAGAAATGAAAACAATTGATAAAAAAAACAAGGCAGCCAATATCGGGCAGCGAGGATCTGGAATGATCGAGATCCTCATTGCTGCTGCTCTCATGGGCGTAATCCTCATCGCCGTCATCAATGTCTATTCCTCTCTGACCGCGCTCTCTCTCCAGAATACCGACAAGATCCAGTCAACGTTCCTTCTCGAAGAGGGCGTTGAGGCGATCCGGACGATGCGAGATGCGAGCTGGTCCAATATTTCCAATATGACGGTTGGTCAGACATATTATCTGCGCTTCCAGAGCGGTGCATGGCTGGCAACGACGACGCCTCAGATCGTCGATGACTTCTGGAGAACCGCGACTGTCAGCAATGTCAGCCGGGATGGAAGCTTTAATATAGTATCGAGCGGAGGGACGGTTGATGCCAATACCCGAAAGGTCCAGATATCGGTTGCATGGGAGGTCAAAACAGGGACAACTACTAGGTCTGTCGATACCTATATCTTTAATACATTCGGCAATTAGCAGGCGGCCCAGAAATTTTTATCCATATGAAAAAAATCGCAAAGCTCAATAAGGGAATGACCGTAGTGGAGGTGCTTATCTACCTCTCGATTCTCGTGGTAATGCTTGCTGCCATCACCCAGTCAGTTCTCCTCCTCACGACGCATTATCGCGCGGTTCGAAATACAAGGGATATCGAGGATTCAGCAATCGCCGTCATGGACAGAGTCGTGCGAACCGCGAGAGGCGCAGACGATATCGTCATGACTTCAGCGTATGGATCATCGACTCCTTCCGGCACGGATCCGAGCACCGTGAGCTTTATAACCAATGATTCCTCAACGGGGCTTTCCACTACAACCATGTTCACTGTCGATCAATCGACGCGAAAGATCCTCCTCTACGAAAACGGCGTATATCTTGGTCCTTTGACGAAGGAAAGCGTGCTCGTCATCGGATTCAAGATCAATCACATTATCAGCGCGAATTCCAAGGCCATTCGAATCGAGCTCAGCCTCCTTTCTGATCAGGCGACGCCGGCGGTCATCTCGAAGAACTTCTACGATACCGTCGTCTTGCGAGGCACATATCGATAATCTTATGAAAAAAAACACATATAGCATCAATAGGCAGAGCGGACAGGTCGTAATGGCCGCCGTGCTGGTATTCATGTCGCTCTCCCTCGTCGTCGTCATCGGCATCTCTGCGCCAATCGCAGCGCAGATCAGGAATACTGCAATCGCCCTCGAGACTCGAAAGGCCGTCGCTACTGCCGAAGTGCTCAATGACGATGCTCTCTACAGGCTCTATGCCGGAAGGACCCTTCCTTCGACCATCGTCCTCGCACTCAATGAATCGACATCCACGGCGATTGTCTCAGACGTAGGGACGATGAAGCAGATAATCTCAACATCCGTTTCAAGGCAGACGACGCGCACGACCCAGGCTCGATTCAATGCTGGCGGGAGTGCCGCTCCGATTAGCTATGCTTTGCATACCGGACAAGGCGGATTTCAGCTGACAGGAGGCGCGCGAGTGAATGGGAATATCTATTCCAATGGAAGCGTCGTCGGCTATGGCGGCGGAAACGTCGTCGGGAGCGTGACAGCCGCTTCTTCATTGAACGAGACGATAATCACCGATAATACGAATATTGCCGGACTCGTTGGCGGCGTCGATGTCGGAAAGGTGAATGATGTGCAGCAGTTGGGACAGAGCTTTACGGTTTCGACATCCACGGCCATTACGACTTTTTCTTTATATATAAAAAAGACCGGCTCTCCCGCCAATGGAACATTGCGCATCTATAATGCCAGCGGAGCCAATGTGGGGACCACTCAGGTCGGCTCAAACGGAGCCTTGTCGGCGGCATCCGTATCTACTGCTTATCAGTGGGTAGATGTGTATCCGTATGCGCCCATCACCCTTGTTCCCAGCACTACATATTGGATGACATTGGAAGTCCAGGGAAGCAGCGCCTCGAACTACTATACGCTAGGAATGAATAACAGCGTGTATTCGGCAGGATCCCTCAAGACCAGAGTAAAGACAGGATCGACATGGGCTGGGTACGTCAATGCTTCTCCTGCCACGAGAGATTTGCTTTTCAGCGCATCGATCGGCGGAGTGACTTTCATTTCTGGAAACAACTGGGATAAATTCAGCATATCTGGCTCCGCGAATGCCGGAACCGTAAATAGCACCGATGCCGGCGGCCTAATCTATTGCCAGAATGGAAATATGAATAATAAGGCTTGCGATACGAGCATGCCTATTCCCACTTCGGTAGATTTGCCGATTCAGCAGGATCGCATCAATACTTGGAAGACTCAGGCTTCTGCGGGAACAGTGCGAAATACAAGCTGGACGATCGGCGGCGGAGTCTCTACGAGCACTCCGGGCGCTATGAGGATCAATGGCGATCTGACGGTGTCTGGCGGCGCATCGCTTACATTGAATGGGCCTTTGTACGTTACGGGAACGATTACGGTGAGCGGGGGCACGACGGTGCGGCTGGCTCCCGGATATTCTTCGACTGATGAATTCGTAGTCGCGAACTATGTGCGCCTTACTGGCGGAGGGCAGATTACGGGCAGCGGCACGGCTGGCAGCTATGTGATAGTCGCCGTCGAAGGAGCCGATTGTCCTTCATCATGCAGCGGTTCGACATATGCCGCCACTACGGATGGAGGAACCGCTTCTATGGTTCTCGTCGCTCCGAATGGAACATTGCGAGTTACCGGCGGCGCTGCTCTCAAGGCGGCTATGGCAAAGACGATAATCATGGACGGAGGCTCAAGCCTGACATATGAAGCCGCCCTTTCGGGCATCACCTTCTCAACCAGCGGCTCCGCAGCCTGGAGCGTCGATAGCTGGAGAGAGATATGATAAGATAGCCTGATAGCAATCAGGGCACCTTCTTGGACCTAAGCCTTGCATACGGCAAAAGAATACTAAGTACTGACTAGTATTCTTTGGCCAGATGCGGGGAGGGTTCAGGAAAGTGCCCTGATTTTTTTGTGCCTGAATCTCAATCTCGGCTCCTCACGCAACCAAAACCGCAAAAAGGCAATCCTGCCCTGGAAATCCGCGCATGCTATACTTTCCCAATATGCAGAAAAACAAAAAACTTCTTATCGCAGCGAACTGGAAAATGACCCCTCCGACCCTGAGTGAGGCAAAGAAAAAGGCGGCAGCTTTCAAGATAATCGCCAAGAAATATCAGAAAATCGCAAAGGCCAAGGCATCTCTCCAGGTCTTGGTTTGCCCTCCATATCCATTCATTGGAGAGCTGAAGGCGGCTTTCACTAATTCTCCGGCACTCGTCGGAGCTCAGGATGTCTCGCAGCATGATGGCGGATCAAAGACGGGCGAGGTGGCATCGACGATGCTTCAGTCTCTCGGCGCCAGCTATGTGGTAGTTGGCCATAGCGAGAGGCGGGCGGCGGGAGATACTGATGAAATCGTATCGGTTAAGCTTGGCCAGGTCATCCGCATGAAGATGCAGGCCATCCTTTGCATCGGCGAAACTGAGCGAGATGAGAATGGCGAATACCTCAATGTCATCAAGGCACAGCTCAAGGTGAGCCTGGAGCGATTGTCGAATATCGATTTCTCAAGGGTCGTCATCGCATACGAACCGGTCTGGGCGATCGGACGAACTGACAATGTCGCATTGTCCGGACATGATCTGCATCAGATGGTTATTTATATTAGAAAAATGCTCCGAGATCTCTATAATGATTCGATCGCCACAGCGACGAAGATCTTGTATGGAGGATCAGTAACTCCCGAAAATGCTGAAGATATAATCTGGAATGGGGAAGTGGATGGCGTCCTTATAGGACATGAAAGCTTCCAAGCGGAATCATTCGAAGCGATCTGCAAGAATATCGCTTTGCCCACGCATGCCAATGTCATCATCCGAGAGACTGCCATGAAGCAGATGAAGACGATCAAGAATAATAAGACCATCAAGGCGAATCCTGCAATCACCAAGAATAAGGAGAAGGTCGTCAAAAAGATGAAGCGCGTCAAAAAGACAAAGCGAGTGCAGAAGAAGGGCTCGAAAAAATCAGCGCGATAATCAAATACCAAATATGAAACCAATCACATCGCTTGATTCAGAAAATCTCGAAGGAAAGGTCGCTCTTGTTCGCGTCGATTACAATGTGCCGATTCAGGATGGCCAAATCGCCGATGATTTGCGCATCAAGTCTTCGCTCAAGACCATCGAGTATTTGCGAGGCAAGGGCGCCAAAGTCGTACTCATCTCTCATATAGAAGGCAAAGGGTCTGCCTCTCTCGAGCCCATCTCTCGATATGCTTTTCCGTTTGCCGTGGCATTTGAAAAAGAAATTCCTGCCGCAGACAATGGCGTTTTGAAGGAGCAGCTTGCCGGATTTGCTGCCGAGGGCGGACCGCTTGCGACTGCTCCGAATGGCTCTGTCTTTCTCTTTGAGAATTTGCGAAATAATCCAGGTGAAAAAGAGAACGATCCTGAATTCGCAGCGGCACTCGCATCTATCGCTGATCTGTTCGTAGACGATGCCTTCTCGGTTTCTCATCGAGCTCATGCATCTGTAGTGGGCATTCCTGCTTTGCTTCCTCACTATGCAGGCTTCCAGATCATCGATGAGGTTTCTCATTTGGAAAAGGGAATCAATCCGCAGCACCCATTCATCTTTGTTCTCGGCGGCGCGAAGTTCGATACCAAGCTCCCGCTCATTGAGAAGTTTATGAAAAAGGCGGACAAGGTCTTGATCGCTGGCGCATTGTTCAATGACATCATGAAGGGCCGCGGTCTCGAGGTTGGAAAGTCTCTCGTCAGCAATACGACTTTGCCAGAAGAAATCCTCAATGATCCATCGAAGAAAATGATCGAGCCGACGGATGTCGTCGTCAAGAATCCTGCGACCGGAGAGATTTTTACAAAAAATGTCGATGCCGTATCTCCAGAAGAAAGCGTCATGGATGCCGGGCCATCGGTGATCACGGGAATCAAAGAGGTATTCGATACTGCGATGGCTTCCGGACAGAAGCCATTCGTATTATGGAATGGGCCACTCGGAGATTATGAAGACGGCTTTAAGGATCAAACAGTCGCGCTTGCGGAATTGATCATTTCTTCAGGCGTCGATGCATTGATCGGAGGAGGCGATACGACTGCGGTGATCGCGAGTATCCAAGCCGAGCATCCATCCGACAGCGTCTATGTATCTACTGGAGGAGGCGCCATGATCGACTATCTCATCAATGAGACATTGCCAGGGATCGATGCTTTGAAGTAGATGCAAGTGAGGTTTCGATAGGATTGCGGCAAAGAAAAATCCCGGGCATATGATGCTCGGGATTTTCTATCGTTTGGCTATTCCGCCAAGACTCTTTTTACGTCTTCCTGAACCTTCGCATTGTCTTCCTGAGAAATCAGCTTGCCTTGCCATTTAGGAAGGCCGTCATCATTATGTCTCGGAATAATGTGAATATGGCTATGCATGATGAGCTGGTTCGCAGCGGCTTCATTGTTCACATGGATATTGATTCCGTCCGCGTCCACGGCTTGCTTGATGGCGATCGCCATCTTCTGTGCGGTGAGCATGACGCGCGCCCAGATCTCGGGCGGGGTCGAATATACGTTTTCGAAATGGCTCTTTGGAATCACGAGCGTATGGCCTGGATTATTGGGAAAAATGTCCAGAAAAGCCATCGTCTCATCATCCTCATATACTTTGGATGCTGGGGCATTGCCCGCTACGATCTTGCAAAAGAGGCAGTTCTCGGCGCTTCCTTCCGGATGAAATGAGGGGTCGTGTTGTGGTGAATTCATGGCTGTATTCTATGATAAAATTGCCCGATGGTTAAGGCCTCCTTCAAGCTCAAAGACTGTCCGGCCGGCATCGTGCACAATCCTGACGGCGATCTTTTGGAGCGATTGCTTGCAGTACGCGGAATTACCGACGCGGGGCGGGCGTTATTCCTGCAGCCTGATTTCGAGACCGGTCTGCACGATCCTTTTCTCCTGAAGGATATGGATCGGACTGTCGACCGCATTATCAAGGCGATGAAGAATGATGAGCATATCCTGATCTATTCCGACTATGACGCGGACGGATTGCCAGGCGCATCGATTTTCCATGATTTCTTCCGGACTGCCGGCTACCCGCATGTAAGTTTCTTTCAGCCCGATCGCCATGTCGATGGATTCGGCCTGCATGCGCATATCCTGGATGAATATTTGGGCAAAACAGGCGATGGAGTCGAGGCGGTCGATGCGGCTGGATTCCCAATTGCGCCCGCGACTTTGATGATTACGATCGATTGCGGCATTGCCGATGTTGAACCTGTGCGGATCTTGTCTGCACGATCAAATGAGCCCGGCCGAAAGCCGCTCGATATCATCATCACGGATCATCATTTGCCAGGGCCCGTTCTGCCGGATGCATTTGCAATCGTCAATCCGAAGCGCGCCGACTGCGAATATCCTGAGAAGATGCTTTGCGGCTCAGGCGTCGCTTACAAAATCATCTGCGCTCTGGTCTCGCGCATGGATGCGGAAAAGGTCGCGAACAATGCGGCGAATAGCGAATCAAAGCCCGGCGTTTTTCCGATTGGATATACGAAGTGGCTGCTCGATCTCGTCGGTATTGCCACGATGTCGGATATGGTTCCGCTTAGGGGAGAGAATCGCCTTCTCGCATATTATGGATTGATGGTCTTGAGGAAAACCCGCCGACCCGGAATCCTCTCATTGTGCAGGACGAATATGCTCGAGCCGAAGAATATCGTCGAGGATGATATTGCTTTCACGATCGCGCCGCGCATCAATGTGGCATCCCGCCTCGCGCATCCGCGCATGGCATTCGATTTGCTTACGGCGACATCGTTCGATGGCGCAATGCGCATAGCAAAGGATTTGAACAATATAAACAATAGGCGAAAAACCATGGTCGCTCAGATCATGAAGCAGGCCCATGCAAAGGTTCGCGAATCGAAACTCAATCAGGATCCCGTTCTCGTCATAGGCAATCCAGACTGGAAGCCGCCCGTTCTCGGACTCGTCGCGACTCAGCTCATCAAGGCCTATGGCCGACCGACATTCGTATGGGGCCGCGACGATAGCGGAGCATATAAGGGCTCGGCTCGTTCCACTCCCGATATCGATATCGTGCAGCTAATGTATACCGTGCCAGATGAAGTTTTCATCAACAAAGGCGGACATGCTCAATCCGGCGGATTCTGCGTGCACCCTGATCATATCTTCGATTTCGACAATGCGATGCAGACCGCGTTCGCAAAGATCTATGGAGCGAAAGTTGAAACTGGCATTAATGCCGAAGTGGAAGGAGGCGATGCGTCGAACGAACTCGGACGTAACGTCCAGGTTTCTTCTACGCATGGTAAGGTCTGTCACCTCGTTGATGCGATCATAAGCGTGAACGATATCAATCCGCGCACTTTCGCCATGATCGAGAAGCTTTCCCCCTACGGTGTCGGCAATGAGAAGCCGCTCTTTGCGATTACGGATTTTCATATTAAAAACGCCCGACTCTTCGGCAAGACGGGCGAGCATCTCGAGCTCGAGCATGGCGACTGGGATAATGGCCAGGTAAAGGCGATCCAATTTTTTTATACTGAAGGAAGCTCTAAAAGCGGCTCAAAAAAGCCCGAAGATATAACGAGCCTGGATGATCTCAAGCAAGATCCGCTCCTGGCCCTCAAGCAAAATACCCACAAGGCCATCATCGGCTGCATCGAAAAGAATCAATTTCGCGGCGCGAATGAGATCCGGCTCAGAATTATTGATATGGTTTAGTTTCTCGCGATTGACTTCCGATGGCGCGCAAGGCAAAATATGCTCTCGTGACCGATCTCACGATTGCTCCAGCAATCTCTGGAAACCAACAACCTCTCCTCAACTCAGCAGCACATTATGCCTTTTTTCTCATCTACTTCCAGTGAAGACGACCCTTCGGGATCAAGCACAGGAATGCTTATCGATGACGACGAGGATCACGAGCTCGTGCCCGACGACGACCCGGAAGAGTCCGACGAAAACTAAAGCCAGCCCAGAGCCCGGAGCGCCGCCATATGCGGCAGCTCCGGGTCTTCTTTTAATTTCTTTTTTATACATAAATATCATACAATCTAGCAATGAATACACCATCTGCTGGCATCGTGACCATCTATACCGACGGCTCTTCTCGGGGCAATCCGGGGCCTGGAGGCTATGGCGCTGTCTGCATCTATCCGAATTCGCATGCAAAGGATGGACTTGCCATGTTCGCGCGCGAACTCGGAGGGCGGGAAGCCGAAACGACCAATAACCGCATGGAAATCATGGCGGCGATCAAGGGCCTCGAATTGATGCAGGGCTTTTATTCGCCGGAGCATGAGATGGAGATCCACCTGCACTCTGATTCGGCGTATATGCTGCAAGGAATCGAGAAGTGGATCCATGGATGGAAAAAGAATAATTGGATCACATCGACAAAGGAGGCAGTCAAGAATGAGGATTTATGGCGTGCGCTCGATTCCGTTATCGAGACTTTGCATAAGGAGGGCGTCGAGGTTGTTTGGCATAAGGTCAAAGGCCATGCCGGTCATGTCGGCAATGAGCGATGCGATGAGATAGCCACGAGCTTCGCGGACAATGATAAGGAAGCGATGGCAAGCCTCTATGATGGACCGATCAGTGGCTATGACTTGGCGAGCGATATTTTGAATAAAAACATTTTGGGCGGAGGTTCTGCGACTGGGCAAGGTGCGACATCAACATCCAGCGGCAAGTCGAAATCGAAATCGTCCAACAAGGGCAAGCCAGCGTATTCATATGTAAGCTATGTCGATGGCGACCTCCGAATCGACAAGACATGGGCTGAATGCGAGAGCCGCGTCAAAGGCAAAAGTGGCGCGAAATTCAAGAAGGCTTTGTCGGCTTCAGATGAGGCTGAGATCTCAAAAGAATTTACCGGCTAGCATTTGCCTGCTAGCTGGCCAGCTGGCGCATGGACAATTGTGCGGGTTTCTTGATCAAAATTTAAGGTAGCTCGAATTAAGATGCTCTCATGAATGGAAAATTCATGAGGGTGTTTTTTGTATCGATCGGCCTTGTCGGGACATATGCATTTAGACTGCATCAATTCCCAAAAGACGATGAAGTGCTGAGCCGTCTCGAAATATCGCCGGCTCCAGCATACCGTGCTCGCATCGTCGATGAGCCGGATTCATCGATGTATGGCATTCGTGCCCGCGCCAAGATTGTGGCAGCATGCGATCATGTCGATGTCGCTGAATCATGCGCGAAGATCGAGTCTGGTACTTTCGTTCAGATCTCATATTCGGAAAAGGCACTAGACCAGAAAGTGGAAGCGGGCGATCAGGTCTGGCTCACCGGATCAGTCAAAAGGATGTCATTTCCGGAAGGCGAAGAATCGCTCGAGAATTTTTTCAAAAAACAAAAGATATTCTATGAGATCAAAAGCGCAAAAATCAGCCATATCGAAAAACCTCCTTCGCTTAAAAGGCAACTCATTCGATTCAGGAAATCAATCGAAAAATCAATTGCAGATGCCTTGCCTCGACCCGATTCAGATTTGGCACAAGGCCTCGTCGTATCAGGAAAGGGAAGCATGTCAAAAGAACTGCTTGAAAAGTTCAAGCGAGTCGGATTGATCCATATCGTCGTATTATCAGGATCCAACGTGTCTATCATAGCGGCCGCATTGATGTCTGCCTTGAGATTTTTGCCGCGCTTCATCGGTGGCGTAATTGGCCTGTTCGGGATGTCATTGTTTGCGTTGATGACGGGTGCGGCACCACCCGTTGTCAGATCAGTTCTGATGTCATCAATTCCGCTGGTTATTCCACTTTTCTATTTGCCGCGTCGTGGCTCAATCGATATCATCGTCGACTCAGGCGACCCTGATACTGTGAATAATAATCCTGCTGCAAAACGCGCGCAATTGACAGGCATTCAACTTCTGTGTCTTACCGGATATGTCATGTGTCTTTTTAATCCGCTCTACCTTCTGTACGATATTTCATTCCAGCTCAGCTTTATGGCAACGCTCGGACTTGTCCTATATACCGAGCCGATCGCCAAGCGTTTGGCTTTTATTCCTGCCCGTTTCGGCTTGCGTGAGATCATAGCATCATCGCTTGGCACGCAGATTTTGGTCATGCCGCTTCTTTTGGAAATAGGCGGAAGCATGTCGACTGTATTTCTTTTTGCCAATATCCTGGTGCTTCCATTGCTCCCTTTTGCCATGTTGTGCATATTCCTTACCTCGTTGTCGAGTTTCATTTTGCCCGCAGCTACGCATATCACCGGGCTTGTTTCATGGATTTTTATGGAATGGATATTGAGGGTAACGGATCTATTCTCTGGCTTTTCATTCGCTTCAGTCCATCTGATCGATATGGATAAAAAGGAGGTGCTCGTCTATTACTCAGTAGTTCTCTCGGCTACATGGGTTCTGTTCGCTGTCGCAAAGAGGCGGCGACTTAGGTTGGAGCTTCGTGCGGAATCGGTGCGAAACATAAGAACGAACAATGCCCCGGGCTAGCAGGGCATTGATTTCCTTGGTTCGATCTTGCGCCATCGGTCCCTTCGCAGGTCCCATACATGACAAAAGGTAGGACTGCGTGAAACTACGCTGTGTATCGCTGTTCGACTACGGATGTATTGAGGTTGGCGAAGAATGCCTCGACGTATTTCTTCTTCTCGCTTGGCGCATAGTCGAGCATATATGAATGCTCCCACATGTCCAAAGCAAGGATGACCTTGAGGCCTGTCAGATGTCCTAGATGCTGCTCATCGATCCATGCATGAACGAGCTTGTCCGATGTCTGGTCATGATAAAGGATTGCCCAGCCGAGTCCTCGAGTCATTGCGAGCGCCTTGAATCTTTCGAGCCATGCATCAGTCGATCCCCAAGTCTCTGAAATCTTGGCAGCAAGCGCGCTATCAGAATTCCAGGCCTTTGCGCCGCCTTCAAGCTGTTCGAAATAATATTCGTGATTTCGCATGCCGTCGAATTCGAATCCGAATCGTCGCTGAAGCTCTCCGATCGTATATGCATTCTTCGCGGCTTCGTCAGGAGTCGCCGAAAGCTCGCTGACCTTTTCGAGGATCAGATTCGAATGCTTCACATAGCCTGCATAAAGCTTGAGGTGCTCTTCGATCGTCTTCGTCGAGATTCCTGGCAATTCAGGAAGTTCGAATTTCTTTTCCGTATACATAGATTGAGTCATGAATTGATATTAAATAATTGTAATTAAAATCACATTAACACACATTAGCACTGGTCACTTAACGATTGAACATAATGCGCATATTGTCAAAATTAGTATATCACCGAATCATGCCTGGCTTGATTTTGATAGGATCGGCATTCATGTTTTTCCAAATGCTCGGATTCATTTCCGAATACGCAGAGCTCGCACGCCGGCGCGAAATGAAAGTCAGCGAATTGATCATGGCAGATGTGGGTCAGGGCGATGGATTTATGATAAAAATCTGGAACGGCAATGTCATATTCGTTGATGTCGGAGAGTTTGCCGAAAAGTTCAAAACTGCGATTCGCAAGCCTTCGATTCAGAACTTTGGAAAAAGGGAATCGATTCATTCAGATCTGATTTTCCTTTCTCATGATGATGCGGATCATGCCGAAGCTCTTGATGGGGTTTGGAAAGATATCGGCGGACATGTCGGAGCTATCGCGCTTTCAGGATATCGATATACATATGTCGATAAACTCAAAGAAAAAAATCCAAAAGCAAGGACGGTGAATGTTGCGGCCGGCGACTTGCTCACATTCTCGACAGGCGATTCGATCAAGATTATTTTCCCAAGAAATAATGCGAACGACACGAACGAAACCAGCAAAGAGTTGGAAAGATCTGCTAACGATGACTCGCTCGTCATGAAAACGACCGTTGGCTCGACATCGATTTTATTCACTGGTGACGCATCAGAAGTGGTGGAAAGAGAATTGATCAAATCATCCGACTCGATTCAGCACGCCGGAAAACTCAAGGAACTCAAGACCGATATATTGAAAGTCGGACATCATGGATCCAAGACATCGTCCAGCGAAGATTTTATCAAAATGACAAATCCAAAAATTGCGCTCATATCCGTCGGAAAGAATAATCGATATAAGCATCCTACGGTCGAGGCTTTGCAAAGACTGGCTCAAAATGGCCGAGACATAATTCGCACTGATCAATGCGGCACATATCGAATCGTGCTTTTTGAAAATGGAGCGATCGGGCGAAGACATTGCGCTGCTTCTGATGCCGTCATTCAGGTCAAGTCTGCCAAGGCGACAAGCACTAAAAAGACATCGACAAAAAAAGCGACAACGACCAAGAAAATAAAGAAGCCAGCAACCCCAAAAAAGTCTGAGTCAGAACCAAAACCAAGGTCAAAGCCGAAAAAGAAAAAACCGACTCCATCTAAGGAATCGGCTTCTTCCAGTTCATCCGGATAGATGGCTTAGATGATCTTGGCTTTCTTGAGAGTGGCGAAAGCGCCCTTCTTCTGGATGGTCTTGAGAGCTCGAGTTGAAAGAGTCAATCGAACAGACTTTCCGATTTCAGGGATGAAGATCTTCTTTGTCTGAAGGTTGGCATATCGTCGAACCTTGCCTACAGGGTTATACTGCGTGGCTCGAGTTTCGTTTGAGTAGCGGCCTCCCATCTGAGAGCTTCTCTTTGTAATTGCGCAAACTTTTGTCATATGTAGGAGCATGTTATCATATATTTCACGTTTGGCAACAGTTATGACTACCATAGCCCTATTTTCATTTCTCATACTCATCATGTCCGTGGTCGTCCACGAGGTGTCCCACGGTATAGTGGCTCTTTGGCAGGGGGACGAGACCGCAAAGAGGGCAGGACGGCTTACTTTGAACCCGATTAGCCACATTGACCTCTTCGGGTCTGTTCTTTTCCCATTGGCCTGCATCCTCCTTTCGACAGGGGTTATCCTAGGCTGGGCAAAGCCTGTGCCTATAAACCCCTATAATTTCAAGAATCGCCGCTTTGGGGAGGCTTTCGTAGCCTTTGCCGGCCCGCTCTCGAATATCCTTATCGCCATTGTGGCCGGCCTTTATTTGCGATTCATGGGGGCGGGTATACCTATATATATGATAGAGCTGCTCCAGGCGACTGTTCTGATCAACCTGGTTTTGGCTATTTTCAACCTCGTGCCGCTGCCGCCATTGGATGGTTCCAAGATCCTGTACTCTTTTTTTCCTGAGAAAATGAGCAGATTCATGCGAGCCTTCGAGGGTTATGGCCTTATTGTTACGCTTCTTTTCGTATTTTTGTTCATCCGGGTACTGGATCCGGTCATTATTTTCATATACAGGCTGATTGTAGGGGTATAGATGTAAAAGCACGGCTAAAAATAAGGTTCTTTGCCGTGTATTCCCTAAGCGTGGATTAGATATATTGACAATATTGCATATATATGATATTATATATATGCAATAGCAATTCAGACTAACCCACCAACCCGGTAAAATCATGCACGCATTCCAGTTCATTCAGCAAATCATCGATGAAAATCCCAAAGCTTCTGCCTGTGCCCATGTTTTCATGGCGTATACAAGGGATGCTCTCAATACGAGCGCTACCTTGGTGGCCAACGGTCAGAAGGGTCTGGTGAAGACCAGGATTCTGACCTTTAACGAAGTCTACGACGGCCTTCAGGGCATCGCTAGCGAATGGCCAGCCTCGGCGCGCCAGGAGATTCTGAAGGAGGCCATGGACATCGCGGATTTCATCCACGGTCTCCAGCTCAGATGAGCGACCCTGCCAGGTAACTGGCCCGGAACCCGAGTCCCGCTTTATGCGGCGCTCGGGTTTTCTTCTTGGCTGTTTTTGACTGATATTGCCAAATATCGAGGTAAAACCCCTTGCCTTTCCTCTTTATATATAGTAATCTTCAGCCTACTAATTGAGGTCACGGCTATTAGCTTTGCCCCTAAATTAAGTTAAATCAAGTTACGTAATGCCTACATTAAATCAATTAATCAAGAAGAATCGAAACAAGACAAAGCGAAAGAGCAAGGCCATTGCTCTTACGAAGGGTTTTAACCATATCCAGAACCGACCTATCTCTTATAACTCGCCATTCAAGCGAGGCGTTTGCACGAAGGTTACTACCAAGACTCCAAAGAAGCCTAACTCAGCCGTTCGAAAGATCGCCCGAGTTCGACTTACAAATGGAATGGAAGTAACGGCGTACATCCCGGGAGAAGGCCATAACTTGCAGGAGCACTCAGTAGTGCTTCTACGAGGAGGACGAGTAAAGGATGTAGGACTCCGATACACTATTGTCCGAGGAAAGCTTGACTGTTCAGGCGTAGAGAAGCGACGAAAGGAGCGATCTGCATACGGAACAAAGCGACCTAAGGCGGCTAAGTAAGCATTGCGAGATTGATTTACAAAACTGCAGAGTAAGCCTATATAAAGCGATATAGACTGAATAACTGCCCAACGATTACAACCCTAAGACTAAACAAACAAAATGCGACGAAAAATAAAGCGAAAAAATACTACCCAGCCTGATACGAAGTACAATTCTTTGTCAGTTGGAAAGTTTATCAACCACATCATGCTTGATGGAAAGAAAGTAACGGCTATGAAGCTCGTTTACGATGCTTTCGACAAGATTGCTGATATGGCCAAGACTGAGAACCCTCTCGAGATTTTCGATACAGCCCTTAAGAATGCGGCCCCTACGGTAGAAGTGCGATCACGACGAGTCGGAGGCGCCAACTACCAGGTTCCACGAGAGGTTCGACCTGAGCGAAAGGATTACCTAGGCATGACATGGATCATCCAGGCAGCCCGAGCAAAGAAAGGACAGCCAATGCACCAGAAGCTAGCTATCGAGATTCTCGCTGCTTCAAAGAATGAAGGAGAAGCGGTCAAGAAGAAGGAGAATACTCACAAAATGGCTGACGCCAATAAGGCCTTCGCTCACTTCGCCTGGTAATAAAGTCTCTATTTTTGGCTACGAAGCTTCGGCTCGACCTCGCAGTACTATAGTACAGCTTCGGTCTGTGCCTCGCTTCTCGCTCAAAAATATAAACTTTATAAATACAGATACAAAAAGCACCCACGTCGGGTGCTTTTTGTTTGGTATCTCGGGATCGGACAATTTCGTTCGTGATACAATTACCGCATACAAGCTAAATATTAGATATTTTTTATTATGTCAAAGTTCATTATCTCTACACTCGTTGCATTGCTCGGCATCATCCAGGCATTCGTACCTGCGAGCGCATTCGCGGCTGCAAAGACGATTGAGGAAATCGGATTGACTCCGAACGATGTAAAGAATCTCACGAAGGACCAGATTCAGGGTCTCTTGGATTCAGCAACGGTAACGTATGTCGATGGCAAGGAGCCGGCGGCTGATGCGGCGACTCCTCTTCTCCCGAATACGGTTAATTGCTTCGATAACTATTCCTTCGGAAGCGTTCAGGCAAACCTCGTGCCATCGGTAAGCAGCGCGGTTTCTGGATCGCAGATCACATTCTCCGGAAATATAGTGAATGGCAATGCATATCCGGTAGTGAACGGAACCCTTGTCGTGAAGATATTCAAGGCGGCCGGCAATGGCCAGAAGAATATCGATGCGGATGATGTCGTGGATGAATTCAATGCGGTAACGAATGTGAATCTTCCTGCAAACGGAACATTGCCAGTAAGCGTGGATTGGAAAATTCCCGCATTCTTGGATTCTGGATCATACAAGGCAGTCACATTCTTCGTCGTTGCGGGAAAGTTCAATCTCCTCGGACTGACTTTCACTGATGACATTGTCGGCAACACCGCTGATTTCTCTGTCACGGGCGAAACCGGCGCGGTTCGATTCGACAAGAGCACGGTAAATATGAATGGCGGCAAATTCTACTTCGCAGCATATCCTCCTCGAATCGCAGATGATCAGGTAAAAATCACCGCGACTCTCGTAAATACGACATCCGTTGAGCAGACGGTTCCTGTTGCATGGCAGGCATATTCTTGGGATGCACAGCATGAATCCAACTTCATCGAGAGCGATATTCAGACAGTAAGGGTTCCTGCAAATGGCAAAGTCGAAACAAGCCATACCGTTTCTGATAAGGCGAATTCCGTCTATTATGTGCGCGCAGTCGCTGAATCAAATGGGGTAAAATCAATCATCGGCACGCGATTCGTTCGGCCTGATGCGAATAAGCTGAGAATCAACTTCCCATCGATTGCGAAATTCCCTCTCGTGAAAGGAGAGAAGACGGATATTTTCTCATGCCTACACGCTACGAATGATATGGCTGGACCTGCAGATGGAAAGCTTGTCCTGACGCTCAAGGATAAGGTGGGCAAAGTGATTCACTCATATGAATATAAAGGACCGGTAACGAGCAGCATGATGGGGGTCAAAGACAGCTTTGTTCCTGATGCTGATTACGATGAATTGACGCTCAAGGCGGAATTGTACCAGGGCGAAGCATTGGTAGATAATGTCGAATTGACATATGACTGCAAAGTCATCGATCCGGCGGCTTGTGCTGACAATGGAATGATCATCAAGATCGTGCTTGGCATAATCGCGGCATTGGCAATCGTCTTTATCCTGATACTCGCATTCAAGAGAAAGCCGAAGGTGACTGCTACGAGCGCGGTAATGATGCTGCTTCTCGCATTCGGCTGGACTGCATTTACGAGCAATACGTCTGCTCAGAATTGGTGGGAGAGCGCGGTATTGCCAGGCGAAGCTCGATGGGAAGGAACCGCTCCGCGCATGAGCACATCGTGGGGAGGCCAGAGGTCTGAGCTTGAAAATGTCCATATAAAGGTCAGATACAGAACGCAGATCGCAAAAGAATCCGGCGAGGCATTATTGGGCGGCGAGACATTGACGCCAGGAACAAAGGTTAAGCTCAAAGTGCTTCCGTATGAATCCAATGATATCTACTGGTTCGGTCTGGGAGGAGTATACGATTCTCCTTTTGGAGAATGGCGAGCCGGATCGACTCCGCCGGCGGCCGGATGTCAGGATAAGGATTATACGAGCTTGGGAATCTCGGGTATTCCGACCGTGACTTCCGTATATCACAGATATATGTTTTTCGATCTCGTGATGAGTCCTCCGACTGCATCTATCGCGGAAACGCAGAATCTCGATTGCGGCGCATTGGTTGGCGGAGTTGCGACATGCAGCGTGGTTGCAGAAGGTCCTGTAAAGGCATCGTTCAAATTCACGCCGACGACTGGAAAATTCTATTATAGCTATTTCAATAGAAAGCCATTTGAAGGCCTTGCCAATCCCAAGCCATTGTCTCAGGTTTCTGCAGCAGACAGGGCGGCTTGTTTGGCTCAGACCGAGGAATTTGGAGGGTATACGGTATCCGTGCCTGAGATTACGAAGCCGTATACGTTCGTTGCCGATGCCGATCCTGAAAACCAGCCGCCGACAGTTCCCGTTGTTACGGGTACGGGTTGGGCGAAACCTGGCCAATCATATTCATTCAGCTCGGTTTCGACAGATCCAGACGGCGATCAGATACGATATGCAGTTGATTTCGACAGCAATGGAATTACGGATACCTCGCTTCCTGGAAGCGGCTATGTAAGCAGCGGCGCGGCGATGTCGACATCAAAGTCATGGGCAGCGCTCGGAACATATACGATCAAGGTTAAGGCAGAGGATACGCCAGGAGGGCTATCTTCGGGCTGGGCTACTCATCAGGTAATAGTAAGCGAAGAGGATCCATTCAATGGCGTGACTCCTCCTACGAATAATCCGATCGATGGCAAATGCGTGCCAGGATCAGACGGTTGCAGAACGTCTTGCGGCGATGTCGCTCCGATTGAGCGAGGAAGGACACTAACAATTTCAACTCCTGGTCTTTGTAGTGCGGATGCCGTGGCGATGTCTCCCGGGACGACCCTTACTGGCTTTACATGGAAATGCCAGGGAGCATGGCAGACGGTTCCTCAGAACTGTAATGTAGCTTGCGAAACCGGCATATATTCTCCGATCGCCGGCGCTTGCGCTGATTCGGTGGCCGACTATTGTCCAAATCTAGATGGAGACCAGACCGATGCAAGCAAATACGATATCGTGAAGGATCCAGCGACTGGGGTAAATCGATGTATGCCAAAGGCTAGCATCAAATACTTCAAGTTCTCTCCGGACCAGGCTCTCGAGAATTGTCCGGCATATTGGGATACCGAATTGCCCGATGCATCGCTTAAGTTCAGCACGGTCTGCAAGATAAATGGCGGAGCTACCGTTCCGGGAAAGAATCTTCTTCCAGGCGGAGCAGCCACATTCCTGCAGCCGGTAGGCAGACTTCATAGCCTGACATGCGCCATCTCCGACCTTGAAGGAGTTGCCAAGACCCTCACATCCGTAGCTCGATGCTATAGAATAGGCGAGCAGGTTGAGGATTAGTCCGCAATAAGGCTGACAAAGCCGACAAAACCGCCTTTCCGGAAACGGAGGGCGGTTTTGCTTTGCATGGGCATTTTTTTGCCTAAAAATACTCGAATCTTCGCTATAAATTGACCGGAATCTCGTTGCAAAAACGTCGAATACATGGTAATTTGGGGCATTCTTCAGTCCCGTAGTTATTGCCTGTAGGGTCGCATAATTTCTGCTGAAATTATGCTTAGTCCTCGCTTCAACGCTCGGAAATCCCTACTGGCAATAACTACGGGACTGAAAAGGATATAAGACGTGCCCAAATTATTTTTACCCAAAAACAACTAATAAGTAACCCATATATATGCAAAGAGATTATCCACTAGAGCGAGTACGAAACTTCGGAATCATCGCCCATATCGACGCCGGCAAGACGACTACGTCTGAGCGCGTTCTTTATTATACCGGCATGAGCCATAAGATCGGTGAGGTTCACGAAGGTGAGGCCGTAACTGACTGGATGGAACAGGAAAAGGAGCGAGGAATCACCATCACGGCTGCCGCGATCACTTGTTTCTGGAACCCTACATATATGGGAACTGATATTTCAAAGCGGCATCGATTCAATATCATCGATACGCCAGGACATGTGGACTTTACCGTAGAGGTAGAGCGATCTCTCAAGGTTCTCGACGGAGGAGTCGTTGTATTCGACGGAGTTGCCGGAGTAGAGCCGCAGTCTGAAACCGTATGGCGACAGGCGGACAAGTACCATGTTCCTCGAATCTGCTTCATCAATAAGCTCGACCGAACTGGTGCATCATTCGAGAAATCATATGCGTCTATCCTAGACCGATTGAATAAGAATGCGATCCGAATGCAGCTTCCTATCGGAGAAGAGGCGACAGTAGAGGGCGTTGTTGATTTGGTAAAAATGAAGGCATATCGATTCGAAGGAGAAATGGGCTCTGACGTTATCGAAAGCGAAGTTCCAGAAAATATGAAGGCAGAAGCCGAGAAATACCGAGCTCAGCTCGTAGAAAAGGCTTGCGAATTCGACGAGGGAATGATGAATGAATACCTCGAAGGCAAGCTTGATTTCACAGTTGATCAGATCAAGGCCGCTATGCGAAAGGGCGTTATCGCCAATAAGGTATTCCCAGTATTCACGGGAACCGCTCTCAAGAATAAGGGCGTACAGCTTATCCTCGATGCCGTTGTCGATTACCTTCCATCCCCTCTAGACGTTCCGCCAATCACGGGAATCGATCCTGAGACTGGAGAGACTATCGAGCGATCCGCATCTGACTCAGAGCCATTCGCCGCTCTCGCATTCAAATTGCAGAACGATCCATTCGTAGGTCAGCTTACATTCTTCCGAGTGTATTCAGGAACCGTCGAAGCCGGCTCATATTTGTACAATGCAACGACTGGCTCAAAGGAGCGACTCGGACGAATCGTACGATTGCAGGCGAATAAGCGAGAAGAAGTAAAGAAGGTATATGCCGGAGAAATCGCGGCAGCCGTAGGTCTCAAGGATGCTCGAACTTCTCATACATTCTGCGATGAGAACAAGCCTATCATCCTTGATCCTATCAAGTTCGCAGAACCGGTAGTATCACTCAAGATCGAGCCAAAGACTAAGGCTGATCAGGAAAAGATGGGAATCGCTCTCAAGAAGCTTCAGGATGAAGATCCTACATTCCGAGTTTCATCAAATACGGAGACTGGAGAAACTATCATCGCCGGCATGGGTGAGCTCCACCTCGAAATCATGGTTGACCGAATGAAGCGAGAATTCTCAGTAGAGGCCGATGTAGGAAAGCCTCAGGTAGCATACCGAGAGACTATCCAGGGCGAAGCTGAAGAAGAATACAAATACGTTAAGCAGTCTGGAGGTAAGGGTCAGTACGGCCATGTTCGAATCAAGATCAAGCCTCTTGCACCATTGGTTGAAGGCGCGAAGATCCCTAAGAACGTTCATCGAGAAGAAGGATTCGAATTCGTCGACTCCATCAAGGGAGGCGTTATCCCAATCGAATTCATCCCAGCAGTCGAGAAGGGCGTCAAGGAAGCCATGGATCGAGGTATCGTTGCCGGATTCGTTCTTACGAATGTATCTTGCGAATTGCTCTTCGGATCTTCTCACGATGTGGATTCATCTGAAATGGCCTTCAAGATCGCAGGTTCTCAGGCATTCCAGGCAGCTGCAAAGCGAGCCCGACCTGTCATCCTCGAGCCGATCATGAAGGTAGAATGCGTTATGCCAGAACAGTTCATGGGTGACGTTACAGGCTCGCTTTCAGGAAAGCGAGGACAGATCGAAGGAATGGAAGAGCGAGGCGGTCAGGGTCTCCGAGTCATCCGAGCCATGGTTCCATTGTCAGAAATGTTCGGATATACGACTGATATCCGATCTATGACGCAGGGACGAGGATCAATGACTATGGAATTCGATCACTACGATGTCGTTCCGCCAAACGTCGAGAAGGCTATCGTCGAAGCGCGAAAGGTTACTGCATAGTCGGTAAGGAAAATTTTAGAGAAAAGAAAAAAGCGGCGTCCGGAACTTTCCGGGCGCCGCTTTGCATTGGAGGAAGTCGAGAAGGTCATTCCTCGCCTCGGGCCATTCGAGCGGCCAGCGCGGTGATGGCAAGCGTCAGAGAGGGCGCGATCCAGCGCATTCTCGATGACAAATGTCTTCGCGGATCTGAGAGATCGATATGAACTTTTCGTATTCGGCAAAAATGCAGCATCATTTTTTTCACCTCCTTTCGGTTTGTTGTTCTGTGATGCTTTTTTATTCTAGCATGCAGCCGTGGAGTGCGCGGATTATGTAAAAAAAATACGCCGGATCCCATCGCTGGGGTCCGTCGTTTTATTTTGTATGCCGATCGAATGCGCTCAGATCGGAGGTTTTTCAAGGTCGAATGGCGCATCCTCCTTTTCTTTCGCAGCGGCCTCCATCGCCTTCGCCGCTGCCTCAGCTGCGATGCGAGCTTCGTTTTCGGCATTCGCTTTCTTGGTCAGCGCGCGCTTTACCTTGTCGAATCGCGTCGCATAGACGAAGTATTTCGATTCCTGACAGGCTTCATCGCTGCTGCGTCCTTCCCAAGGAATCCAGGTTGCATAGTACATGCCGGCAAGAGCCTTGCTGAATTCGGGACTGCTTCGATCGGCTGCAGAGAGGTTGCTCGATTGATACAATGCACATTTGCCAATATAGAGCGGTATGCCCGACATGAAGCGTCGCTTGGAGCGATAGAGCTCGGCGATGATCTTGCCGGCCGCTTTCGGCACGATGAGCGAGCGCTGCTGCATGAGGAAAGGGAATTTGCTCAGCGTCAGCGTCTTGATCAAGTGCGCGCCTGCTTTTCGCATATCGTCGGCAGTCAGGAATTCGAATGCTGTCCAGCGGGTATAATCCGCAACGGTTCCCCAGATTGGGAGATCGTCATTGATTCCGGGCGTCGTGATATGGTCATTTGCCCAAGCGCTGCCAGCGGTTACTCGTGCGAGATTGCGCGGCGTGCATTTCCAGAGCTGGTCTGGCGTTTTTCTTTTTCTCTTTGCCAGGCCTGGCGCTTTTTTCGGCCATTTCTTCGCAGGGGGACTGTGGCGGATGAGACAGGTAGTTTTCGCACTCATTTCTAGTCTAGTTTCTTGTTCGGGTTTTTGTTCTATGTTTGTGAAATTGGCGAACGTCTGTGAGGATCTGTTCTGTCCATAATGGTATGACATTTGAGTCAATCTCTTCCAGACAATATATTTTGAGTCAATTTGATTTGACCGATTCATCAGGTTTTCGTTCTTGCGCATCGAGAGGTTGTTTTTTTGTAAAAAAATACGGCCTGCATACCGTGAGGTATGCAGGCCGCGCTGTTGTTTGTTGGCGCAAGCGCCTTATCAGCCGGGGAGCCCCATGTGGATCTCCTCCAGTGTGCGCTCAACGGCGCCAAGAGGGTCTCCGTGCTGGAGGATTGGCCTGCCGACGATGATGCGCGAGGCACCTGCAGCGATGGCTTGCTGCGGTCCCATTTTCCGGCCTGTGGCCTGATTGTCGTCCCTTACGATTGACCATTCGGGGCGAATTGCAGGAGCATTGTATGAGAATCTGTCTCCGAATTTCTCGCGGAGATTCCCGATATCGGTAGCTGCAGAAACCAGTCCGCCGATGTCTGCCAGTGCGGCTTCTTTGGAAAAGCGCTCGGCTGCTTGTGCGATCGAGCATCCGTACAGTCTTTGGCAGACCTGCTCCGTATGGCTTGTCAGCACCGTAATGCCGATGATTTCTGTGGCTGGCAATTCGGCCTGAGCTTTTTCCATAGCCTCAGCGCCGGCGGTGCATACGACGGTCAGCAATTCGGGATCGAATTCGCGCAGGAACTTGCCGTCTGTCGCGAGAGTAGAATCGATATCGTAGAGCTTCAGATCTGCGAAGACCCCGAATCCGAGATCCCGCAAAACCTGAAGCAGGTGCGTACCGTTAGCGCGCAGAAGGGAATTCACCTTAAGCGTTATCCCGGTGCCTTTGAGCTTTTTAGCAAAGGCGACCGCTTGTTTCATCGCATTATCGGCGCGATCTTCCCTTGTTGTCGGATCGAAGTCGAGTGCGATGACAAGGCGCTCGCTTGGAGTGAGGTCTCTTTTTCTTATGGACATGATTTTCGGTATGTTGGGTGTTATGGGGCTATGCGGGGCATTCAGCATTCAGCAATGCCCAATTGTCCAGCTCCTTTGGCCTGATCGCTCTGGAGCCATTTCGGCAGTATTCGCACTCAGCTTCGCTGTCCCATGTGGGCATATCGCGTTCCACGAGAGAGACTATCGTCCTGTCGCCAAGTTTCTTTTTGCCAGAACGATTGACGATTACGGGAAGAAGATCCTGCACAATGCCGCCCGCGGCAATAATTGCCTGAATATTGAGAGCGAGGCTATCGCATGTGGTGACGACGTCTTCGCCGGCGAGGACGATTTCTCCTGCTTTGATGCCGGTTTTTTGGAATACCATCTTCTTGTCCGCGCCTTTTCCTTCGGGGATCGTGTATGCCCGGAGACATGGCAGATCGTTCGGCCGGAACATTTCGATGTTGCGTGCGATATCGTGAACCAGGGTGATTGCGCCCATGGCCGGCCCGACAACGCGTTGGATTCCATCGATATTCAATCCTTCGGCGAGCAGTAGCTTGATCAGATCAAAGGCGATCTCATTCACCAAGGCAGGGTGTTCCAGAACGACTTCGCTGTTAAAGAAGCCGCCCGAGTGCTTGCCAGAGGTGAGAAGGGCATGCGGCCGTTTCATATTGCCATCATGAACCCAGATGGCGTTCATGCGCTTATATATCTCGAACCATTTCTGGTCGAGCTTTTGTTTTAGCCTGGCTGGATTATTCATTGTCTTGATGTATAGGTTCTGTTTTCATGCTTTAAGCCGCATGATTTGGCCGTCAAAATTGCATTTTGCCCATTCTGACTCTGTGAAGTAGGGTATAGCAGTTTGCCCGGGCAAGCAAGTGGAATGGATGTTATCTCGGCTGAGGGACGCACTTTGACTCCTGTCTAATGTGTGATACTATTTCCCCAACGCATTAAGCGTTTTGTTTCGAATCTTCTCGGTGTTTTTAAGACATCGAAGAGACGGCCTAGATTAGCCTTATTTTAGCAAAAGCCGCAAGGTAGATGCTGGAAAAAGCGCCAAAATAGCCAAATCAAGTTAAACCGATTGCTCGTGAATGTTGGTACAAACGGCTCAACAGAGGCCTTTAATCCAACCTATGGCCCAATCGCCTACAACTGAATAAAGACAAATCACCTCTGCATCACCCCTTTGTTCGAGATTACCCGTCCCGTCATATTGTGAGACAGAGTGAGATAGTCAGTTTCTTTATCAAAAAGCTGATAATATAGCCGAATAAGCCTTATTTTGAGCCTTTTTTTGTTAAATAAGCCGAGAAGCACTGGAAACAATTTTTATTTATCAATTTTGCTCCTTCTTACTAGCTTTTGCCAAGTTAACTGGCATATAAGGGCTAATAATAAGGGTAAATAACAACAAACACTAATTATGGCAGGAACATTTGACCGATCAAAACCTCACGTAAACGTAGGTACAATTGGACACGTTGACCACGGTAAGACTACTCTTACTGCAGCTATCCTAAACGTTCTTCACCGAGCGGGTATGGAAGCGACTATTAAGGCTGTAGGAGACATCGACAAGGCACCTGAAGAAAAGGCGCGAGGAATCACTATCTCGCTCTCACACTCAGAGTACGCTACGAACAATCGACACTACGCTCACATTGATGCCCCAGGTCACGCCGACTACATCAAGAACATGATCACCGGAGCCGCTCAGATGGACGGTGCTATCCTCGTGGTAGCAGCGACTGACGGAGCTATGCCCCAGACTCGAGAACACGTTCTCTTGGCTAAGCAGGTAGGAGTTCCTAAGATCATCGTTTTCCTTAACAAGTGCGATATGGTTGATGATGCAGACATGATCGACCTCGTTGAAGCTGAAATCCGAGAACTTCTTACGAAGAACGGATTCGACGGAGACAACGCTCCTGTTATCAAGGGTTCAGCTCTCAAGGCTCTCGAAGCTCCAGGAGTTGATGACGAATGGTCTAAGAAGATCCTCGAACTTGCTGAGGCTCTAGATACATACATTCCGCTTCCAGTTCGAGAAATCGACAAGCCTTTCCTTATGCCAATTGAAGATATCTTCTCAATTGAAGGACGAGGAACTGTAGTAACTGGAAAGATCGAGAAGGGACAGATCAAGGTTGGAGAGGAAATTGAGATCGTAGGTCTCAAGGATACTCAGAAGACTACTGTTACTGGTATCGAAATGTTCAATAAGCAGCTTCAGGAAGGACAGGCTGGCGACAACGCTGGTATCCTACTCCGAGGCGCGAAGAAGGAAGATCTTACTCGAGGACAGGTTCTCTGTAAGCCAGGATCAGTTAAGCCTCATACTGAATTCGAAGCTGAAGTATATATCTTGAAGAAGGAAGAAGGCGGTCGACACACTCCATTCTTTACAGGTTACAAGCCGCAGTTCTACGTTCGAACAACGGACGTTACTGGCGAAGTAACACTTAAGGAAGGCGTTGAGATGGTTATGCCTGGTGATACCGTCACTTTCAAGGTTAAGCTCGTAGCTCCTATTGCCCTAGAGGACAAGCAGCGACTAGCGATCCGAGAAGGAGGTAAAACTGTAGGCGCTGGTGTCGTTACGAAGATCGTAGCGTAATCAGGCGCTGGGCGCCTTCGGGTGCTTGGCTTACTAATCTAATCTTTCGCCATTATGGCTGTAAAAGAAGCGACAAAAAAGAAATCAATCGGAAAAGAAGAAGTTGCATCAAAGCTGCGAATTCGAGTACGAGCATATGAATCAAAGATCATCGATGCATCTATCAAACAGATCATGGATACTGCGCTTCGTTATGACGCCGTTGTAGTCGGTCCAATCCCTCTGCCTACGGAAATTCGAAAGTATACCGTAAACCGAGCCTCTTTCGTGTTCAAGAACGCGCGAGAACAGTTCGAGATGCGAGTGCACAAGCGACTTATCGACATTATCAATCCTAATGCGAAGCTCGTTGAGGCTTTGACTAACTTGTCATTGCCATCAGGAGTCAACATTGACGTAAAGATGATGTAATAAGCACGATTATCTGCCTTCATCTGCATCGTTACGAATTTCGTTTTCTTCCTCACCGTACATTTAGTACGGCTCAGTCGAAAACGAACTTCGTGCCTCGCATCTAAAGGCATCTAATCGGCTTATGATTACGATGCAATTCAATTCTGAGGTGTCGAATGGGAGCAATCCACTTCAAGTTGCAATTCTTCTGACTTAACACAATTCTGCTATGAAGAAATTTATTCTAGGGACGAAGTTGAATATGACCCAGCTCTTTGACGAAGAGGGTCGAGTTCACCCAGTCACGGTTTTGAAAACGTCTCCGACAACGGTTACGCAAGTAAAGACTGAGGCCACTGATGGCTACGCTGCAGTTCAAGTCGGTTACGGCAAGAAAAGCGCGAAGCGAATCAATAAGGCTCAGAAAGGCCATATGAAAGATGGCGCATTTGCAACGCTCAAGGAAATCAAAGGATTCGAAGGAGAACTCCCAGTGGGTTCGACTATCGAAAATACCTTCGAAGCTGGAGACATAGTCGAAGTATCGGCTATCTCGAAAGGCAAGGGTTTCCAGGGCGTAGTAAAGCGACATGGTTTCCATGGAGGTCCTCGATCTCACGGTCAGAAGCACTCTGAGCGAGAGCCAGGTTCCATCGGTGCCGGTGGCTACCAGCGAGTATTCAAGGGTACGCGCATGGGTGGACGAATGGGTGGGGATCGAATCACGGTCAAAAATCTCGTTGTTGTCTCGGTAGACAATGAGGCGAATGAAATATATATCCGAGGTGCTGTACCTGGTCGACGGGGCACATTAGTAGAAGTAAGAGGCTAATCAATATCATGACAAAAGTTGCAAAAACGACGAAGAAGGCTCAGCCTTCAAAGCGATCTACCGCGCCAAAGGCCGTAAAGCCAAAGGCTGTGAAGGATCTGTCTGCGATTGAGGCATCAGTATTCGATATGGATGGAAAGTCGGCCGGCAAAGTTTCTTTGCCAGGATCGATCTTCGGTCTATCGTGGAATGCGGATCTCGTACACCAGGTCATCACATCGATGAAGACTGATGCGCGAAAGCCGATTGCTCACACTAAGATGCGAGGCGAAGTTGCCGGAACCGGCAAGAAGCCTTGGCAGCAGAAGGGAACAGGACGCGCACGACACGGCTCACGACGGTCTCCGATCTGGGTTGGTGGAGGTGTCGCTCATGGACCTCGAAACGATCAGAATTTCGATCGAAAGGTGAATAAGAAAATGAAGACGAAAGCTTTGTTTACTATTCTCTCAAAGAAATTCAAGGATGGAGAAGTATTGTTCGTAAAGAATATCGAGCTCTCAGAGCCAAAGACTAAGAATGCTCACGCTGTCATCAGCCGAGTTGCCACAGTCGCTGGATTCGAGCAGCTTGCTACGAAGCGAAACAATGCGGCTCTCATCGCTCTTCCTGAAGTAAGCGACAATGTGAAGCGAGGATTCAGCAATTTCGGAAACATGGAAGTTTCTGAAGTTCGAAACCTCAATCCGCTCGCGCTTATGCATTACAAGTATATCGTGATCGCTTCTCCTGAAGCATCACTCGTCACTCTCTCTTCACGAGTCTCTGGCGGCGCTAAGGCGTAATCCTAATTGAAATAACTACATTCATATGAAAACTATCTCAATCAAGCATTCGACAAGCGTCATCAAGAAGCCTCGAATCACGGAGAAAGCTACGGTTGGCGCTGAAAAGGGCCAGTATATCTTCGAAGTGACTCAGGATTCTAATAAGGCATCGATTGCGAAAGCGATCGAGCAGATGTACAAGGTTGTTCCTGCAAAGGTCAACATTGTGCGAACTCCGGCAAAGAAGGTCTTTGTACGGGGAAAGGTCGGCACGAAACAGGCTATCAAGAAAGCGGTCGTTTTCCTCAAAAAGGGAGACAAGATCGATCTTGCATAGGTTTAAATTTTATCTATAAAAATCTCAAAAGAAAAACTATATGAAACGATTTAAACCAACAACGCCGTCACGACGACATATTACGGTCGTATCATTCCGAGATCACATCACTACGAATGAGCCGTATAAGCCGTTGACGACAGGTTTCAGCCGAGGCGTCGGACGAAACAATACCGGACGAATCACTACTCGACATAAGGGTACTGGTCATAAGCGAGCGTATCGAGATATCGACTTCAAGTTCGATAAGCGAGAAATTCCTGCGACCGTTGCCACTATCGAGTACGATCCGAACCGAACTGGATTCATCGCGCTCTTGAACTATGCTGATGGCGAGAAGCGATATACGCTTCTTCCTCAGACGGTTCGAGTCGGAGACAAGGTCATCTCTGCTGAAAAGGCAGAAGTGAAGCCTGGTAACCGATTGCCGCTTCGAAATATTCCTGTGGGAACATTCGTATACAATATCGAATTGCGACCAGAGGGTGGTGCCAAGCTCGTACGAGCCGCGGGATCATTCGCTGAAGTCATCGCACAGGACAACGGATACACTCAGATCAAGATGCCATCAACTGAAATTCGCAAAATCATCGATTCTGCTTGGGCTTCAGTAGGTTCGGTGTCCAATGATGAAAATCGACTTCAGAACTTCGGCAAGGCCGGACGAAGCCGATGGAAGGGTATCCGACCAACAGTCCGAGGTACTGCCATGAACCCTGTGGATCATCCACACGGAGGAGGCGAAGGCCGACAGGGACGAGGACGACGACGACAGATTTCAATTTACGGTAAGCCTACCGGAAAGGGACAGAAGTCGCGAAAGCCTAAGAAGTATTCAAGCAAGTTCATCGTTACTCGCCGAAAGGTTGGAAAGCGAAAGTAATCGTAAGATTGCGAATAAGCGAGAATATAAAAAATATGACGGAGCGCGCAAGCGTTGCGTCCGCCGCGAGACTTCTCTCTCGGCGCCCCTTTCGAAGCATATCTGCTGATGTGCATCGGAGGGGACTCAGGGAGAGAAGCGATGGTGAAAAACTAGTCACCGAAAAGGCTGCCATGCTGGCGGCTTTTTCCTTTTGAGACATTAACTCCGCATTAATCTTTTCATTGACAAAAGATGCTTGGGGCGTATCATCAGATATGTTACTTTGCTTTGTGTCAATATCTGTCGCGCGCGAGACACAAGCAGGGGAACACCAAACCCAGGTCCCCAGACCCCAAACCCAGAATACACAGTACCTAACATATGAAAACAAGATCCCAATTCGCATTTGCGGCCCTCGCGGTCGCCTTATGCGCTCCTCCTCAGAAAGCGAGTGCAATCATCAGTATCGCCTACGAAGTTGGTGTCCGCCTCGACGGCAATGCCTTGACTTTGGCGGGCACGCTGAATGGTGACTACGACCCGGATATCGTCACACCCGTTACGCCCAATATGACGCGCTACGGCGTCGTCTGTTGGTTCGTTGATGACGAACATCCGGAAGCGACAATTCCGATTACGGGAATTACATATGCCCATTCTACTTTGCGAAATTCAGGTACCGCATCGTCGCTTGATCTCAACTATTCGGCACTTACGTTTTTCCCGGAAGGGTCAGGCGCGCCGGTGGTTGGTCTGTATGACGAATCGAGGGTTAGTCTGACGTCGCAAGTCAATGGCCAGCAGGTGGTCGGAACGACCTATCCTCAAGGGACCAAATACGTGGTCTTTGCTGATCAGAGGTTCAGTCAGACGATCGGCGGAGGGCAATATGCGCCGAACAGCGACGGTGAATCCCAGTTTCTCGACTGGACTTTCGTATTCACGCGCGAAAACGGCTCGTACCTGACGTCTGGTATTCGTGGATCCGTCATGCTGCAGAGCGTGCCGGAACCAGGCTCGGTCAGTATGCTCGGCATTGCCGCCATCGGCATGCTCCGCATTCGCAAGCGCCGCCTGTAAGACACGGCGACGTCCAACCTCAAGCCCGATTCAATCGGCAACACGGCGGTCACCCTGAAAAGGGGTGACCGCTTTTCTCTTTTTCGCGATTTCGTATATTTAGAAACATTAACGCCAGATTAAGACACCAGCGAATAAATATTGACTTATGTCAATTAATAGTGTTAAATCTCGCTAGACGTTTCGTCTCATCTTTGCCTCTGTTCTGACGGTCCAACGACTGGCGGAAAAGAGGTATTTCATACAAATTGGTTAGTTTTATGGCAAAAAGGCTGCTGAAAGGCGCTTTTTTCATAAAAATAGAGGAAAAAACACACAGCAAAACCCCAACACATCAACACCCCCCACAAACCCTCAATCAAAACCCCAAAGGACGGCGAAAATCGTTCCTTGAAAACTTAATACTGAATCATGAAAACCACAACCTCCCAAATCCGGGCGGCACTTATCGTGCTGGCCCTATTCTTCGGCTTCTCCCTCACTTCGTGCAAAACACCGAGTGGGCGTCAAGCTTCCGCCGCATCCCCTCAAAAGGCTGTGGCAACATCCCGTGCAACCGCACGCGATACACGCACTGCTTCCGCCCCGAAAGCCTCCAAAAAGGCCGACAGGGCGATCGCATCGACGACAAAGCCCATCGCAACGAATAAGTCCCCAATGACGGCCACGGCTCAAAACCAGCGGCCTCCGAAGGCAAAATTCATTGCCGGTCCCGATGATGAATACACGGTAACGAAAACTGTCGCAAGACAGGTCAGCGCACCGCGCACACATCCTCAGGCTCCGCCTCTGACCCGAAACGATCCGAATCTATTCCCTGATACCAGCCATGGAAACATGGTTCCGGATGAGAGAATCCAGGTCGGCGGCGATTGGCAAGGCGGCATGTCCATTGAACTCGCAAGGGCGCTGGGCAAAATCCCATCCGGTCCATCAGCTTCAGATATGCCCGACAGGGCAATGCGATCATCGCAAGATGTTCGTCCGCCAGTCGGCGATAATATGCTCGCGCCTCCAAGGTTCACCAAAGAGGAAGTCGAAAACATCGTTGAAAGCAAATCTGAGAAAAAGCCTGAAAAGAAGGCCGAAAAGACAATCGCAAAGGCAAAGATCGAAATCAAAGCGGCGGCTAAAACCGCGGCTCCTTCCGAGCCTGAGAAAGTCGCAAGTCCGACTCCGAAGGAAACTCAGATCGCTTCGGCTCCCGTAGCAAAAGCGCCCGACCCACCGCCGATACCGATACCGGCACCCGTGGCTGCAAAACCGCCTGAGATACCAGTGGCTCCGCCACCGCCTCCGGCCGTAGCGGCCATTCCAGAAATTCCCAAGAAAACCCCGATCGTAGCGATCGTTCCAGAACCATCTCCCAAACCTCCGGTCGTAGCGACTGTATCAGAATCACAACCCAAAACCCCGGTCGTAGCGACCGTCCCAGAACCAGCCAAAACGACCCCGGTCGTAGCGGCCAACCCAGATTACGAACCGCAGATGAAGGCTTTTCTCCAAAAGGAGGCCAAATATCTGCGTCTCGCGAAAGGAGACGGCTTCAATGAGGCGTATATCGTCAGGGCATCCATTCTCACAAAGAAAATGCCCAAATCGGTACAAGGTTCCCAAAACGTCGGGACGCTGCATTGCAGCGTCCAGCATTACGGCGAAGGCTTGCCTCTCGGCATAAGGATTTTTCAGGAAAAGCCAGGCACTAAACCCGGCAGTTTCATAACTGAAGGCGTAAGGCTCATTCCGAGCAATTCGCCCTTTGCGGAAATTCCAGCAGAATTCGAGCGTCCCGCGACTCATTTTGCATACGACATCATCGTCGATGCATCTGATTCTACCGAGACGTACATTGTCGAAATCGCTTTGGCCAAGGTTGCTCAAAGCATGCGACTCTACCTCCAGCAGGACGGGCAGGATATCGAGGCGCTGAAGAAGGATTTGAAAGGTGGAATTGCGAAAAACATCATGATTCCCATGCCTGGTCTCGACTGGCAGCCCAAGCCCGAAGTCGTCAAATCGGCGGCTTTACTAAAGGATGAAACGGCGGCAGCGTTGTTTCCCCCAGAGGTGTTTGCAGACAAAGCCGTGCCGGAACCGGACGGCGATAAGCCAAAGGTGACCGATTCGGCCAGCGGAGGCAGTCCATTCTGGAATTCCACGAATTCGCCTATATATCAGGTTGCCACAGTCGTTCTCTTTGGGGTAGGATCCTTCCTATTCTTCAAGGGGATTGCCATGTTCAGGCGTCCCCGGAAGCCGAAAGGACCTGCCGTGCTCGTTGAGAAAATGGAAGCGAAATCCGGCCAGCCTGCCAAGAGTTTGAATTCATGCTTTAAGGTGGTTGTCCCTAAGCCAATGGGCGCTGCTACTCTGCCCAAGCGCCATGATCCAGGCCTCGGGGTCAGAAAAATGTACACAAGCGATCGTGAAAAGGATCAAGAGCCCAGAAGGAAAGGCTTTCCATTCCGAAGCCGCCAGACTCCTGAGTCTAAAGACAGGGCGGAGGATACGGAACCTGTCGTTTCTTAGTCCGAAGCCTTGTTTCGAAATCCGCACACAAAACAACAGTCCCGCGTGGCACTTGCTCTGATGACGATCAGACAGGTGCCACCGCGGGGCTATTTTTATACAAAAAATATGCCCGTCTGCATTAAAAACGCCTCAAAATTAGCCAAAAAACGGCTATTTTTCATAAAAAACTGACCATATGACATCACGGGAAGACCCCTGGAGAAGCCTCTGTTGACATAACTTTGTTTTTTGCTACTATAACGTGCACTAGCTCAGTTTGGGCTATTATTTTTCGCATAAAACATGTCACGATCACTCAAGAAAGGTCCATTAGTAATCGAAAGATTGCTCAAAAAAATCGAGGGTAAAAAGCCTACCGAAACTGGCGTCATCAAGACGTGGTATCGAGCTGCGCACATTTCTCCCGAGATGGTTGGATTCATCTTCGGTGTCTACAATGGCAAGTCTCATGTCGAAGTGCTCGTAACTGAAGAAATGGTTGGTCACCGACTCGGAGAGTTTTCACCTACTCGAAAGTTCATCCGACACGGAGGAAAGATGCAGAAGGAACTCGACATTGCTAAGAAGCAGGCTGAGATCGATGCAGCTAAGTCCGCTAAGGCAGCCGTAGATACAAAAAAATAAAATATAACGGATAAGATCATGAAAGCAACACTATCTAACTATAGACAATCTCCTCGAAAAGTCGGACTCATCGCAGGTCTTATCCGGGGCAAAAAAGTAAGCGACGCGCTTGTGGCTCTTCGATTTGCTGTTAAGCGAGCGAGCTCTCCTATGGAGAAGCTCCTTATGAGCGCCGTTGCCAATGCCAAGAACAATGGCGTCGACAATCCTGAAAACCTTTACGTCGTAGAAATGCGAGTAGACAAGGGCATCGTTCTCAAGCGATTCATGCCGCGAGCTCGAGGAAATGCTGCTCAGATCCTCAAGCGATCAAGCAATATCATCCTTACTCTCGGCGAGAAGCCATTGAAGGGCAAGGCGCTTGCGAAAGCGACTAAGGCTGCAAAGGAAGCAAAGGCCGTAGCTGTCTCAAAGGACACTCCGTCTGAAAAGGCTCCAAAGGCAAAGAAAACTAAGACTAAAACTAAATAATACATAATAACCATGTCACACGTAGTTCACCCATATGCACATAGAATTGGAATCATTCGAGGATGGAAGTCTCGATGGTTTTCGATGCATGCCCGATATCGAAAGAATCTGAAGTGCGATGTTCTCGTGCGAGAATGGATGGAAAAGAAGATGCGAGGACAGTACGTGGGTGATATCGAGATCGAGCGAGGCGAAAACACTCTCCGCATCATTATCAAAACTTCACGACCCGGTATCATTATCGGTCGAAATGGAGAAGGCGCATTGAAGCTCAAGGCTGAGATCGCAGCATTCATGAAGAAGATTGACGCTGATACGAAGGTTGATTTCAAGCTGGAAATCGAAGAGATCAAGTCTCCAGAATCGAGCGCTTCTATTGTCGCGCAGATGATCGCTGAGGGCCTCGAAAAGCGAATGCCTTTCCGACGAGTCATGAAGCAGATGGTGGACAAGGTCATGTCTAGCCGAGACGTACTTGGTCTTCGAATCTATCTCGGAGGACGACTTGGCGGAGCTGAAATGGCACGAACTGAAGAAATCAAGAAGGGCCAGATTCCTCTACAGACTTTCCGATCTGATATCGATTTCAAGCGATATGAGGCGATTCTTCCTTACGGAAATATCGGAATCAAGGTCTGGATCTATAAGGGTCAGATTTTCAATAAATAATACCTAGAAGCATTTAATCCTAATACCATGTTATTCCCAAAGAAAGTAAAGCATCGAAAATGGCAGAGCGATCGAAAGCACCCGGCACGACGAGGTGTTGAAACTCGCGGTACTGAATTGAACTTCGGTTCGTTCGGCCTCAAATCTCTTGGACAGTCTCGAATGACGTCTAATCAGATCGAATCTGCTCGAAAAATCCTTTCTCGAACAATCGGAAAGACTGGACGACTCTGGATCCGAATCTTCCCAGACCGACCTGTCACTCAGAAGGGTGCTGAAACTCCCATGGGTAAGGGTAAGGGAGATCCGAAAGGATTCTGCTTCGACGTATTGCCTGGCCGAATGCTCTTTGAAGTAGAAGGCGCAACTGAGGCAGATGCTCGAGAAGGCCTACGAAAGGCTGGAACAAAGCTTCCTGTACGATGCAAGATTATTAGTCGAGCCGAGCGAGAAGCCGCATAGAGAATCACAATTAAATCGAAACCATGAAAGACCTAAACAATAAATCAATCAAAGATCTCATCAAGACTCTTAACGAAAAGAAAGAGGCTCTTCAGGGTTTTCGATTCGGAAATGCTGGCTCAAAGTCGCGAAACGTCAAGGAGGGACGAGGCATCAAGAAGGATATCGCCCGAATCATGACTGCTGTTTCTGTAATCACGAGAGACCAGGCAAACAAGGCTGCGGAAGCCAAGGCGACTAAGGTCACGACCGCATAATCATTTTTAATAATCATATGAAAAACTCAACAGAAACAACTAAGCCAAACGAAAGCTCTGCGAAGCGAATCCTCAAAGGGGAAGTCGTCTCAGACAAGATGACGAATACAATCGTCGTTCTCGTTAAGCGATACGTCAAGGTTCCAAAGTACGAGAAGTACGTTACTAAGACGAAGCGATACAAGGCTCACGATCAGGGCAATACCAAGAAGATCGGAGATTTGGTTTCTATCCAGGAGTGCCGTCCTATGTCGAAGGACAAGCGATTCATAGTTATCGGCTAATCTTACATATATGATACAACCACGATCAATAGTTGCAGTAGCCGATAATACAGGAGCAAAGATTTGCCGAGTTTTCAAAGTTCTCGGATCTTCAAAGAAGCGATATGCGGAGATCGGCGATACTGTCATCGTCTCAGTTCAGAAGGCTGAACCGCGAAAGACTGTCAAGAAGAAGGATGTTCTTCGAGGCGTCGTCGTTCGACAGCGAAAGGCATTCCGACGAAAGGACGGTTCATACGTTCGATTCGATGAGAACGCTATCGTCATCTTGGATAAGACAAAGCCAGAGCCGATTGCTGGACGAATCTTCGGTCCGATCCCGCGAGAGATCGGCGAGCTTGGTTACCAGAAAATCGCTTCGCTAGCGCCTGAAATCGTTTAATATACCTAACATTATCATCATGAACATCAAGAAAGGAGACAATGTAAAAGTGCTAGTCGGCAAGGATAAAGGAAAGACGGGTAAAATCGTCAAGTCTTTTCCTAAGGACGGCATGGTATTGATCGAAGGCATCAATCTCAAGAAGCGACACCAGCGATCTCGAAAGCAGGGAGGCAAAGGCCAGGTTGTAGACGTAGCGGCACCTATCCATGCTTCTAACGTTGCGAAGGCATAATTAAGAAAACGAATATGAAACACGTAACTATCAAAGAAAAAGCAGCCAAGGCATACGAAGACATGAAGGCTGAGTTCGGCTATACGAACAAGATGCAGGCTCCAAAGATCCTCAAGATCGCCCTCTCTTCTACGACTGGATCTATCAAGGATCCAAAGAAGCGAGATCTCATTGGAGACCGACTCTCAAAGATCGCCGGCCAGAAGGCTACCGTCAAGAGCGCAAAGAAGTCTATCGCATCATTCAAGGTGCGACAGGGCGACGCTGTTGGATGGCAGGTTACTCTCCGAGGCCCGCGAATGTGGAGCTTCCTAGAGAAGCTGGTCAATATCGCGCTTCCTCGAACTCGAGACTTTCGAGGCATCGAGACGAAGTCGGTAGACCAGATGGGCAACTATACCCTTGGAATCAAGGAGCATACGGTATTCCCAGAAACCGCCGACGAAGAAATCAAGGATGTCTTCGGATTCGCGGTGACTCTGGTCACTTCAGCCAAGTCGAAGCCTGAGACCCTCGCATTACTAACTAAACTAGGATTTCCTTTCAAAAAGGCCGATAAATAGCCTCAAAAACCATTGACTTTGGGCCGCTAGATTGCTAGTATGCTCAAAGCTCAGTCCGAGCTATTTTTTTACGGAAAACAGACAATCACATGGCAAAAACATCGACTTACGTCAGATCGCTAAAAAAACCAAAATTCAAGAGCCGAATCGTTCGACGATGCTTTCGATGTGGGCGAAAACGAGGCTACATGCGAGATTTCGACATGTGCCGAATCTGTTTCCGAGAATTAGCAAACGAAGGACGAATCCCAGGTATTAGAAAATCATCATGGTAGACACAATCGCACAACTCATCATCGGTCTTAAGAATGCAAACAATGCCGGCAAAGCATCAGCTTCTTTCCCTTATTCAAAAATGTCTGAGGCTATCCTCAATACATTGCATAAGTCTGGCTTCGTAGGCTCGGTATCAAAGAAGGGTACGAAGAAAATCTACAAGTCTATCGATGTTGATCTCGTTTATGAGGAAGGCAAGCCGAAAATCGAAGGCGTTCAGCAGCTTTCAAAGTATTCTCGACGAATGTATGCAAAGGCTTCTGAAGCCAATGCTGTTCGAAACGGATACGGAGCTCTCGTGCTTACGACTCCAAAGGGCATTTTGGTCGACAAGGATGCGCGAAAAGAAAAGGTAGGAGGCGAAATCCTATTCAAAATCTGGTAGGCCTAACTATTTACCTAATAATAACTGAACTACTATGTCACGAGTCGGAAAGCAAATTCTCCCAATACCAGCAGGAACAGAAGTAACAATTACTGATGGCAATGTTGTCGTTAAGGGAAAGAAGGGCGAAATCAAGCGATTTTTCAAAACAGTCGTAGAGATCAAGAAGGAAGGCGACACTATCACTTTGACTCCTCACAAGAAGGACAATGCTACGAGCGCTCTATGGGGAACATATGCCTCACATATCCAGAATATGCTAACCGGCGTTAGCGAGGGCTTTGTCAAAAAGCTCATCCTCGAAGGTATCGGCTATAAGGCTGATGTCGTAGGTGCAAACCTCAATATGGCACTCGGCTTCTCTCATCCCGTATCTCGAACTATTCCTGAAGGAGTTACGGTTACATCTGAAAAGGGTGCAATCACCATCTCTGGCTTTGACAAGGAAGTCGTATCTCAGTTCGCAGCTCAGATCCGCGCCCTCAAGAAGCCTGAGCCATATAAGGGCAAGGGATTCCGATATGACGGAGAAGTTATCAAGCGAAAGCAAGGCAAGAAGTCTGCATAGTATTCGAAATAGCCATACAATTATTTAAAAAACATGAAACGAACTATCAATCTAACTCCACGAAAACGACGACAGCAGCGAATCCGAGCAAAGGTTTCGGGCACGGAGTCTCGACCGCGACTTTCTATCTACAAGTCGAATGCTGAGATGTATGCTCAGATCATAGACGATGCAAAGGGAACGACTCTTGTTTCTGCTTCATCAACTAATCTCAAGGGTGCCAAAGGCGCTACAAAGACAGAGCTGGCAAAGGCTGTCGGAACTGAGATCGCAAAGCTCGCTCAGGCTAAGAGCATCACTAAAGTCGTATTCGATCGAGGTGGATTCATCTTCACCGGCCGAGTCAAGGCTTTGGCTGATGGCGCGAAGGAAGGAGGACTTGAATTTTAATCAAAATATTTATGAACGACACTGAAACAAACCCAATCGAACAAGAAGTAACTCCAGAAATGGAAGCGGCGCCTGCAACCATGGCTGCTGAAGAGGCACAGACTACTGAAGCGGCTGCAACAGCTGCTCCTACGCCTGCAGCTGCTCCTTTTGGCAACTCTTCTCCGCGAACAGGCGGATATGCTCCACGAAGCGGTTTCGGTGGTGGCAATCAGGGTGGTTTCGGTGGGCGAGGACGAGGCGGCGATAGCCGAGGCGGTCCACGAGGTGGAGGCCGAGGAGGTCCACGACGAGAAATGCGAGCTAAGCCCGAATTTGATCAGAAGATCATCGATATCCGACGAGTGACTCGAGTATCATCAGGAGGACGACGATTCAGCTTTGCTGTATCGCTTGTCGCTGGTGATCGAAAGGGACGAATCGGAGTGGGAACAGGCAAGGGAGGCGATACTGCTCTCGCGGTAGAAAAGGCTTTCCGAAGCGCAAAGAAGAACCTCATCACTTTGAATCTTACGAAGTCTGGAAGCATCTCTCATGATGTTAAGGCGAAATATTCAAGCGCTCGGGTAGAAATGTCGCCGGCTCCTGGAAAGGGAATTGCTGCCGGCAGCTCAGTTCGAGACGTTATCGAGCTTGCAGGTGTCAAAGACATCGTTGCAAAGCTACGATCTGGAACAAAGAATAAGCTTAACAATGCCCAGGCTGCGGTACTCGCACTCTCTATGGTAAAGAAGCCTCGAGTACGAAAGGCTGCAGATTCTGCTGCAAAGGATTCAGCTAAATAATTTCAAATATATGCAAATTCACGAACTAAAGCCAAGAACAAAACGAATGAAGTCCGCTCAGGTAGGGCGTGGTGGAAAGCGTGGCAAGACATCTGGACGAGGAACAAAGGGACAGAAGGCTCGAGCTGGACGAAAGATCCGACCTGAACTCCGAGATATGATCAAGCGATTGCCTAAGCTCCGAGGACGAGGAAAGAGCACATTCAAGTCTTTCGCTGTAAAGCCATTGGCTATCAATCTCTCATCTCTCAATGCATTCGCATCTGGAGAAAAGGTAACTCCAACGACTCTTATCTCTAAGGGCGTCATCTCAGAATACAAGGGCCGAGTTCCGGCTGTTAAGATTCTTGGCACAGGAGAAATCAATACAAAGCTCACTTTCGAAGGTTGCACAGTCTCGGCTTCTGCCAAGGAAAAGATCGAGAAGGCGGGCGGAACTATCAAGTAGCACCCGAGAACGGGTATAGGGTACAATACGAACCATGAATACATTTTTCACCAAGCTAAAAGCAATCGTCGGAGACCGATCGCTTCGTAATAGAATTTTGATGGCTCTCGGAATCATCGCGATTTTCCGATTGCTTTCTGCGATTCCTGTTCCGGGCGTTAACCAGGCTGCGCTTACTCAGTATCTCGCTGATAGCGAATTCCTAGGATTCCTCAACATCTTCGCCGGAGGAGGCCTTTCTATCCTCTCGATCGTAATGCTCGGTGTCGGTCCGTACATCACGGCTTCGATCATCATGCAGCTTGCGACGGTACTGTCTCCTCGACTCAAGTCTATGGCTACTGAGGAAGGGGATTATGGACGAAAGAAGATCGCTCAGTATTCTCGACTCATGACGATTCCTCTGGCATTCATCCAGGGGTTCAGCTTCATCGTCTTGCTTCAGAAGCAGGGTATCGTATCGACTCTCTCTCAGTTCGACACTCTCGTAACCCTCTTCATAATCGTGGCCGGCTCAATGCTCCTTATGTGGCTTGGTGAAGTAATGACTGAATTCGGCATTGGAAACGGCGTCTCGATGATCATCTTTGCCGGTATCGTCTCTCAGCTTCCTTCAGCGATCGCAACGCTCCGATTGAACTATGATCCTTCGATGATTACGACATATCTATTGTTCCTCATCGCGGGCGCTCTCACCGTATACTTCGTGGTCTATATCACTGAGGCAGAGCGATCTATTCCCGTGACATATGCCAAGCAGATGCGAGGCAATAAGATGTATGGGGGCAGCTCTTCATACTTGCCGCTTCGATTGAACCAGTCAGGAGTGATGCCTATTATCTTCGCACTTTCCATCCTCGTTTTCCCGCGAATGATCCTCAGCGTCCTTACATATACTCAGTGGCCTTGGGTTGCTCCAGCCGCTACGTTCGTAAACGATATCCTCGCAAACCAGCTATTCTACGGAATCTTCTATTTCCTCCTCGTATTCCTTTTCACATTCTTCTATACAGCGGTGACATTCGATCCTCATGCTATCTCTGAGAACTTGCAGAAGTCTGGAGCGTTCATCCCTGGCGTTCGACCTGGAGAGTCTACGACTACCTACCTAGGAAAGGTCGTGACTCGAATCACTCTCGTAGGAGCCCTCTTCCTCGGATTGATCGCGGTCCTTCCGGTTATCGTTCAGGCGGCTACAGGCATTCAGAACATCACGCTTGGCGGTACATCTCTCTTGATCGTCGTTTCAGTGGTTCTCGAAATGGTGAAAAAATTCGAAGGTCAGCTTGCAATGCGGGAATACTAAACGCAAAGACAAAAGACCTTCCTCTCGCTAAGTCCTCGCAGAGGTGATTCGGAATCGAGTCACAGCTGCGGAATCGCAAGAGGAAGGTCTTTTGTTTTGCTTAAAAAGTCATAAGCGTCGAATATTGCACGTATTTAATAACAGCATCCGCGCCTAAGAATGGAAAATGCTATATAATGATCGTACGATATGACACTCACAGCAAAAACTTTTATACTCATCGGCCAATCGGGCAGCGGGAAGGGGACACAGGCAAAGATCCTGGAAAATTTTCTAAAGAATCAGGATCCGCATCGCGCCATATTCCATCTCGAGACCGGCGCGCGATTCCGCGAATTCATCAAAGGCGGCTCGTATTCGAACAAGCTTGCTGCTCAGATCTCCGAGACTGGGGGGCGACAGCCGGATTTTTTGGCCATATGGAATTGGGCGCATATCATGCTCGAGCAGCTCAAAGGCGATGAGCATATGATCATCGATGGCACCCCTCGATCCTATGAGGAGGCATTGGTTTTGGATACGGCGATGACATTCTATGGACGCATCAGGCCGACGGTAATCTATTTGGATGTTTCGCGAGAATGGTCAAAGGCCAGGATCGTCAGCCGCGCTGAAAAAGAAGGCAGAAATGACGATCAGGGCATCGCGAAGATAGACAAGAGGCTTGATTGGTTCGAGACGGAAGTCATGCGAGGCATCAAATATTTCGAGCAATCGAATGGATACCGCTTCATCCATGTCAATGGAGAGCAGTCGATAGAAAAAGTGGCGGAGGATATTCAGACAATGCTTGCCGAATAAGCTGACGAATCGATGGCGACTCGAGTGCTCGATTGCGAAATGACCTGATTGCGATCAGGCTTTTTTGTTCATGATATGATTTACTCCATGAATACAGCAAAAGTTATAAAGATAATAGTCGGCATCGTAGTAGTTGCGGCCGCGATCTGGTTTATCTGGCATACGATAGGCAATCGCCCTCCTGCAAATACCGCTCCAGCAGAAGCGCCGTCTGAGCGAGACAGATTAACGGAAATAATGAAGACTTTCCCGACTACGGTAGATAGCGATGCGAGGGCTGAGCTCGAGGCGAAGATGCGAGGAACTCCTTCGAAGGATCTAAAGGGGGCTATACGGCAATAATTCGTTGTTATCAATAAAATTAAAGAATATAATACATCTATGAAAAACAATAAAATGAAAATGTCTCTACGCATAGGAGCATTGGTTCTCGCCGGAGTGCTCATCGGGGTAACCGCAAGCGCTCGAGCCGCGTGGACTAATCCTACGGCAACCCCTCCATCAGGAAATGCCGATGCGCCTTTGAATACTGGCTCGACTGCTCAGGGCAGGATGGGTGCGCTTTCAATTGGAAAAACATCGCCCACTTCAGGCATCGCCCTCGATGTCGTAGGCAATGCCGCGGTCAATACGGGCGGGCTCGCGATCGGAACCTCTTCTACTTCAGGTGTCGCTCTCAACGTGAACGGATCTTCCGTCATAAATTCCATCGGAGTATTCAATTTGGTTGTCGCAACGGGCACTCCTGCTGCAGGCAAGGTCCTCACATCAGTCGATGGGGTGGGAACGGCAGGCTGGCAGACTCCTACCGCATCGATCCCGACTCCTACGTTCTATTCATATACCGGGGATATGCCAGGCTGGAATTCCGCTACGCAGACAATGTGGATCACGATTGGAAGCTATTCATATTGCGCGATCAACAATATGGGTTCAGTTAACAACTTCGTAGCCCGAGTCCGAAAGAATGTTTCTACTGGCCTATGGCAGGTACAATATGCCGGCATGACAGACGGATTCGGCGTCGCTTGTTTCTAAGCCCTACTAACCCTAATTTAAAAGGAAGCAATCCATGAAGAATAAAAAAACAAAATCATCCCTGCTGTCAGGCCTCATCGTGATGGCTGCTGCGGCCGCTTGCTTCGCCGTTTCGCTTTTTAGCGAGACGCCAAGCGTCGCCAATGCTCAAGGAGCTTCTGGAAACGTTGCCGGATTCGCTTGGTCTGCCAATACAGGATGGATTTCCTTCAACTGTACTAATACTTCTACATGCGGCACCATCTCATATGGCGTCAATGTGGATGTGACTACAGGAAGCACGACTGGCTATGCCTGGTCTTCCAATGTCGGATGGATTTCCTTCAACCCTTCAGATCTTGCGGGTTGCCCAAGCGGAACATGTGCCGCAAAGCTCCAGAGCGTAAGCGCGACGAATCAGAAGGGCGATAAGCCTCTCACTGGCTGGGCCAAGGCCGTACTTGGCGGCACCGCCGGAACTGCCGGCTGGGATGGCTGGATCAGGCTCGATCATACTCAGAACAATGCGGTCTCATACAATTTCAAGACGCAGCAATTCACAGGATGGGCTTGGGGCTCTGATGTCATCGGCTGGATAAGCTTCAACTCACAGAACCAGGGAACCTCTCCGATATATGCCGTGACAGGTCCCGCTCCGACGATTCCGATCGACGATGTATATGCTCTCGGCGGAATAGCCACGAGCTCGAAATGCGATGCTTCCAATGCCTCATATCTTGAAGTATCGGCTCCCGTAAACGGAAATGTCGGCCCTGATTTCACATATTCTGGATACTCAGTCACTTCCGCAGGAACGGTAAGCGCTTTGCCGACCGGATCGCTCTATGATGCGAGCAGCAGAATCGTATTCAAGCATTTCGTCTCTACGACAAGCCCATCATACAGATACGCGATCTATGCGCGAAGGACGAGCACGGGCGAATCCACTTCGACGGCGACATCGACGCTTACGGGCCTCAAATCGACTTTCACTTGCGATACGAATATGCCAGTCGATCCAGCCTCATTCAAATTCACTTCAAAGTCCTTCATTCTCAATCCCGATACGGTAAATGTAGGCGATCAATGCGTGGCATTCATGAGCTTTACCCATGACGGGGTGATTGATTCACAGGTAAGCGTAAATTGTACGCTGACAAGCCCTCCGGCAGCTCCTATTGATCTGGGCTATCAGCTTACGAGCACCAGAAATGTAAATCCTGGCCTCCATACATATTCATGCACATTGGCAAGCTCGACGAATCCATCGACGATATACAATACCTTCTCGATCTCTCGACGATGCTATAAGTCGACAGACGTAAAGGAGATCTAGAAAATCAAAAAGCATAGAGCTAGAAATGGCCCGAGCCAAGATGCCGCTTCCAATCGAATGGAGGCGGCATTTTGTCTTTGGCTTGGATTTGCGCCGCCAGTAGTGTATCTTTATCCCATATGGCCAGCAGTCTCAAGCTCAAGACCCCAGAAGAAATAGCGATCCTCAGAGAAGGGGGTCGGCGTCTCGCCTTGATCCTCAAGGAACTCGAATCCATGGTAAAGCCAGGGGTTTCTTCTGCGGATTTGGAAATGCGCGCTCGGGAGCTCTGCGCTCAGCATGAGGGCAAGCCGGCATTCATGGGGTATACGCCACGAGGCGCGGACCGGCCTTTTCCCGCAGCGCTCTGCCTGACAGTAAACAATGGCGTCGTCCATGGAATTCCTCATGAGAATCCGTATACGATCAATGAGGGCGATCTGGTGACCTTGGATATGGGCTTGATCTATAAGGATATGATTACGGATTCAGCGATTACTGTCGCATGTGGAGATACGCTTGATAAAAAAGCCCGCGCCCTCCTCGAAGCCGGACAGAAATGCCTCGAAGCTGGAATCTTTGCTGCTCGAGCAGGAGCAAAGACAGGCGATATAGGTCATGCCATTGCAGAGGCCTTGGAATTTTATACAAAAACATATGGCTTCCATTTCGCAGAAGGACTAGGCGGACATGGAGTAGGATATTCCGTGCATGAGGATCCTTTCGTGCCGAACTTCTCTAGGCCGAATCAGGGCGTGGTGCTCGAGCCAGGACTCGTCATCGCCATAGAGCCTATAGTCAATGAAAAAGGCGAAGGCATAGTCCTCGAAGACGATGGCTATACGATCACCACCGAAGACGGCGGCAGAAGCGTTCACTTCGAGCATACCGTGGTAATTACGGCAAATGGAGACGACAGAGGCGCGGATATTTTGACCCAGGCTTAGCCGACTAATCAAACAGGCCATCCATCAGGATTACATGGCGGAAAACGGGAAATAAAAAACCCGCCGCTGTATTCAGGGGCAGGGTGTATGAGCGCGTATGCTCGTGCATTGCATGGAAGGTTCCAGGCGGATGAAGGGATACGGCCCTCCATCCGCCCGTCTGCGTGCCGGCTTTCGCCGACCGCACGTTTGGTTCCTGGCGACGGCGTTATGGCTGTTTGAGCCTGCACCGCACCGGTATCCTCCTTTGGCTCCCATGACGAGAGCGTCGTCATGTCTGGCAAGTGCAGACCCTAATGGCATAAGTGCTATGCCGGGCCTGGAGCCATCCGCATGAGAGGACATGTATATAATAGCATATATAGGACATCCTGTCAAGTATATGTAGAAAATAAAAAAGCCGCTCCGATCGATTGTCGGATGCGGTCAATTTGGCGTCTGAGCGACGCGGTGGAACGTGCAAAAGGGTCTGAGCAAGGATCTATATGGTGAGGCGGACAGCGCTGCGAGAACTGGCGGAAAAGCCAGCCTCGCAGCGCCCGGTGCCCCGGCCCGACGGGCCTGTTGCTGACTGCGACACCGCCTCTCGCGTCCGCATGCATATCTCGGTGGCCATTCGGCGGTATTTGCGCATTCGGCTGCGCTTCACCGTCTGCCTTCTTGCGGACTCATTAAGTTTTGCATATCTGATATATAAGTCAATCTGCGAATATTCTAGAGACGATCGCCTGCTGGCGCGAATTTTGCATCCAGAATTTTACCACACTTGCTCGTTTCGTCCTCCGCAGCATGGGTATGGAGATAAAATCGGAAGCGAGGACCGGACAAACGAATGGGCGCGGAATTGCATTTCAGATATCTTGTCACATGTCTTCTGTTCAGCCTTCGCAGGAGGCACCATGTAATACAGGAAAATTTATTCGAACGACGAGGACAGATGAAGGGGGAACATGTGATAAGATATTTACTAATGGAACACGAACTCGCTCCTTCGCATTCATATGAAGGAAAACAATTTCGCAATGCCGAAGAGGAATTGGCGTATTTGCGGCAAGTGATTGTCGAGAAGGAGGCGCGCATCGCAGCCGATACAGAGCGACGCGCTCAGGAATATCAAAAGCTCGGCATAAATCCGGCGGAGACCATCGACGGCGCGCCGATGACAGCAGAAGGCCGCGAAAAAATGATTGCTGCAGAAGTGGCGCACTATACGAAGCAGGATGCTGATCGCGTTTTGCATGAGCATTTCGCCATGCCTGCCGAGCATGCAAAGGACGCCGCTGCCGCGATGAATGCAGAACTAGGGCAAGCCATCAATCAGGAAATCACTCTCGAGCTTTCTCCTGATGCCGATGATAAGCGCATCGAGGCTCTCATACCGCGCATGTATAGCGAGGGCATTCTCAATACCATTCAGGTCGTGCGCAATATGAACGACCCTCACCTTGAGGATGATTTTCATCGTTTCCTCACCCAGTATGTGAAGCAGGGTCTGCCGACGCCCGGCCTCAAGGAGACAATGCCGGAAGCGAAGGCTTTGCATAAGACCCTCTATGAGGTTTCGCTCCCCGAAGCTGATGCTGAGAAAGAAGGCCAGAAGCGCACGCTCAAGGAAATCATCTCGTCGATGGAACAGTTCTATTCAGGCATGCTTTCTGTGGATGATCAATTCGCGATAGAGCTCGCTGTCTCGGAGGGGAGCGAGGAATTCGTCTTTTATGTTTCGGTGCCGGATGCGACGAAATCGCTTTTTGAGAAGCAGTTCTTGGGGATTTTTCCAGATGCGAAGGTGATGGAGAAAAAAGACGATTACAATATCTATAACCCGGACGGCGTATCAATGGCATCGGAGGCGCAGTATGCGCGCAATGCGATTTATCCTATAAAAAACTATGCGGAATTCGATTTCGATCCGCTCAATGTCGTGCTCAATACGTTTTCTCAGATACGACGCGATGGGGAAGGCGCCGCGATCCAGATCGTCCTCAACCCAAAGAGCATCCATGGCCGCGATTACTATACGAAGGAATATAAGCAGGCTCTCGATGAGATCCAGAAGGGAACCAAGGTCAAAGATGCCATCGATATTCGGCATACGCTCCTCGGCAAATTCGGCAAGGCAGTAGGCGAGATTGGCAAAGGGGTAGCCGAAGAGTTTTCTCCATTGAAAAAATCAGACGAGCAGAAAGCCAAAGAAAAGGAAAAAAAGATCGAGCAGGGCAAAACGGTCGACCAGATCGCCGTCGATCAGATCACATCAAAGATCTCCTCGCCAATCGTCGAGGTCAATGTGCGCCTCGTTGCATCCGCGCCGAATCGAGAGAGGGCAGAGCGCATCCTCTCGGAGCTCGAATCGTCTTTCAATCAATTCGATAATTCACTGGGCAATGCCATCAAGTTCGGCCGGCCGAAAAGCGTAGGCGATATTCGCGGCTTGCTCCATAAGTTCACATTCCGCCTCTTTGATGAAGGCTCTGCTTTGCCCATGTCGATTCGCGAGCTCAATACCATGATGCATTTCCCTGGCGATAGCATCACTGCCCAGCCTCAGCTCAAGCAGAATAAGGCCAATACTGCGCCTGTTCCTATGGGCTTGCCAGAAGGAGGCCTCTATCTCGGCACGAACAATCATAGAAATCTGCGCACGAAGGTGTATACGACGCCGGAAGACCGCCTCCGCCACTTCTATGTAATCGGACAGACCGGTACTGGAAAGTCGACCATGCTTCGAAATATGATCATCCAGGATATTCAGGCTGGAAACGGAGTCTGCTTCATCGATCCGCATGGTTCGGATGTCCAGGATATTTTGGCCCATATTCCCAAGGAGCGCTTCGATGATGTCATTTATTTCGATCCGAGCTATACGGAGCGGCCGATGGCTTTGAATATGCTCGAATATAATCGCGCATATCCTGAGCAGAAGACATTCGTGGTGAATGAGCTTTTCTCTATTTTCCAAAAACTATATGGCGGGGTGCCGGAATCCATGGGTCCGATGTTCGAGCAGTATTTCCGAAATGCCACGATGCTCGTCATCGAGGATCCGGATAGCGGCTGCACATTGCTCGATGTATCGCGCGTGATGTCAGACAAGAAATTCCGAGATCTCAAGATCGCGAATTGCAAGAATCCTATTGTCGTTCAGTTCTGGCGAGAGATTGCCGAGAAGGCAGGCGGGGAAGGGGCATTGGCCAATATGGTTCCGTATATCACCAGCAAATTCGACGTATTCCTCGCGAACGATATCATGCGGCCCATCATCGCGCAGGAGAAGTCCAGCTTCAATTTCCGCGAGATCATGGATGGCAAGAAGATCCTGCTCGTGAATCTGGCGAAGGGTCGCTTGGGCGATATCAACTCGTCTTTGATCGGTCTCATTCTCGTGGGCAAAATCCTCATGGCCGCCCTTTCACGAGTGGACTCTTTCGGCACGAATATGAATCCTTTTTATCTCTATATCGACGAATTCCAAAACATCACCACGCCATCGATCGCAACGATTCTCTCTGAAGCCCGCAAATACAAGCTCTCGCTCACCATGGCGCATCAGTTCATCGCTCAGCTAGACGACAGCATCAAGGATGCCGTATTCGGAAATGTCGGCTCTATGGCCGTCTTCCGCGTCGGTGCCGAGGATGCCGAAGTTCTCCAGAAGCAATTCGAGCCTGTCTTCAAGGCCAATGACATCATGAATATCGACAATATGAATTGCTATATCAAGATGCTTTCGCATGGCAAGCCTGTGCGGCCTTTCAATATCGAATTCACTTGGCCGGATCATGGCAACGAGGCGATCGTGCCGAGCCTCAAGGAATTGTCTTATCTCAAATATGGCAAAGATCGCGCCATCGTCGATGCGGCCATCATACTCAAATACAAGAAGAGCGAGCCTCTGGTGCCTCCGACACCGGTGAGGCCTGCCGTGCCTCAAGCGCCAGCGCCGACGCCTCCTCCTGCGGTGCCTACAACAGCCGATATGACGCCAAAAGCCTAATCCAGGCCTCCGCATCGCCGCCACATCATCCCGCTCTGCTCATCTTGGGCGGGTGGGATTTTGATATATACTTAAGGCCATCTATGAACCGAGACATATCGTCGCTTACTGACATCGAATCCGGCCTATCCTCGGCATATGCGCATGCCCATCGCCCCAAGAAGCGCAGGAAAGCCGATAGCGATGCCTACGAGGCCTATAGGGTGCTGGTAAATCAGATGCGGTCCATATTCTTCGTATTGCTGCTTGTTTCGGCCGTGCTCTCTTTTTATCTAGGAAATCATACGGATGCATATATCTTCATAATCCTGAACGCGCTCAATGTGCTCGTAGGATTCGTGCAGGAGTTCAAGGCTTCTAAAGCGAGCAAGACCTTGGCCAAAATGATCAAGCATAGGGTGACCGTCATTCGCGATGGCAAGAAAGCGCAGATCGATCATGATGATGTGGTCGCGGGCGATATCGTCTTTCCCGTGCATGGCAATGTGCTCGTGGCGGATCTGTATGTGCGAGAAAGCATCGACGCTTTCGTTGACGAATCATTGCTCACGGGCGAAAGCCTGCCGCGCTCGATTGCAGCGGGCGATACCGCATATGCCGGCACCAGCGTGGTGGGCGGACGATTCATAGGGCAGGTCATAGCGGCGGGGGAGGAAAGCTCGCTCATGCAATATGGCAAGGCGCTCCGCAATATCCAGAAGGACAATGACTTTGCGCGCTTCGTAAAGAAAGTCAGCGCCTATATCCTTTTCATTACCCTCGCTTGTCTCGTCCTGATCGCGATATATGCCGTATTCGTCGAGGGCAAATATACATCGACTGCATTCATCCTGTTCGCCATCTCGATGCTCATAGGAGTGGTGCCCGAGTCGTTGTCCCTGATCATCACATTGATGCTGACGCGAGAGGCAATCATCCTTTCTCGCGAAGGAGTTATCGTAAAAAGCCTGCCGGCGCTCCAGCAGCTCGGCTCGATCAGATATCTTTTGACCGACAAGACGGGCACGATTACGGAAAATGCCATCCGCCTCGTCGATACATTCGATCTCAAAGGGTTGAAGTCGGTGATATCGCTCGTATCGACTGCGGAATATGAGCGCACTCCGATGGATCAGGCATTCGATGATGCTCTTCGCGATAAGGTGACGAGCGAGATTTCTGCCGATACCGCCGTCTATGATTTGATGCCCAAAAAACCGATCGTCACGCCATTCACGAATAATGCCGGATATGCCTCATTTGATTTCGGCACTTCCATAGTTCGACGCGGACAGTTTTATTCAATATTGAATAGCTCGATAGGACTGAGCGAAACCGAAAAGAATAAGCTCGAAACCCTCTATATCGAATATGAATCAAAAGGATTGCGCATCCTGGCATTCGGCAGCGCGCCTGTCTATGTCGATCCAACGGGCCGCCGCAAGAATGGCGAAGACGAGCTGCTATTCTCATTCAGCGGCTTCGCCGTATTCGAGGATCCTCTCAAGGCTGATGCAGCGGATTCATTCAAGGAAGCGGAAGGGCTCGGAATCAATGTCAAAATTCTGACCGGAGATTCCGTTCTCGTTTCCAAATATGTGGCCAAGAAGCTCGATCCGAATCTCACAGATGATGCGGTAGAGGAATTGGGCAAGGGCGTCGATATGCCCGCATACGCTGAAAGCGAAATCGAGGAGAATCGCGTTTATGCGCGCTGCATGCCGGAGCAGAAACTCGAATTGATCAATCGGCATATCCCTTATGGCGCAGTCGGATTCCTGGGAGAGGGAATCAATGATGCCCTTGCATTGAAGCGCGCGGATGTTGGCATCGTAGTTACCAATGCCAGCGATGTCGGCCGCCAGTCCGCCGATATTCTTTTGACAGAAAAAAGCCTCAATCCCATAATCAAAGCCATCCAGCTGAGCCGTCATGCCTATGCGCATATCTCCACATATCTGCTCTGTACGCTTACGGGAAATGTCGGAACCTTGATCTCGATCACGCTGGTCGCCATGTTCTGGACCGATCTGCCTATGCTGCCAATTCAGATCCTGCTCAATAATCTCCTCACGGATGTGCCGCTCATTTTCCTGATTACTGATCGCTTGGCGAAAGAGCAATATGATAAGCCTATCGAGAATATCGCCAGCGACTTCTTCAAGACGATTTTCGTATTCGGCTTCATCAGCTCGGTCTTCGATATCATTTATTTCTATATGTTCAAAGATCTGCCGCTCGAAGTGCTCCGAACGGGCTGGTTCATCTTTAGCGTGACATGCGAGCTTGCTCTCGTTTTCTCTCTGCGCACGAAGCTATCTATGTTCAAGGGACCAAGGATGTCAAAGCCTCTCACAGCCGCTATCGCGCTCTCTGGACTCGCGGCATTCCTCTTCATGTATGTTCCCGGATTGAATGCCAAGCTCGCTCTGGTGCCTATCGATGGCCCTCATATCGCTACGATACTCGGCCTGACCGTCGTCTATATGATAGCCAATGAGATCTATAAATTCGCCAAGAGACGGGGAAGGCAAGCAAGGGCTTAAAGCCCGACATTCCCTGCGGGTTTCTATCAATTCGCCACTGGTGGTATCATGAGCGTATGAATAAGCACCATAAATTCGAACGGACGCTGGTCATCATCAAGCCTGATGGCATTCAGCGGTCTTTGATAGGAGAAATCATCAATCGCTATGAGCGAATCGGCCTCAAGCTCGTAGGAATCAAGATGATGATACCTACTCGCGAAATGGTAGAAAAGCACTATACCCTCGATCCGGAATGGAAGCGGCTCGTTGGCGAAAAGCGCCTCAAGGCGGCCCCAGATGGCCATCTCGATGGAGAAAATGATCCTGTCAAAATCGGCGAAGCGGTCCTGGCCGTTCTCGCCAACTATCTCACTGCCGGTCCCGTCATCGCCATGGTCTGGCAGGGCGCCCATGCCGTCTCTGTCGTCCGCAAGGTGACCGGAGGCACTGAGCCTCGCATGAGCGATATCGGCACGATTCGCGGTGATTTCATGCTCGACTCATATGAGATGTCCGAAGTCGATTCTCGCGCCGTTCGCAATCTCGTTCATGCCTCTGGCTCGGTCAAGGAGGCGGAGGATGAGATCGCGCATTGGTTCGATGGTGCCGAGCTTTTCGATTATCGAATCGTTCAAGAGCAGATCTTGTACGAGAAGGATATGGGGATTTTGTAAAAAATAAATAGCGAAACGAAAAACAAAACAGCGCCTGGTTCCACGAGTGGGAACCAGGCGCTTTGCGTTCTCGCCGATAAGGCGAATCAGTCAGCCGATTGCAGCATTAGGACAGTCATGTCCAGGTCTCGCACGAGGCCTTGAAGCCTGCGAAGCTCAGTAAGCGCCGCTTGCCGGTCCTCTTTGCTGAGGCCCGGAATCAGACTCGTGTCCACCGTTAGCGAAGCGGCAGAAGACAGGCTCTTTGCCGAAGCGGTAAGCAGTCCGACGAATGTCTCGGTGGCCTTTTTTCGAGTTGCCCGGGTAATGGTAGAGCGTCCGTTATTGCTGCCGGATCCTGTGCCTGTGCCGGTCATGGCATTTTCTTTTGCAGCATCGCCTGCTTGCTCACCAACTCTGAGGAGCTTGAGGGCGTTTGCTTCGAGATTGCTGCCAGGGCCAGTGAGGCGGGTTTCGGCAACGCGTTGCGCATTCTGTTTTCCGTGCGCGACAATGGCGTCATCGAGGATTTTTGCTGATTCGTGTGCGGACTTGGCGAGCCCCATATTCTTGGCGACTTCGAATTGTTTGTCCTTGGGGATCTGAGCGAGCAGGAGGCCGTCCCTTTTCGGTAGATGTCCTTCCTGACCCCTCTTCATGTAAAGCCGCGGCTTTACGCCTTCGTGCAGGAGAGAAAGGGTGTAGAATTCTTTGGCGACCTCAGGCTTTACGGCGAGGAACGTTGCCAGGTATTTCATTGCATCGTCGATCCCGTCATTGTCCTCGTCAGCATTTCTGTGCCTTTTGATTATTCCGCCTGCGACTTTTTCCATCCAGACCACCTTGTCTTGAAGAGTGAGGGGTCTGCTGGAGTTGTCGAGAGCGGCGTACAGAAGGGCGTTGCTCGGATTGATATCCGGATCATAGCGAACCCAGTGCTCGTGAATTTCAGCGCCTCGAAGCGATTTGGAGCGGTTAGCTCCACCGCAGCTGAGAAGCGGTCTGGTTGCATTCAAGTTCGGATTTAAAAAGACCGGGTATGCGCTCTTCTGTCCGATCTTTTTCATACTTCCGGTCATGCCTTCGATGTCTTCATTCGGCAGAGGCACTACGCGAACCTGGTGGTTCTCATCGTGGCCGATCAGACTTGACGAAACCATGATGACGCACGCCTTATTCGGATTAAAGCCCGGAATCGCGGCAAGTAGAATCTTGTCGCGCGGATTCTTTGACGGATCGAGCGCTATCGGTTTTCTTTCGCCGGATTTTGCACCAGTAATGAGTTCGGGTCGACGGTCTGACATGTGGATCCTTTCTGCCGTTTTAAGCGGCATTTTTTTTGGCTGACTGAATGTAAACCGAACCTTGATCGTCCTTTGCCTCCCCAATCTTTCGAACTGAGTCGGCGCGGGCAAGAGACGGAGTAGGACTGTTCCTGACCTAACGATAGTTCCAAATATGAGGCTGGTCAATGACGGTTCGCGCTTTTCTGTGGGCAAGATGAAGTTTGGGTGAGGAAAGGGCATATATAGTAACAGCTTTTGCGTATTGTAAAGGTTGTAAAGTACGGGTTGCGGGTATAATGGACTCAGGTGGTCTTTATATCCATCTATCTAAATTTTTTAAAAGGGATGCCCGAGGGTGACATAGCCATCCAGCTTTGTACACGGTCCGAACAGACCTTGGTCTGCTCGGCAGGGAACCCACCTAGCATTCATTTCTAGGTTGGATATACGGACCGCCTATTGCAAAACCCATCATTCAGCTGCTGCTGCGTGATGGGTTTTGCTTTATTTGCTTTATCCAAAAAATTGATCAAAACTTAATGTTCGTTATATTATGGTATCCATGATCACCTTCAAGAATATGGGAACCGAATCAATACGAAAGCCGATATATCTCGGGGTGGTGATTGTCACTATCGTTATCGCCCTGCATGCGGGCGCCAGCTATTTCGGCTGGTATTGGATATTCCGCTGGTTCGATATACCGATGCATATCCTCGGCGGCGTATTCGCCGGATATGTGGGCATGGTTGTCTATATGTTCCGCACTGGCCGCAAGAATCCGTCATTGTGGGTTCCTCTGCTCTCGGCGCTCGTCATAGGCATAGCATGGGAATTTCTCGAGAATGCCTATGGAGTGTCGGGACTCAATGCGGTGTATCGATTCGATACCATCAAGGATATCGTGGACGATATGATGGGAGGAGTCATCTCGCTGGCACTCTGGGATTTTTTCATCTATAAAAAATAACAGCAAAAGCAGCCGCAACAACTGCCAAAAGACGAGAAATAGAATACAATAGATCCAATGAAAACATCCAAGAATGCTCAGACAGACAAGAACGATAAGGGCGCGCATGCGGAGCCCTTCCTCAAGCTCAAATTCTGCGGCGGGGTAGGGACGACTACGGGCGCGAACTTCCTGCTTACGGGATTGCGCCAAGATCATGGTACTCATAAATCTGGCGATGAGGCATCCGCTCATGGCGCCGATTCGCATTTCCGAATTCTCATAGACTGCGGACTGGAGCAGGGTGAAGGGCATGATAATGGCCGCGAATCATCGGATTTCAATCGAAGCTCTTTTCCATATGACCCAACGACAATCGACATCCTCCTTGTCACGCATGCGCATACGGATCATATAGGCCGAATCCCCAAGCTCGTTGCGGAAGGCTTTGCCGGAACTATTTTTTCTACAGAAGAAACCAAGAAGATTACCGCGATAATGTTCGAAGACGCCCTCAAGCTCATGCTTCAGGAATCTGCCCGGGAACAAAAGGCTCCAATGTATACCGCAGAGCATGTCTCGCGAGCCATGTCTCTCTGGAAGACCATCGAATATCATCAGAATCATGAATTGCATCCTGGCTATACCGTATATCTCAAGGATGCCGGCCATGTTCTCGGTTCCACGATCTATGAGCTCACAGCGGAGGACAAGCGACCTGGTTCGACATATAAGCGCAAGATCGCATTCACCGGAGACCTCGGCAATACTCCTTCGCCGCTTTTGCGCGATACCGAATATGTAACGGATGCCGATTATCTCTTGATGGAAAGCGTATATGGAGATCGCAATCATGAGGATAGGGCACAGCGCACGGCCAAGCTGCATGATGCCATCGTAGACAATACGAATAGGAGAGGGGTAATGGTCATGCCTGTATTCGCTTTGGAAAAAACCCAGGAGCTCCTCTACGAAATCCATGAACTCATCAAGGCGCACAATCTCCCGCATATCACCGTCTATCTCGATGCTCCTATGGCCATCAAGCTGACCGATCTCTATAGCCAGATGAGCAAGAATTTCAATCAGCATGCCCTCGCCGAAGCGCGCCATGAGAATATCCTCTCATTCCCAGGGCTCCGCATCAGCACCAGCGCCGAGGATTCCAAGGCCATCGGGCATATGCCTTCGCCAAAGATCATCATGGCCGGCTCAGGCATGTCCAATGGCGGCCGCGTTTTGCATCATGAATTGCAGTTCTTGGGCGATCCGAACAATACCATTCTCTTTACCGGATATCAGGCTGTCGGCACTATCGGCCGATTGATCCGCGATGGCGCATCCCAGGTATTCGTTCATGGAGAAAAGCTTCGCGTCCGCGCTCGCATGCTTTCAATCGACGGCTATTCGTCCCACAAGGATTCCGAGCATCTCGTCGAATTCGTCTCTCATACCGCAGACACTGTGCGCAAGGTCTTTGTCTGCATGGGCGAAACCAAATCCGCTCTCTTTTTGGTCCAGAGATTGCGCGACTATCTCGGCGTGAATGCCGTGCATCCGGAGGAGGGTGATGAAGTGGTTTTGGACTAGCAGGAATTCTTTTTGTCGCTGGCATGTTATGATTTCTTCATGAAGAAAAGTGACGTTATTTTTGTAATGGTTTCATTGATTTCGTTTGTCGTATTAGTATTTGGGGTGAGAATCGCAACAGATATTCTACTCTCGGATATTCTGTCAGAGCGTGTTTTTGGCATATCCATGGGGAGGGGCAATATCCTCTATCTTCTGGGTATCATGCTTTTGAGCTTATGGATCGGATGGAAAACATCCTTGATATTCAAGGTTCGGACATCAAAAGCTGGTCAGAAGACAATTGAGTCGGTTAGGCTTTTCGGGAAAACTCTCAAGCCAAAAACCCTGCTTATTGCCGCGCTGATCCTTCTCTCTTTCTCATTCACAAAATTCACGCTTATCGAAAGCGAAAAGGTAGTATTCGTCGATATGCTCTCTGGCACGGTTTCAGAATCGGTTGAGTACAAGGACTTGTCACGGCTTGATATTTTTGCGCATTTTTCAGTCCGTTCAAGCGGCGGGGGGAAAAGAATAATGGGAGGTAGGGATTATTGCGAGGTAACGGTATCTGCGGATATCATGACCGATGCGGGCATGAGGAGCTTCCAGATCCCTTCATATGTCATTGATGACTTTGGTCTGGCGATTAGGTCACGAGGTATCCCTGTCTATGCCAGATATCTGGATGATTGCCAAACAGCAGTTCAGCGCCAGCCGAAAGTCAACTTGATCCAAAGTGCATTCGGCATTACATTGTAACGATGCATTCACACAGGAACACTAATGGGAAGAAGCTAAAACGAGCAGCAAAGCGCCTAAAGCAGATGGGCGTATCAGGCATGCTTAAGCTTGCCCGACGCCGCAAAAATAAGCATGTCGCGATCACGCAGCCCGTCATCAAATATATGGACGGCCTGTCGGCGCAGACATTCAGCGATTCGATGCTCGGGCTTTGGCGCGACTCGGAAGCGATGCCCATGAGCTCCATGCAGATCGATCTCACCGAGGCTGCATTCTTGCGAATGCTCGTGCAGATCAGCTGCGCCAAGAAAATCCTCGAGGTCGGCACATTCCGTGGCTGGAGCACGGCCGTTCTCGCTTCGGCACTTTGCACCGATACCACAACCCAAGGCGATCTCGCCAATATCAAGGTTACGACGATCCAGCTCAGGGAAGAGGAGGCTGAGCAGGCGCGCTTTTTATGGAAAAAACATCTCGATCCAATCACCCTCAGCCGGATCGATCTCATCGTCGGCAATGCTCGAATTGTAATGAAGGGGATGGCTTCTGCTGCTAGCGATCAATTCGATCTTATTTTCATAGATGCTGACAAGTCAGGCTATATCGAATATCTCGAGCATGCCAAGCGCCTCATCCGAACGAATGGCCTCATCGTCCTCGATAATATGCTCAATGCCGGCCTCGTCGCCACAAAGGCTTCGGACAATACCACGCGTGCGCTCAAGCGGGTCAATGAGACAGCATTCAGCCCTGAAATGCAGGCAGCTGGATTCACTCCGATCATAATTCCTGCATGGGATGGGGTCGTTATTTTGAAGAAAAACTAAGCGAAAGCGAGGACAAGATCTGGGAAAAGATGCGTGGTATAATCCGTCTATGCATAAAATATTCATCACTCGGACAATCCCAGAAGTAGGCATTGCCGCACTCAAAAGCAAGGGATATGAAGTCGTCGTAGGGAAGTGGACCACTCCTCCCACAAAGAAAGAGCTCATCAAAACTCTCAAGAAAGACAAATTCGATGCCATGCTCACCATTCTCACGGATCAGGTGGACAAGGAATTGCTGGACATCGCCAAGGCATCCGGCGTGAAGATCATCGCCAACTATGCCGTAGGTTTTAACAATATCGATGTAGCATATGCAAACAGCCTCGGCATTACGATTACGAATACGCCGGGACATTTCAGCGATTGCATTGCGGAGCATGCTGTCGCACTGACGATCGGCCTCACGACGCGCATGGTCGAAGCAGATCGATTCGCTCGAGCGGGCAAGTATAAAGGATGGGATCCTATGATTCTCACGGGCACGGATCTCTCAAAGAAGACGCTCGGTCTCATCGGCGCTGGCCGCATCGGAGCGCGCGCTGCATATCATTTGGTCAATGGATTCAATATGAAGTGCTTTTATTATGATGTAAAAAGAAATGAGGCCTTCGAGCAGGAATTCAATCTTCCTGGCCAGCCCCAGAAGGTCGTATTCATGTCAACCGTAGAAGAGGTGCTCAAGGTCGCTGATGTCGTCAGCCTTCATGTGCCGCTTTTGCCTACGACGCAGCATCTCATGAATGCGGAGCGGTTAGGCATGATGAAAAAAACCGCCATCCTCATCAATACCTCTCGCGGTCCGGTCGTCGATGAGGATGCTCTCGTCAAAGCCCTTCAGGACGGAGTCATTGCCGGCGCAGGCCTCGACGTCTTCGAATTCGAGCCGAAGTTCGCCAAAGGCCTGACTAAGCTCGAGAATGTCATACTCACTCCGCATATAGCATCTGCTCGCGAAAGCGCCCGAACCGAAATGGCTCAGCTCGCATCGCAGGCAATCATCGATGTTCTGGAAGGGAAGGTGCCGGAGTGCAAAGTGACTCCTGATATGTGTAAATAAGATGGTTAGGATTTAAGATCGAGAAAGCGCCGCAAAGTCGGCGCTTTTTCTTTTTGTAAGAATAGCGGATCGATCTCCAGGCCGATTATAGTATCTTGTTTCGTTTTGAGCGTATCCGCAGGCAGTCGTGATAATTGGAATTTGGGATAAATTATTTCTGCCGAGGACTCTAGCGAAAAATGAAACAAGATACTATAATTGGATGATACATGGCTTCAAAAAACCTCTGCGTTCCTGCAAACTTGCACAATACGAATAAAAGAAATTATCTCATCCCGAAGATCGGCGTTTCCGGAACTGCTGATATGAGCTTCTTGGGGGATAGCGTATATGAGACCGCGAAAGAGGTCGGCAGACAAATTGCCCTTCAGGGAGGCATCATGGTCTCTGGCGCTACGACGGGATTTCCATACTGGTCTGCTGCAGGCTGCAAGGAGAATTGCGGAATATCTATAGGTTTTTCTCCAGCTGCAAGTCCCAAAGAGCATACCGAAGTCTATCGATTGCCTCTCGAATATATGGATATCATCACGTATACGGGTACGGGATACAATGTGCGAGATCTCTTGTTCGTACGATCATGCGATGCCCTCATCGTCGGTCCTGGCCGCATCGGCACATATATCGAATTCGCCGCAGCATTCGAAGATGGCATTCCACTTGGCATCCTCACCAGCGATCATGCATGGCAGACTGACGATATCATCCATTCCATCGTGAATTCGAGCCATCGCGTCAATAAGAATGTGGTTTTCGAAAGCGATCCAAGCATTCTCGTAGAGAAGCTCATGGAAATGATCAAGGAGCGCCGCAAGCATATGCATGTCTATCGGGACGATGAGACGTTCAAGTTCATGAATTAGTCTCGCAAATTTTATTGCAGGCCTTTGAGCGATTTTATAAAAAAAGGAAACCCGACACTGCCACAGGGGCGCAGTGTCGGGTTCTTGGTTTGGAGAGGGATAAGGGTCGAAGGCGGCGATGGTCAAACCATGACAGCCTCCCAGATGTTTGCGTCTTCGGTCTGCCTTGAGTCGCATTGGATAACTGTGCCGTTATCGTACAATGCCCAGGACTTTCTGCTGCCAACCGTTCCTTTTTCGTCGGTTAGGTGCAAACGTTCGGTCTTGTGGACAGCGATGACCGTCCAGTGCTCGCCATCTTTGGCGGCCTTGAGACTGTACTCTGTGACGTCGGGAACGTGTCCCTTCAGGCTTTGTGCTGCCAGGCCGCTTGTGATATAGGCAAGCGCCTGATCAATCGTCATTATGTGTTGAGCCATGGTGTGTTTTCTCAGGTTGGTTATTGTGTGTTGGGTGAAAATGATGCCATCCGGCCTCTCTCTGTATAGAGCTTTTACGTATATATTATAGCACATATATATGCATAAAGTCAAGTATCTGAAATAAAGAAAAAACCGGCCACGAGGGTCGGTTTTTTTCTCAGAGACAGGTCGGAGTCAGTGATTAGATTCTTTTCTGATCTTGATAGATTAAGGCCTGGACCTTAATCTATGCCGTTATCTGCTTCACCAAGCGCTCGAATGATGCTGGTGCATGCTCGGCCATTTCAGCGAGGTTCTTTCGGTCAACTTCGAAGCCTTTCGCCTTCATAGTGCCCATGAACTTGCTATAAGAATGACCTAGCGGTCGGAGAGCCGCATTGATCTTGATATTCCAGAGTCGTCGGAAATCGCCCTTCTTGTCTCGTCGGTGAGCGAAAGCGGCAGTGTATGAATGAACGAGCTGTTCATTAGCCTGTCGTTCCTTCGTGCTTCGGCCGTTTCGGAATCCCTTGGCCTGCTTGAGGAGGTTTCGTCGTGATTTGAGTGCGTTAACGCCTTTTTTTACTCGTACCATGTTGGTTTTTTATACTGAAAAAATGAATAGGGGATCGACTAGAATGAACCTGACAAGAATCGTGACTTATCCTTGTTGCTCATCTGAATCTGAACTGTTCGACCTTTTGCAATCTGTGACTGTCCGCTCTCCTTTGAGTTGAAGTGGTTCTGGCCCTTCGCTCGCGCGAGGATCTTTCCCTTCTTCGTGACTCGAAGTCGCTTCGTATATGACTTGTTTGTTTTTGTCATTTTGGTGTGAAAAAATTTCTTGCCCTCCTGACGTTCTTGCGAAGCGTCTGGCTGGCGGTTTGTAATATGACGATTACACTGTATGGCTGCTGTACAGGAGATATATGAATTTTTGATCAAATCGATCAGGATTCACAGAGATCCAACCCGCGGCCTGAGCTCTGACCAGGTCGGTCCGAGCTTCTATTAGGTGGTGTTTTGGGCCTTGAAACCGAGCTTTCGCGGGGTTTTTCAGGCTTTCGACACGCTTCTGCTTCTTGCTTTCGTCGGTAGAAATGTACCATAAAATGGCGGTTTTGCAAGGCTGTTGAGAGGCTGCTGGTTGCTGGATAGGCACCCTGGCCGTTGCTGGTTATTGACCAGAACGAGTGTGCGTGTTATTACTAGGCCAGACAATTTCATGTCCTTCACTAGAGTCAAAACCCAAAACCAAGCATTATTCCGCCATGTCAGCACTCGCAACAACCAACCGTCCGCCGCTTACCCTCATTCGCTATTCCGCCGAGGGGCAAATCGTCCCGAAGGATCAGCCTGGAGCGGTTCGAAGGATTCCTCGTCCCGTCCAGCACCCTTACCGCACTTTCAATGAAAAAGTGAAAGCCGTCGATGTCACTCGCCGGCTCGACAATCTGGATCCGGACACCATCATTTACAGCAATGACGGTGAAGGGAAAAAAGTGCCATTCCGTGCAGAGCCGCTAGGGGTCGGGCGAATCGTCGATGCGCTCAAGCTGGGACATATTATCCCTTCTTGGGGCGCTCTCGATCCCGTTCTGGTCGGCGCTTTGGTCAAAGAAGACATAGTCAGCGAGCGTCGTCATCCGAAAATGTCCCGACATGGCTACAATTCCGCCATCGCGCTTTGCGAAAACCAGGCGACAGCTATGCCTGATGATCCTTGGGTGCTCCGCCTCAGATTCCTTTTTCCTTCCACGATCGTCTTCAGTGAAGGCGTAGGAGTCTGCGTACCGATGCTCGAGTATGTGCACAACAAAGGCTGGATGGTGACTCTGTGCGACATCACCACGGAAGCGATTCCGGGAATCCATATGCTCATGTTTTGATCCGCCTTCACCGGCGCGCGAAGAAAACCACCTTCTCCGCGCGAACGGGGAAGGTGGTTTTTCTTTTTGTCCATGACGATATTTAGTGAGGTCTATTTATCACCCATTACGAACTGTCGCTCAGCAGATATTTTTTCCAAGAAATATCTGTCATGAGAAACGACGATTATAGCGCCTCGATAGTCCAGGAGCGCGGCTTCGATTGCTTCTCTCGAGATGATGTCGAGATGATTTGTCGGCTCATCGAGTATGAGCAGCTCATTGGCCTGGCAGATGAGCTTGGCGAATATGAGGCGCACCCGTTCGCCATGGCTGAGATCGGACACTTTCTTGAATACGCTTTCGCCGCTGAAGAGGAAGGAACCCAGGATGATTCTGGGGTCGGTCTTTGTATCGAGAAGCCTATCAGTCTTTGTGAATTCCTGCATGACTGTGCTGTTCGGATCGAGATCTTCATGATGCTGCGAGAAATATCCGAACCGTACCCCTTCGCCGATTCTCACTTCGCCTGAATCCGCTTTCGCTTTGCCGGCGAGAATATTGAGAAGGGTAGTCTTGCCTGAACCATTTCGTCCTGCAATCACAAGTCTTTCATCGCCTCGTATCTCGAGGCTGATATTTCGGAAGAGCGGTTTGCCTTCGAATGATTTGGATATGTCCGACGCTCGCAATATGAGTTTCGAAGCAGGGTTTTCTCCCTGCAGTCTGAGCTGCTTCATTTTCTTTTGATCCTTCGAATCTGTGAGTTCCTGCGAATAGATATCTCGTTCCAATCTCTTTTTCAGAGCTTGGACGATGCGGCCCTTGGCAGGATCGGAATATACGCTGGCTTCCTGCTTCTTGAGAGCGAGTCTGTTTTCGAGTCGCTTCTTTTCTTTCTGCTGGACGCGATAATCCTCGGCTTGCTGCTCGAGACGTTTTGCTCTCTCTGAAATATATGCCGAATATCCGCCATTGTATACATTGAATGCATGGTTTGCGGAATCCAATTCAAAGATCTTGTCGACGCATGTATCGAGGAGGCGTCGATCATGGGATATGACGAGCACGCTGCCATTGAAGTTTTTGATAAAACCCTCAAGCCAAATAACCCCGGATTGATCGAGGTGATTCGTCGGTTCGTCGAGGAATAGCAGAGTAGGACCGTTCAATAGGGCTCGCGCGATTGATATGCGCGTCTTTTGCCCTCCGCTCAGATCTCGGATAGGGAAATCGATAGGCAAGTATCCGAGCCCGACTTGCTTTAGTGCTGCTTCGATATTGATTCCATGCTGGACGCGGAGGAATGATTCGATCGTATCGTTTTGGTCAAAGGTGATTTCCTGCGATACATAGGCTATTCGTTCCTGCTGCATCTGCACGGTGCCGCCATCAGATTCGATGGTGCCCATGAGGATTTGCATCAATGTGGACTTGCCGGATCCATTTGGTCCGACGAGGCCGATCTTGTCTTTTTTGCCAATAGTAAAAGACACGTTCTCAAAGAGAATGTCGTCTGCGATATGCTTTGCGATGTTTTTTGCGATTATCATAGTGGTATTGATTTAGTAGTAGATAGGGTTGGATGTCCGTAGACATATCCAGAAAACGAAAAAAGCCCCAGTCGACTGGGGCTTTTCTTTGATCAAATACCGCTAAGAGGAGAGTGTGATATGAAGAAATTACCCAAGTCGAATAAGGCCGCGGCTGGTCATCTGGTAGCTATTATTCAAGATGTATAATTTCCTGTCTTTCATTGCGAATATGACTATATCACGTTTGTTGGATTTGTAAACTGAGGTACCTGAGCATGGCTTTTTGGGAAGACAGAAAACAGCCCGGATACGAGGCGCAAAGACAATTTTTGACTGAGGTGTACTGAACGTACTCCGAAGGAGAAAATGGTCTTTGCAACGATGTAGACGGACTGTTTTATGAATTCCTAAGCTTTCTCGATGATGATCGTCAAGCCCTTCGGACCCTTCTTCGCAGGGTCAGCGATATTGAAATTAGTTGTGATGAGCTTGAGCACTCGGTCCAATCGCTCTCGGAGGAAGTTCTCGTCGAGATACTTCGTTCGGCCGGTGAGGAAGAGGTCCAGCTTGATTCGGTGGCCTTCGGCTAGCCATTCAGAAGCCTTCTTGGCTTTGAGGGCGAGGTCATGATCTCCTGTGCCGATCTTGATCTGAAGGCTCTTTACCTCGATATTCTTTGCATGGGCCTTGGCCTGCTTCTGCTTCTTGTTCTCGTCATACTGATACTTGCCGTAATCAGTGATCTTGGCGACAGGGGGAACGGCCTTAGGTGAAATTTCGATCAAATCGAGCTGTAGCTCTCCGGCCTTATTGAGCGCTTCCTGCAGGGTCATGACGCCGAAATTTTCTCCTTCTGGACCGATGATTCGTAGCTCGGATGCTCGGATCTGATGGTTGATTCTTACTGATGGAACGAAATTATTGGTTGGGTATCGAGACAATGTCTTGGTGAAGTTAGTGTTGCGAATACTGTAACACATCCCCAGGGGTTCAGCAATGCGATCCGAAGGGTTTTATGAAAAAAATCGATCCCGGCCTCCATGATTCGGAGGCCGGGACATAGGCTGCAGCGGTGCGATGATGTCAGCGCCAGCCTTCGATGCCTGTTGGCGGGACGGCGACTGTGCCATGCGCCATTGCATTGCGTACGAATAGGGCTGCGGCCGCGATGACAATGACGGCGAAGGTGGTCGCGATGATCAGGAGGGTTCTTTGGCTGGGAGCTTTCATTTGCTGGATGTCGGTTTTGGTTATTGGGTCCTCGTACATAGTACGATTGTGATTGCGAAAGTCAAAGCGATAATTTGGCATGGTACAATTTTTATACATATGGAACAAACGACAAATCCTTCAGGTCCTGCACAGATCCAGCCGCAATCTCAAATTTCGCCCGAAGTGACGCCCTTGCCTGAGATGCCTCCGACAAAATCGTCATGGCATAAGAATCTCTCATGGAAAATCTGGGGATTTCTGGCCACGCCAATAGTTGGATTCGCATGCTTCGGATATTTGTTTGGATATGGATTCAGCGGATGCCGGGCGGACATCGAATGCGCTATCGTCCCGAATATGCTCATCGGACTCTTCTGCGTATCAGCGGCTTTTATGCTGATGTATCTTGTCTCATTCTTCCTGCGGTCTTGGAATGTGAAAAAAATAACGATCGTCTATCTTCTTCTCGTATTGGTAGGGGCACTGATCTTGGCTACATTCAGATACGATGGCATCGCATACAATGCATTGCATGAGACCGAATTCGAATGCTCGCTGTATTCCAGGGACGCGTATAAGCATGCGCAATGCGTTTCGGCATTGGCCGCTAAGCAGGGCGATCTTCAGAGATGCGATACTCTTCCCGCTGATGGGCTTGAGAATGGATGGTGGCGATCGGATTGCTTGACGGGAATTGCGGTAAGCAGAAAGGATCCGGGCCTTTGCCAATCTGCCGGCAATGCATGCATCCTACGAGTCGCGCAGGAGACGGGCGATCCTCAGATATGCGAGCTCATTAGAGATGGTATCCCATCAGAAAATTGGGCCGATGCGATGAGCGAGGAAGATTGCAGGGAATCCGTATCGTACTGGACTAGCGATCAAGATTAGAACAATTTTCGCAAAGGCAAAATAAGGAATTCCAATATTTTGCGAAAGACGCTGCGATGCAGCCATGCATGCTCAGAAAGCTTTGTCTCAGGATGCCTATTTATGATCGAATGCATATGCGCAGCGAGCTCATGCACGCATTCCTTGTCATCGGTATAGATCGCGCATTCATAATTGTATCGGAGGCTGATATTGTCCAGGTTCAGCGTCCCTATCAGAGCCGATGGCGCGCCGGATGTGCGCGGAATATATGCTTCCTTCGGTTCGGCGCTTGTTGGATTCATTGCCTGCATGGCCAGATGGTCCGCGTCGAATATCGCCACCTTGCTATGGATCATGAAGGGCAGGAGATATACATCCATCTTGAGCTTCAGCAGGCTATGGATAAAAGAATCCCGGGCCAGATCCGCGCTATAGAAATCAGTGGCCTTCGGACAGATGAACGTGATGCGCACTCCGCGCTTGGCGGCTTTGCGCAATGTGCGGAATAGCCGATGATCGGGCACGAGATATGGAATCGCAAAGACGATGCTCCGCTTCGACTCCCGAATCTTTTTCATCAAAAGATTATAGAGATGACGCTGATTCTGAAGAGGGGACTGCGTGATATATGAAAAGGCATCCGTGCTCAATTCCGAAGCATTGCCGATCTTGAAGGTGCGGCGGGAGCTTTTTTTCCATGTCTTATTGAAAACCCCCTTGGCCTGATCTATGGCAGCCGAATGATGCAGCTCGATCATGGTCTCTATCCAATTATGCGCCGGCTCTCCGATGCAGAGGCTTCCTACGAATAGGATGCGGCCATCGATGATGATGGTGCGGCGATGATTGCGCAGATACCAGAAAGACTTGGCTGTCTTGCTGAAAGGGAAGATGGTATTGAAGAACTTCACATGGCTGCCGGCCTTATGCAGCTCCTTTATATACATCGAGCTCGTAATCGAAAAGCTGCCCATGGTATCGCAGAGCAGGCGGACTTTGATTCCTTTTCGAGCCTTGTCCACCAAAATATCCAGGATCTCTCGGCCAACGGCATCGGGCAGGAAATAGAATGTCTCGAATTCTATGGATGATTGCGCCTCATGCAAGCGCTTCTTGAGCGCCTCGATGCTGGCGATGGCGGTATGGTGGAGATGGAATTTTGGCAAAATCGGCCGGGCCGACTGCTGCGCCTGATGTATTGTGCTCGACCCTTCATTCATCGGCTTATTATCGCATATTTTGTGAAAGGATTTTCGACATGTCTGATATACTGTGTGCATCTGATGCATATCCGCCTGAAATTCCTATCAAGAAAAAACCTGACAAGGCATATTTCTAATGTTCTCGTCGTTCTCCTTATTCCAATATCCGCATTTTTGACCGCCGCATCTGTCGCGGTTGCCTGCAGCCCAACCAAAATAGCCTCCGCCCAGGCTCTGCGCAGTACGCGCCTCGATGCCAAGTTCATGGAAGCCAAGTCCCGCATCATCAGCGATACCCTCGTTGAAAGCGTATTCAAGGCCAGGATCCGCGCTTATGGCGGCGATGTCTTTTTGCCAGCATATGCCGAAGACATAGTATGGAAGCCTATTTTCACGAATCCTCTCGAAGCCAGCAATGCCATCATTCCGGGAAGCGCCACGATTCGAATAGATGCTGATGATGCCAAAGGACTCGCGTCGGATAAGGGGCGATATATCCTCAAGGAATATGAGGATGTCGATGTCACGATTACCGTTACGTCTCGCATCATCCCGAGCGCCATGACATCGCCGCGGCTTGTTTTCAAGACTCAGCTCAGCACCTTGATCTGGCGGCCGGTCGTCCAGGAATTCAATGAGGATGAAGTGGGCAATCCATTGCTTGAGATCACGCCGCTCGGCTGGGAAACGAATCCCGTAATCGTTTTCAATCATGATGCAGCCGCTGATCAGATGACCTTGCCGTCGTCGTCGGCACCGTCATCAGCATCGCCAGCCGCAGAGCCAGCCTCGTCTGAAATCGCCAAGAAGCCAAAACAAAAAGCCGGCCTTGCCAGCGTTTTCGGAATCTTCAGCCAGCTTCAAGGCCAGCTTCTCGGACTTTTTCTCAAATAAATCGCAATCTCGCTCGGTGATACCGGCGAGCCTAAATAACCGTATCGCGCCCTCGCGTCTCCGCATGCTCGTCCCAGGCCAGCAATTCCCATCGCTTCTCGCGTTTCGGTGCGAATAAGCCGGTCCCGAATAGTCCGGCATTATATGCGCATACCGTAATGCCGGCATTATTGGCAGGATTCAGATAGGAAAGGCGATTGTATTCCTGCGCCGTCAGCTCATCGCGCTTGAGCATATAGGCTATGAGCATTTTGAGAAAAATCCCATGCGTCACGACGACGATGCGCTTCTCGGTTCTTTTTTCCAAATATTCCAAGCAGGCCTTGGCGCGATCTCGGAGATCCGCGAAATTCTCCTCATCAGAAAATCTATAGTCATCCGAATGATAGCTATGGTCCATCATATCGATGATCCGGGCGATCTCTGGCTCATCGGCATGCTTGCCTACGATAGAGGAGGGGTTGCGGCGCTCCTTGAGCAAATCGACGAATTCGATCGGCATCGGCTTCTTTGGGCGCAGATGCCCTGCGATGATGCCTGCCGTCTCTCGCGTTCGATCATATGGGCTCGCAAGGATGACATTCATTTTCTTATGCGTTTGTTTCTGCTCTTCATCCAAGCGATCGCCTGTAATATGTGCCTGCTCCACGCCCTTCTCGCTGAGCTGGCCTTCGGATCCTTGTCGTATGCCCTTGGCATTGAGGATGCTTTGTCCATGTCGTACGAAGTAGAAGAGGTGAGTGGTCATATGCGATGTTTTATGGATTGAATGTATTTTAGCATTTATTTGATGAGAATTTCATATCCCTTGTCGTAAAATTCGAATATGGTTTGGCTTGAATCGCTTGTCACATATTTGCTGAGTAGATTTGGGCTGTTCCTGGAATTTGATGGGTGGAATGTCTATAAAATCAGACTTTCTGACCCTGACAGGCATGTAGTCTATTTTAAGGAAAGAGAGGTCTGGTGGTGCTCTATTGGTGTAAACATAGGATACGAAGAAAACGGAAAAGGCGTTGATTTTTGCCGACCCGTTTTGATATTAAGAAAATTCAGCAATTCTGCTTTTATCGGAGTGCCTCTGTCCTCCGTTAACAAGTCGGGGAAGTTTTATTATTCCTTCTGTCTCGATCAGGGCAAGGCCAGTGTCGCATTGCTTAGCCAGATTAGGTTTCTGGATGCCAGGAGGCTTATCAGCAGGGTTGGCATTATCGATGCTGTTGATTTTTATAACATTAGAAAATCCGTCAAAGAATTGCTCTGACGGATTTTCTCGTTTGATTCCCATTGCTGGGAACCGGGCCCGAAGGCATTGTTAATCCTCCGAAGAAGATTATGTCCGTATGATACTCCTCAATATTTATCTGACAACTTCACAGACCGAAATCGATATGTTTTTATTAAAAGAAGAGAGGAGGCCGCTTTCGGCCTCCTCTTTTTGTCATTCAATTTTGGATTCGATCCACTATGCCGTCGATGCGCCACATATCCCCACGGCTTTCTGCGGCCCTCTCGAGGAAATATTTCTCGGTATCTCCCGCCAGAGCGTATAAGCCATTCAGGATACTCATTCCGTATCCGGCTTTCTCCCGAAGCCTGAATGATTCCGCTAGAAAATGAGCGCTGCCGATGCTCACCATGCATCCGTGAACGATCTCCTTTTCTCCATATCCAGAAGTGTTGTACGCGACATGGAGCAGACAGCCTTCGATTGTGAGGAGCATGTCTCCGTGGCCGAACTGTTCCTGGTTTGCAGGATGTGCCATCGAAAACAGCGATACGACCGAAGTGTCCAAGGTTATATTAGGAGGCAACTCGGCTTTTTCCAGTATCTTGGCCCGGGCTTCAGGTTTTCCACGGACTTCATCGCATCCTTTCATCCATCGCGTCTCTCGTTCAAGGGTGAGGACCGGGCGATTTGGATCGGCATTTCCCAATCTGGTGAATTGAGGGTAAATGCTGAGGTTTTCGACTCGATCAAGTGCTCCGAGGATCAGCGTCGTCCAGTCTCGTGGCTTGAAGCATGATGCCGGCGTAGGCTTGCCGAGAATAAGCGCGATGGCTCCGCGCGTGAGGGTGTCGTCAGAAGGTGTGCTCATTATTTGATATGTGGGGTGTACTGTTTGTGACGCGAATTGGCTCTCAACGTCAGATGAAGAATACAATCAAGCTGTGCATTGTCAACCAGAGGCAAAAAAACACCCCGCGAGAGAGCTGCGACTCTGTCGCGGGGCTTTCTTGCGGGGTGCGGGGTGCGGGGTTTTGATTCGAGCTCTGCCGGTTGGCGGTGGCCATATCGACGGGATCAGGTCTCGTCAGATCGGAGCTGCGGGCGCCGGTTTTTCAGCAGTCCCTTGGTATTGGGCTCCCACTTCGTATCCTTCGGGTCATCATAAAAGATGAGGATTTCGACGGAGGCGGATTTCTGCTCGAGGAAGTCATAGCAGAGTACCGCATGCCATGTTTTGGCCGGTATCAGCAATCGTCGCTGTCCGTTTTCGCTGAGCATATGCGGTACGGTGTTTCCCGTGACGCTGTCGTACAGGAGGACGAATATTACGCCCGGGCCACGATGGTTATAATATTTTTCCCTCCTTGGATCATCGTGCTTATGGAAGGGGATGCACTCAAAATTGTTGAGCGTGAGCAGCCTCACTCCCATCTGCTTGTGCAGGTATTCCGAGGACGTTTCGCCGTCGCAGATAGTTTTGAGACCGGTTTCGGGTCCTGGCCTTACGAATGTCACGGCGTCGTGATGAAGATGCATGGTGCCTGGAATGCGGTCAGCGTTTTGGGTTAGCCAGTCGAGGATCGAAGGCGCGGAGTCGGGTGATGCAGAGTCTGAGGGCATATCTGGAGGTGTGGTTGTGCCGATGTGTCGGCGGGTTGTGCTGGATCACGGATGATCTGCAACTAGGGTACCTCTTGTATGAAGTTTGTAAAGATCGCAGAAAAAAAGGGGATAGGGCGTGATGGTCTTTACTTCGCCGCAATCCTCGAATGCGCCACCGATATTGCCAAGACGAGAAGCGTTGCGCCGACGACAAAGAGCTCGGATAAATGCATCACGATCTTGAGAAGCATGCATGTGGCTAGGATGCCGATGGACCAGAATGCGCCATGCTCGAGATATTTGAGCTGGTTGAGGATTTTTTTATCCACTATAAAAATAGTGAAGCTTCGTACGAAGAATGCGCCGATTGCGAGGCCGAGGAGGATGAGAACGATATCCTGCGTTACGGCAAATGCGCCGATAACTCCGTCGAGGCTGAATGAGGTGTCGAGGATTTCGAGATACATGAAGCTGACGAATCCAGCTGTGGCTGCGGTCTTGGCGAGGTTTGTGCCGCCGGCTTGCATTGGCATCGAAGCAGAATCGATCTCTTTAGGCTTTATCAAATACGAAATTCCATCGATCACGAGATATAGGATGATTCCCCAAACGCTGCTCATCAGATATTGAGTCTGCGCTGCTCCGTCGAGTACACCGGCGAACAATACGGTGACGAGAAGCATGACGAGGGCCTGGATCGATTCGATGACGCCGAGCTTCTGCATATATTTCTCGATAGCGGGGATCCAGTGATGGGTTTTGTTTTCGTCAAAGAAGAATTTGAGAAAAACCATGCCGAGGAAGGCTGATCCGAAGCCGCTCACATAGACATGGATGTTTTCAATCAGATGCGCATATGTGGCCGTATCAAAGAATGCGGCATAGAAGACCGCGATCGGGCTCATCCATGCCGTGATCGCGACGATGAAGATTGGTATGAGCAATCGCGCGCCAAATACAGCAATCAGGATTCCCCAGAATAAGAATCGCTTCCGCCAGATTGCAGACATATTCGTGAGTACCGATGCATTCACGACGGCATTGTCGAAAGAAAGGCTGATCTCCAGGATGCCAAGCGTCGCGCCGATCAGGACGGCTTTCCATCCGCCGACGAAATAACAGGCGACAAGAGCGATGATTGCGAATATGGTGCTGTAGGTAAAGTATTGGAGGTATGTCTTCATTTTTTCTTCATTATGGATGATAGGGCTCATGATATCATGTCGTCATATGAACAAAAAAACAACGATATGGGTCATTGCAGGAACTGCGGCGATCGCCTTGATTGTCGGGCTATGCCTCGGATCATGCCTTGGCCATGGCGGCATGAAAAATCATCGCATGGAAGGTGGATATATGATGAGGGGCGATATGCGCGGAGACATGCATGGAGGCATGGCGATGCCTGCGGCCGGCATGGATGGAATGGCCGGGATGATGAAGGGCATGATGATGGGTCTCGAAGGCAAGACGGACGATGAATTCGACAAAGCCTTTCTATCAGAAATGATCATGCATCATGAAGGGGCGGTAGAGATGGCGCAGGCAGCACTCGCCAATGCCAAGCATCAGGAGATCAAGGATTTGGCAAAGAATATAATCGCGGCACAGGATAAGGAGATTGCGGATATGCAGAAGTGGCAGGCAGCTTGGTACAATAAATAATCGGAAGGAATACGATCTGCAATCGCGAAGCATTCATATTGCAATCGGCTTGACACTATGCATATACAGCGTAGTGTTTTGTTTGTCGAAGGCATGCCATTCCGGCATATCGCGACTAAACAACCGGCTTCTCCCGAAAGGGTTTGCCAAAAAAAAGAAAGGTAATGCCATGAAGGCTACTCCAGAAAAAAGCACATTAACACATCTGCAGGACGTGCCGTTTGCGCGGCTGGCAACATCAAGCGACGGTCCCGACAGGATCGGCTCCGAAATGGGCGCATTCCACAAGCTGACTCTCGCATTGCGTCAGGCAGGAGCGACGGCCAAGGACAGGAGTCGTCTGTCTCAGATTACTTCGCGCCGGGCGACCGAATTGCTGGCCTGGATCCGGGGCGATTCCCTCGTTGAAGATTCGGATCACTTGCTCAATCTCGACTTTGATCCGAATGATGAGGGTGTCCCGGCACGCAAGCAGGAACTTAGCGCTATTGATATGCGCTATGGCATTCGAATGCTGCGTCGGGAACATGGTGCCTTGAGGTTCGACAGGTATGAGATAAGGATAATCAAGCCTTCCGGTGGGCACTTCATTACGCATGGCGGCGAACTCCATTATGCGAATCTGTGTGCTGACGGCCTGCAATTCTTCCATTTGAACTTTCAGGCATCGTCCTGGATCGAAAGATGCTATCGCAACGGCACTCCATTGTTTGGGCTCAAGGCTGACAGGTCGGATCGATATCTTACTCGGCAGTTATTTGAAAGCGCCGGGGTGCCGCACGGGGAAGAGGTGTTTTTCCTCGGCACCGTTTGGATGAGCGGCATGGGATATCGGTCCGCCACTATAACTCACGACGGCAATGGCCTTTTCCGCTCTGGATTGACCCTGATCCCGCAAGGAATCTGGCCTCAAAAAGCCTGGATCGCCACCCTCGTCAGAGTTTCTTAAACCGCTGGCCCCTGCGCGTCTCACGACGCGCAGGGGCCTTTTGATTATTTTCTACTGGCCGCTCAGCCGGAAATTATCGAAGCTTGATTGTCTGAACCATCGCCTCGAAATCCTTTATCAACTGAACATTGTTCGCATCCTTGCTCTCTGGCTCATAAGGGAAGAGTCGCACAAAGTATTCGAGATCCTCAGAAAGGAATGAATAGGTCAGGGTTCGATTGCTTCCTGCATATTCGAGCTGATCGACGCGCGTCATCTTGATGCCATTGATATTGACGGAAGTTCGAGTGATCGGATTGCCATCCATATCCTTCGTTGCCGGAGGGTTTTTCATAAGATATGCCTCATACTGCGCTCGCGTCAGCTTATTGCCGGCCTTATCAGTGAGGTTCGCATCGCCGATTGTGATCTGATCTCCATATGCATAGATCTCGGTAGAGTCTATATCAGGAGTGTTTGGCTTTTTTAGAAAAAAAACCTGACCATGCTTGTCATGGGGATACCATCCATTTGGAAATGAGAGAGAAAGCTCTCCGGAAGGGTATGTATAAGAGTTCGGCAGCGCCGAATTGTCCGCATCCGCGTTCTCAGTCACGATGCCCGAAGTCGTGGAATCAGTGCCATTCGTCGTATTCGCTGAGTTTTTTCCCTTCAAATACATGGTCCCTCCTACGATTATAAGGATAAGGACGAGAAGCCATATCCATGTCGAGGCTTTCGGTTTCTTTGGTTGGCTTAGCTGGGTCGGCTGCGATATTGGCGCCGCATCAGTCTGCGGCTGGTTTGTTTCATTGTTCATGCGTAGCATTTTAGCA
>CAYJDM010000003.1:0-119720 GCA_964368945.1 uncultured Candidatus Saccharibacteria bacterium
ATTCGGCAATGGATGATCCGAATTACGGATTATGCCGATCGCTTGCTTGCTGACCTTGATGCTGTCGACTATGACATGCCTGTTGTCATCGATCATGTGAATCCTCCAAAGCCGGGGGCGCCAGAAGTGGAGCGAAGAATGGCGCATGCGATAGTTTTTGACCCAAAGAAAAATAAATATCTCATCATCCGAAACAAGAAGCATGGATGGGACACCATGGTTATGGGCGGCATGGAAGAAGGCGATACGGATCCGATCGAAGCTGCCAAGCGAGAAGTGGCAGAAGAGACAGGCTATACGGATCTCGAATTCAAGCGCATTCTCGGCGGCCAGACAAAGGCCATGTATCATGCCAAGCATAAGGGCGAGAACCGCGTGGCATATGCTACAGGCGTCTATTTCGAGCTCAAGAGCGAAAAGCGACAGGCAATCGCGGAAGGCGAGGACAAGGATAATGAGATTCTTTGGATTTCTCCCGAAGAGTTCGTGCCAGGCAAGCTCGTGAATTCAGAGTTGCCTACATGGCTCGAGCGAATGAAGGATCCGGCAAAGGGCTTTCCAAAGCCGCTCCTCAATTGGCCTGAATCGATCAAGGAATCACAGCGCAATTGGATCGGCAGAAGCGAAGGCGCGGAATTGGATTTCGCATTGAATGATTTGGATAAAAAAATAACCGTATTCACTACGCGAGCGGATACGCTCTTTGGCGTATCGTATGCGGTGCTTGCTCCGGAGCTCCCTCTTTTGAAGCAGCTTTCAGGATCCATAAGAAACTGGAAGGAAGTGGAATCATATATAAAAGAATCCGCTCAGAAGACCACGATAGAAAGAACTGCCGAGGGCAAGGAAAAGACAGGCATCGAGCTCGAGGGCGTATTCGCTATCAATCCTATCAATGATGAAAAGATCCCGGTCTGGGTTGCCGACTATGTCTTGGCTGATTATGGCACGGGAGCGGTTATGGCCGTGCCCGCGCATGATGAGCGAGATTTCGCCTTTGCAAAAAAATACAAGCTTCCGATCAGGAATGTCATTGAGGCCGTCACTGGGACGCCAAGGCCGAATGAAGAATTCCGAACAAGCATCGTGGCTGTTGTATATGATCCGAAAGCAAAGAAATACCTAAATATAAATTGGGGGCAGCAGAGCGGAGGATTGCTTTTTGTCGGTGGAGGCAGGGAGAAAAACGAAGATGCCGTAGCCTGCGCTCTCAGGGAGGTTTCTGAAGAAACGGGATATTCTCATCTGAAGCATATTGGAACGACAGATATTATCCATCATCACTATATCGCTCATTCGAAAGGCGGTGTATCGCGATACATTCAGGCTGTCGGAGTCTATTTCGAACTCACAGACGGTCATCAGGATAGCCAAAAGCTCGAAAAGGATGAGAAGGGCAAATTCACTGTCGAATGGAATGATGCAAAGTCTATAGAGACTCGCATTGAAGATCCCCTGCATGCTCACGTCTTCAATTATTTTGTAAAAAATATCGCTGCAACTGGTTATGGGATCTTGGTTAATTCAGGAAAATGGAATGGCCAGGACTCAAGAGAGGCATTGAAGGACATCGTTGAGGCTGCAAAAGGCCGCATGGTTGTCAATTATAAATTGCGCGACTGGGTATTCTCTCGCCAGCGATATTGGGGCGAGCCCATTCCTCTCATCCATTGTCCAAAATGCGGAGTCGTCCCGGTGCCTGAAAAGGAATTGCCGCTCAAGCTTCCTTTCGTGAAATCATATGAGCCTACGGGAACAGGCGAATCGCCTTTGGCTGCCATGACGAAATGGGTCAATGTGAAATGCCCGACTTGCAAGACTGCTGCGAAGCGGGAAACGAATACCATGCCTCAATGGGCAGGTTCATGCTGGTATTATTTGCGCTATATCGATCCAAAGAATAAGAAGCAGCTCGTAGATCCAAAAAAGGAAGCGTACTGGGATCCGGTGGATATGTATGTCGGCGGGGCAGAGCATGCTACGCGCCACCTTATCTATGCGCGATTCTGGCATAAATTCCTCTACGATATCGGCGTCGTCGACAAGATCGAGCCTTTCAAGCAGCTGAAGAGCGTAGGCCTTATCGCTGGTCCTGATGGACGCAAGATGAGCAAGCGCTTCGGCAATGTAGTCAATCCTGACGATGTCGTGAAATTATACGGTGCCGATACTTTGCGCATATACGAGATGTTCATGGGCCCTTTCGATCAGGGCATTGCTTGGAGCACTGACAATATGATTGGCTCTCGACGATTTATCGAGCGAGTTTGGCGCTTGCGACCGAAGGTTCACTTTGGCAAAAAAGACGGCGCTGATTTCACAGATTCGAAGGCCATAGCTTCCTTGCTCCACAAGACCATCAAGAAAGTGGGCGAAGATATCGATACATTCTCATTCAATACCGCCATTTCAGCCATGATGATTCTCACGAATGCCATGGAAAAAGAAGAGGCGATAAGCGCTGAGGCATATCGATCTTTGCTCTTGATCCTGGCGCCTTTTGCTCCGCATATTACGGAAGAATTATTTGCGACCTTGCCTGCCGTTGCAGCGAAGAGGTCTGCAAATAAATCGCCTACGAAATCCGCAAAAAGCGTCGTCCTCGCAGACTGGCCGACATATGATCCAGCCATGCTGACCGAAGAAACCGCTACCGTAGTAGTGCAGATCAATGGAAAAGTTCGCGCGACTCTTGTGGTTTCTGCAGAAGAATCAAAGAACGAAGCGGCGATGTCAAAGATGGCGCTCGACTTGCCGATGATTGCAGAAAAATTAAACGGACTTACTATTCGAAAGACCATATTCGTTCCAGGAAAGATAGTGAATTTCGTTGCGAATTAAGCGACGTTTTCTCTATCTGCGGCCTCATTGCGCGCTTTCGCTCACTATTGACAAGACATTGACGGGGACTGGACTAGTTTTAGTCTTATGATATAATGCAGAGAACGAGGTTTTAGTTCAGAACAGATTATCCAGTAATTATTAGAAAACTTACCCAAAAATTGTCCCAAAAACGCGCTCATACGCACCCAAAGGCTCTTTATTTGACCTTTTGTCAAAAGTATGATAATGTAATAAGGTAACAAAAAAAGACATGGCAACGACATCCCTAACATTTAAGCCCAAAAACATCACAAAGAAGCTTCTCGCGGCTCTGCCTGAGAGAGCTAGAATTGTGATTACGAAGCGATATGGACTCGATAAGGAAGGCGAGCGAATGACCCTTGAGGCCATTGGCGAGCAGTATTCGATCACGCGAGAGCGAGTTCGACAGATCGAGCATGTAGCGCTTCAGAATATCCGAAAGTCAGCTCCTTTCAAGCAGGAGAAGGCCATTTTTACAGAGCTCCACTCTGTCATATCTGATCTAGGCGGAATGTTGTCTGAGGATGATCTTTTGGCCCACTTTGCAAAGGATACGCTTACTCGAAACAATATCCATTTCCTTCTTACATTGGGCGATGAGTTCAAGCGAGAAAAGGAGGATCCTGAATTCAAGCACCGATGGCATATCGATGCTGCGCTAGCAAAGAAGATCCACGAGGCGCTCCGAAAGCTTTATAAGTCTATCGATGACCATGAGCTTATCCCAGAAGGGGAAATGATCGATGCATTCCTCGAGCACCTCAAGGATGTGAACGATAAGTACCGAACTGAGGAAGTCGCGAAGCGATGGTTGAATATCTCTAAGCATATCGCCAAGAATCCATTGGGCGAATGGGGCAAGGCATCGTCTTCTAATGTCTCTACAAAGGGCATCCGAGATTATGCATTCCTCGCTATGCGAAAGCATGGATCACCGATCCACTTCCGAGATATCGCCAAGCTCATTGAGAAGCTTTTCAAGAAGAAGGCCCATATCGCTACGACTCATAATGAATTGATCAAGGATAAGCGATTCGTTCTCGTTGGCCGAGGCCTCTATGCGCTCGCTGAATGGGGATACCTATCAGGCGTCGTCAAGGATGTCATCAAGAGCGTCATTGAAAAGAATGGCCCGCTTACGAAGGATGAGATCATAGCCAAGGTTCTCAAGGAGCGATACGTCAAGGAGAACACCATCCTCGTCAATCTCCAGAGCAATAAGTTTTTCAAAAAGGATAAGGAAGGACGGTACAGCATCGCTGAGATCGCTGCGAAGTAAATCCCCGAGTGTCGGACTATACAAAACAAACAGCCTGTGGCATCATTTGCCCAGGTTGTTTGTTTAATATGCGTAGTGAAACGGCTGGTTAGGTCGATTTGGTGGCCAAGGTCTTGTCGCAGTCAGCGACAGATCAGATTGGCTATCAAAACAGACTCAACCAGCTCCAAAACCAATGATACTGCAAATAAGAGACAATCCCTTCAGGGCTCAAGGCGCTGCCTCGATGCTTGTCGCAAGACTGATGGATCACGCTTACGAATGGTTCGACAAAGCACTCGAGGCTCTCGGAATACCGAGGGCCGAACAGCGCGACTTCGTGCCGCATCTGGAACAGTACCGAATTGCGGCGACCTTCCACATTAATCGCTATGCAACGACACTCGATCTGGACCCCATCGTGCAGCTCAGCGTTCCTTCCTCGCTCAATCATCCGATTTTGAATGAGTCCGTGGCACCATGGCAATTCCACATGCGTCTGGCGGCTCTGTGCCAGCATCTCAGCGACGGCGAGCACGATGCGGTCGTGGGCAAGAAATATACGGCAGCCAAGGAAAAATGGCAGGCCGCCTTTACCGATCAGGGTGGATATGACAGTAAGTAGTGGGGGGGCCCGATCTGTTCTTCAATCAGCGGCAAATCGTCGCGCGGCGCGGCCCGGAAACGGGCCGCGCTTTTGAATTTGCAGCGGATTAGGCTCTTTTGAATTTATTGTGTTCGAGGGCATTCTGTTCTATATGTCGGTCCAGACGGTCGTCGGTATCCTGGATCTTGGCTGTAAAAGAGTCTCCGATTTCGTGAATAAGGGTTCGTATGTCAGCAAGAAAACTGGCGATCCTTTCATCCAGGTATTCTTTGGTGACAAAATTTTCTCTTAAATAATCCTTAGTCGCAAAATTATCGTATAATTCCTCTCTTGATATATCTGTATGCATGGTGTTTTTTATCAAATTAATTAATGCGCGTAGTATAAATTGGATAAAATGAAGCCCCGATCAAATCTGCATAAAAATTGTGAAGAAAACAGTGCATAATACGTGCATAACGGGTAGATTGCTTGTTCATATCGCTAGGAAAAAGCCTGATCTGATTTACGCCATATTATTCAAGGGAAAATAATTTTTCAGGCAATGAAAACGAATCATTGTCTATGCTGCGATGAGGCAAAAAAACAAAGTTGTCCACATATTTGATATACTATCGATAACGATATGTCCAAAAAACAAAGCATCTGGGAAAAGGAATTCAGGCTGACGAGTGCCAAGACGGATGCGAAGATCAACAAGTTCCTGGCGCCAATAGCGATATTGATCGTTATCGTTTCGATAGGATTTCTGTTTGTTGGCAGCATACAGTCTGTATACCAGTCATTCAGATGCGATTCTCGTGGCATGATATGGGTAGCGACGCCTCCTTCGAAATTGGGCACGGAGACAAGGATGACGCAAAGCCCGCTGACAGAAGGCAAATACAAGAATTGGTATAAGGAAAAATACTTAATGGGATATTGTGTTTCGGAATTCCCTCCGATGCGATAGAATATAAGGAGCAAAGAAAACAATTATGGAAACAGCAGCACAAGCAGCATTCGCATCGACATTGAACGTCATCCTCAAATTGGGATTCGCCGTTATCATCGTGCTTTTGCCTATCTATCTGATCAAGTCATTCTGGAAGGCATGGGTAAAGTATGTGCGCGCCGAATTTTTTTCAAAGCAAAAATATACCTTGCTCGAATGCCGGCTTCCTAAAGGAATAGCCAAAGGCCCTCTGGCCATGGAAATCGTCATCACTTCGCTCTTTCAGCCGGGCGGAGAGGGAAATATGTTCCAGAAATTCTGGGAAGGAAGCACAAAGGCTTGGTTTTCGCTGGAGATCGCCTCAATCGATGGCTATGTGCATTTCTATCTATGGACGCGGACGAAATTCAAGGAAATGATCGAGACCCAGCTCTATGCGCAATTCGCCGATATCGAAATCGACGATGTGACTCGCAAGGATTATGCCCATCTAACACCATTTGATCCTGAGACGCATCAGTATTGGGGCTGCGAGTTCAAGAAGTCCGGTCCTTCTCATTTGCCCATCAAGACATATGTTGCATATGGCCTCACTGGAAGCAGCGGAGAGAAAGAGGACGGCAAGGTGGATCCGATTACTCCCGTCATCGAATTCATGGGCTCATTGCAGAAAGGAGAGCAGGCATGGCTGCAGATCTGCGTGCGCGCTCATGGCAAGGATAAGCCGAAGCCTGGCACATGGTTCGAGAAAGTGGACTGGAGGCATGATGCGGAAAAGGATTTGCATAAGAGAAATAAGCGAGATATCAAGATGGATCCGACGAAGCCCGTCAATCCGAGCCTTTTGACATTGACGAAGGGGGAAAAAGAAGCCGTCGATGCCATCGAAGGCAGCCTAGGAAAGATTCCATTCGATTGCGGAATTCGTGCCATCTATGTCGCAAAGAAAGAGGCATATCGAGGAACGACTCAGGCGGGCCTGTCTGGAATATTGCGACATTATGGAACGCCCAACCTCAATAGCTTCAAGGCAGACAAGGCGCCAGGATTTACCTATCCATGGCAGGATATTTCTGGCAAAAAAACCCTCGGCCAAAAGAAGAAATTGTTCGAGCTCTATCAATGGCGATCATTCTTCGTGCCGGAATATATTCCGAAAGGGTATAGCGGCAGCTCTTTCGTCATGACGACTGAGGAGTTGGCGACCTTGTACCATTTCCCTGGACAGATCGCACGGACGCCTACGCTCACTCGACTCGCTGCGAAGCGCGTGGAGCCGCCTGCGAATCTGCCGATCTAGGCAGCGGCGATTTCGCGTGGTTTGTGGCGGATTTAGTTTCTGTGGCATCGTGCGCTATAATCATATGCATAGATGCTTATACTTTTAGTCCCCGGCGTTATGAATTTTGTTAAAAAAACACTTCTTTGGCTGCTCAGCATTGTCGTCGTCATCATTGTCGGCGGGATTTTCGCCTGGTTCAAATGGTTCGCAGGGCCGACTCAGCCCACGGTTACAGAGCCTCGATTGCAGGCCGCTGTAATCGAATTGAATGGCGACAAGACCTTGCCGCAATTCGTCGCTGAGCTCGAGGCTATGCATGTCATCAAATCTGAGGCGGTCGCCCTCAGTCTTATCCAGCATCTCGGCGTCGAGCGAAAGATCAAGCGAGGTTTATATGTTTTCAAAGGAAAGGAAAATGTCTTCGAGATACTGTCGCGCCTCGCAAATGGGGATTATGGATATATTCCCGCAAAGATAACCATTCCTGAAGGGTATACGGTGCGCAAGATGGCGGATACGTATAGCGAGCGGCTCGTAGACATTAAGCCTGAAGATTTCATCAAGGCGGCGGAAGACTATGAGGGCGTACTGTTTCCAGATACGTATTTCTTTTATCCATATGCGACATCGGGACCTGTCGTAGCGGCGATGTTGCGCAATTTCGAGAATAGGATGGCGCCGCTCAAGATGGATTTCGAAATCGCGGCAGGCAGGGGTGACATAGCGAATTCGGCTGCTTCGAGCACGAGCGCGACGACAAGCGCAGCAGGTGCGAATCTATCAAAATACGGCCCGCGAACGATCATGCAGGTCATAATCATGGCCTCGATTTTGGAAAAAGAAGTGCAGACCGATGCGGACAAGGCCATGGTTGCCGATCTGTTCTATCGACGAATGCAGGAGGGGATGGCGCTGCAGGCCGATAGCACCCTGACATATGCGACAGGCAAGACATCCGCGCAGCTCACGACGAAGGATTTGCGAGATAAGTCGCCATATAATTCATATACGAATCGAGGATTGCCGCCGACGCCGATCTCGAATCCTGGGCTAAGCTCTATCAAGGCAGCGCTTTATCCTCAGAAAAACAATTATGTTTATTTCCTATCTGACAATGATGGCGTGACGCATTTCAGCGTGACTTTCGAGGAGCATAAGAAGGCGAAGGAGAAGTATTTGAACTAAATACGCTATTCAGTTTCGGCATCTAGCATATGCTACAATTTTCATATGTCCGAAATAAGAGATTTCCTCCTTCATCTACGGCTAAAATACAATTTCCTCATACTTTCCGCACCATTCATCTTGGGCGCAATATATGCACATGCCATTCAAAACTTGTGGCTATTCGCATATGCCTTCTTATTGATCTACGTACTTTTATTTGGCGGAGCGAATTCGTATAATTCGTATATAGATGATGACAAGGGTCCGATAGGTGGCCTTGAACATCCTCCAAAAATGACGCGTTGGATGTATTGGGCTTCTTGGATTGTTCAAGTTATTGGGCTGGCATTGTCGATTCGAATAAGTCTTTTGTTCTCGGTATTATTTGCCTTTTCTATTATTCTGTTCTGGATTTATAGCGGAACTTTCTTCAGATTTAAATCCAAACCTCTTTTGAGTTTTGTCACGATAGGGGTAGGGACCGTTGTGAATATCGTATTCATGGGATACGTGGCAGCTGGAGGAAGAGGGTTTCCTCTGGAGCTTGGAATCGGGGCAATAGGCGCCATGTGCGTGGTTCTGAGCATGTACCCATTTTCTCAGGCATATCAAATACAAGAGGATAAGCAGAGAGGCGATATGACGTTTGCTGCGAGATATGGATTGAAAGGCATAAGAAATAACTATATATTCCTTTTTTACCCAGGAATCATTCTCTTGGCATATTCTTTTCATTCAAATATAAGTTTGTCCGGGGCAATGCTTGCGATTGGCATAATCGCAGGCTTTGTAATCTGGCAAGTCATCAAAAGGATTTCTGGAAAACCTAATGAGTATGGCAAAGTAATGAAGACCAAGTATTATGCGGGTCTCGCTTTCACATCCCTGATGGTTCTGATCTTGATCGCGATCCAAAAGAGAGGACTTTAGGGCATGATCAGCCGAGCGGGCGCTATTTGCCAGCAACACCAAAAGACGCTATACATTACGTATTAACCGTCGTTTTTTAGCCATGGAACCCGCCCTAAAACTCATCAAAAAAGCCATACGCCACCTACCGCTCCATATTAATGGGGCGATTTCGTCTTCTCCTTCTAAGCCGACTGTCTTTGTGGGCATGTCAGGGGGCGTAGATTCGTCTGTGTCGGCATATTTGCTCAAAGAGGCTGGATTCAATGTCGTGGGTGTTTTTATCAAGGTCTGGCAGCCAGGCGACGATACAGAGTATGAGGGTGCAGCGACATGCACATGGAAGGACGATCGTCGCGATGCCATGCGTGTTTGCGCCCATCTCGGCATTCCTTTTCAGACTTTGGATTTGGAGGATGAGTATAAAAAATTCGTCGCTGATTATATGATCCGGGAATATGCGGCGGGTCGGACACCGAATCCCGATATCATGTGCAATAAGCATGTGAAGTTCGGAGGGTTTTTCGACTATGCCATGGCTCAAGGCGCCGATTTCGTGGCGACAGGACATTATGCTCAGACTCGTGACAGTTCGGGCAGAGATTCGCAGACTGAGCTCATCCTATCAGCCGACGAGAATAAGGATCAGACATATTTCCTGTGGGCAATTTCAGAGAAAAGCCTGCCGCGCACCATCTTTCCTGTCGGCGCATTGCAGAAGGACGAAGTGCGAGTTATAGCAGAATATGCTCAGCTTCCTGTTTTTGATAAAAAAGACAGCCAAGGCGTCTGCTTCATTGGCAAGCTCGATATGAAGGAATTTCTCAAGGAATACCTGAAACCAGCGCCTATGGCCGGAGATGTTTTGAATATGAAAGGCGAAACAATCGGCACTCATGATGGCGCAGTCCTGTATACGATAGGCGAGCGGCATGGTTTTACCATAATCAATCAGACGACGGATGCAGAGCCTCAATTTATCATCAAGAAAGATGTGGAAAAAAATATCCTCTATGTCGGGCCGCATAAGGATCTCATCAAATCCGATAATTCGAAGCAGATTATGTTGGGCGAAGTGAATTTTTTGGCCAAAAGACCTCAATTCAAAAACCATGATTCCGAAATGAAGGTCAGGGTGCGCCTGCGACATCGGCAATTGCTTCAGGATGCGCGAATTTCTCCGACAATCGACAATCGATCTGGTCAGGATATGCTCGGCCTCATTGTTCGATTCGATATTCCGCAGCAAGGAGTGGCAAGTGGACAATCATGCGTCTTTTACGATGGCGATGTATGCCTGGGTGGTGGTATAATCCTAGGATGACGAAACAGCATGACCGGCAATTGTTCGTAAAAAAGATGGATGGGAGCTTCGAGCTCTTCGATCAGTTCAAGCTCAAGGACTCTCTCGTCAATGCCGGCGCGCAGGAAAATCAGGCGGACAAGATCGTGCATACTGTCATCGATGCTTTTTTGGATGATGGAAAGCATACGCATCAGGCAGAGCATGGCGAAGTGAGCGGACATGGCAATGGGAAGGGCGAATCGCATGAGCCTGTCGGAATCTATACTTCGGCTTCAGAAATTTATGAAAGGGCATTTCATCTGCTCAAGGATCATTCCCGCGTCGTCGCTGCGCGATATTCATTGCGGCGATCAATGCTCGAATTCGGGCCTACCGGATTTCCATTCGAGGAATATGTGGCGCAATTATTCAATGCGCGATGGGGGATGGAAGCGGTGACGGACCAGGTGGTGCTCGGCGGATGCGTTGCACATGAGGTAGATGTGGTCGCCTGGGGCAAAAGAAAGGACAATGTTAGCGGCGAAAGCGAATTTGATGAAAAATTGATCATGGCCGAAGTAAAATACCATCATGATCCCGCATCAAAGACCGACCTAAAAGTCACTCTCTATGTAAAGGCGCGCTATGACGATCTCAGAGAGACGCTTTTTGATTATGGAGGCCGAAAGCGCAAGCTCGATGAGGGCTGGCTCGTTACGAATACGCAGTTCACAGAGACTGCTATAATCTATGCCGAATGCAAGGGCTTGAAATTGCTCAGCTGGAATTATCCTGAAAAGGAAAACCTGCGGAGCATGATCGAGGATACGCTACTGCACCCAGTAACATGTCTCACGACATTGAATTCTGCAGAGAAGCGACATCTGCTCGAAAAAGACATAGTCCTCGCTAAATCCCTATTCGACAATGTGCGAGAGATGGAAGTTCTCGGATTCTCGAAGGACAAGATCCAGGTAGTGCTCGGCGAAGTGAGCGATATTATCAAAACGGTTCCGCAAGGATAAACAACGGCAAATCAAGAATAATCAGCAAATCTAATCATGGCAAAATCATCAAGCGGCTCATACGGTGGCTGGAATAGCGGTCCTAAAAGCAATATCGTCAAGACGTGGGGGATTTACGGCGCAAAGAATGCCGGCGGCGGCGCAATCGAAGGCTGCGACAATGGCCAGCCAGACAAGAAGTCCGAGCCATTCAAGCTCAGCCGCACAAAAATAGATATGTTTCTCGAATGCCCGCTTTGCTTTTATCTGGACCGCAAGCTTGGGATCGCGAGGCCATCCATGCCAAGCTTTACGCTCAATATAGCGGTGGATCATTTGATGAAAAAAGAATTCGATATCCATCGCTCCAATGGCGAAGCGCATCCTTTGATGAAGAAATACGGCCTCGATGCCATCCCTTTTACGCATCCCAAGATGGACGAGTGGCGAGAGAACTTCGTCGGCGTTCAATACCATCATCCCGGAACCAATTTCCTCGTCTTTGGGGCAGTTGACGATATTTGGAAAAACTCAGACGGTTCTCTATCGATCGTCGACTATAAGGCGACGAGCAAGGATGGCGAGATCGAACTGGAGGACACTCGATGGCATAATCAGTATCGACGCCAGATGGAAATCTATCAATGGCTTTTGCGCAATAATAGCTTCGAAGTCAGCGATACAGGCTTTTTCGTCTATGTTAATGGCAAAAAAGACCGGGAGGCTTTCGACGGCAAGCTCGAATTCGATGTCAAAATAATTCCCTATACGGGAAAGTCGGACTGGATCGAAGACGTGCTCATCCGCGCAAAGAAATGCCTGGACAGCGATGATGTGCCAAAGCAGAGCCCTACATGCGAGCATTGCGAATATAGGCTGGAGGCCAGAAAGGCATATGAAAAGCATATGAAAGGCGCCGCGAAGAAGTAAATACGGAAAAAAGGGGAATACAGACGTGGAAAATCGAATAGGAATCGCCAACCGATGCGGGTATAATTGATGCATGACATTACGTACTTCCATTGGCTCCGCTTTTGTTTTCGCATTGGCGGCTTTTGCTTTTTTAATTTTTCCGCATTCCGCTTCTGCCGCGACTTCGGTCAGCGCATGCGGAATCCTGGCATCGTCATCAGAAACATATACCCTGACGGGAAATATCGGATTGGGCGGAGACTGCCTCATCATACGGGCTGACGATATCGTAATCGACCTCGCAAGCTCTACTTTGAATGGAAATATCGTAGCTACCGGTTCGACGACATCTACGGTTCATCGAGCGGGATATAGAATTACGGTAATGAATGGTACCGTGACGGGAAATATATCGACAAATGGAGCCGATGGTCGCAATGGAGGCAATGGAGGAAATGGCGGCAATGGACAGAATTCCGTAGATCGCGGAGGTTCTGGGCTGGGCGGAGCGGGCGGAACTGCTGCCCTCAATGGAAATGGCACGACGAATGCTGCGGGTTCGCCTGGAAGCGATGCTTTCATTGATTCGAATGGAGGCGATGGCGGCTATGGAGCACAGGGAGGAACTGGCGAAGCGGGTGCCTCAGGAGCCGCGCTTGTTCTCAGCGCAGTGATCGTGAATGGAAATGTATCTACTGCCGGAGGCCGCGGCGGAAATGGGGGCAATGGCGGACGAGGAGGCAATGGCGGTCTGGATAATGGAAATGGCGGCAATGGAGGCTTGGGAGGAAGCGCTGGAAATGGCGGAGCGGGCAGAAGCCTGACGATGACTAATTCAAAGATTCTCGGAACTTTGACATTGGCATCAGGAACGACAGGAAATGGCGGACGAGGAGGCGATGGAGGCAATGCTGATCCTGCAAGCGTTTCCGCGAGCGCAGGTTCAGGAACGGAAGGAGGCACGAGAGGCGGCACTGTATTGGCAAGCGGCCGATTCACCCTTACTGATTCGGGGATTGTGGGCGTGGTTACGACGGTGCCCGGAGTATGCGGAGCTGATGGCGAGAGCGGGGTTTCTGGAACGGCTCCGGCATCTGGGATTGTGCCATCCGTGGCAGTTACATCTTCAGGATGCGGAGGCGCATCGGTTGATTTTTCGAGCGCTCAGACCGTGACGGACAATCCTCCTTTTTCATCTGGACTCAATGGCGCATCTACCATCGAAATCGTCATGGGAAATGCATTCAATGATCCAGGTGCAGCCGGCTTGGATATCAAGGATGGAAATCTGACTGGCGTCATAACCGGAGATGTGAATACCGGTTATCCAGGAACGTATGTGCGAACGTATGCGGTTTCTGATACCGGTACGACGGTCTTATTGGATGGGGTTCCAGTTACCTATGTCAATCCACAGCTTGCGGGCACATATCAGCGAACAATAATCGTCGCATCTAATGGCACTCAGATTGGCGGCGGAAGCTCTGGCGGAGGAGGAGGCGGATCTGGAGGATCAATGACCATCATCTATCCTAATGGGGCGACGGGAACAAATGGCATAGCCGGAACGGATGGCATCGGAGGATCGGGCAATGCCACTGGATCAGCTCCCGTTATCGGTTGCGTATTCGGTTATAAATTCAATGTTCTAACTGGCAAGCCTTGCGCGACTTCTCAGAATTTCTTTTTTGGAAAAAATCTCAATCTATTCATGCCTCGAAATGACGATATCAGACAATTGCAGGTCTTTCTCAATGCGCATGGATACCCTGTGGCTGCAGGAACAGCTCCTGGGGCTCCCGGACATGAAACTACATACTTTGGACAGGCAACAAGGGCTGCGCTCATGAGATTGCAGTCTGCGACCAAAATCAAGCCTGCAATTGGCTTCTTTGGGCCGATTACGAGGGCATATGTGAATGGTTTGAGATAGTTTGAGATGAATACGGGGCGATTGGGGCAAATCTCATTTCGTGATACCGTAATACGTATACTATGATCAAAACCAAAGACCTCAAATCGCAATGGGATTTCAGCAAGCTATATTCAGGGATTACGGATCCGAAATTGGAGAAGGATATCAAAGCCACTGAGGCGGCATATGATTTTTTTGCAAAAAAATACAAAAAAGCCATTGATGCAGAAAAGAATTATATGAATGATGGCGCCAAATTGCTGGAGGCGCTTGCTGATTGGAAAAATCTGATGGACAAGACGGGCGTATGCAAGCCGCTCTGGTATTTGCATTTGCTCAGGGATATCGATACGCAGAATGCCAAGATCACGGCGCTTTTCAATGCATACGAGGTGCTGATAACGAAGTCTGCGAATCAGATTATTTTCTTCAATCTCAATTTGGCTAAAATCTCTGCGGATAATCAGAAGAAATTCATGGCAGATCCTGCCCTTGCCGAATATCGCATGTATTTGAATTCGATTTTCGAGATCGCTCAGTATAATCTGTCGGAAAGCGAGGAAAAAATCCTCAACCTCAAGCATGCGCCATCGCATGAGATGTGGGTATCCGCTCAGAGCGCATTGCTGACGAAGCAGATGGTCAAGCATGAAGTCAAAGAAGGCGGCAAAAAGAAAGCAAAGATGATTCCGATCACGGAAGCACAGGCGATCAAGCCGGATCTGCCTATCAAGCAGCGACGGGCATTGCATACCGAGATCGTGAACAAATTCAAGGAGATCAGCTTCTTTGCCGAAGCAGAAATGAATGCCGTCGTTGCCAATAAGCGGGTGACGGATGATTTGCGCGGCTTTGCTAAGCCGTATGAGGCGACTGTGCTCGGATATCAGAATTCCATCAAAAGCGTTGAAGCGCTTGTTGCTGCTGTTAATAATCGCATGAAGGACGCGAATCGATTCTGGAAGCTCAAGGCGAAGGTTCTTGGCTTGCCTAAATTGACGCTTGCAGAGCTCGGCACGAAGCTCAGCATGGACAAACAAAAAAATAAGGCTGCGACCAAATATCCGCTCGCTGCTGGAGCGCAGATGATTTCGGATGCTTTTCGCGCGGTGAAGCCTTCATTCGGAGATATGTTCGATGGTTTTCTATCTGAAGGGAAATTCGATGCATATCCGCGCAAAGGAAAGAAGGGCGGTGCATATTGCAGCGGCGGTCATGGCGTGCCGACGCATATCATGATGAATTATTCGGACGATATGAATGGCGTCTCGACAATGGCGCATGAAATGGGCCATGCGATTCATACTGAATTGTCCAAGAAGCAGGGCGCTCTCTATTCTGACTATACGATTTCGATCGCCGAGGTTGCGAGCACATTCTTTGAGAACGTTCTCTTCGATTATCTGCTCGAGCGAGTTACGCCGCAGGAGCGTCAGGCAATGATTTTGGAAAAAATCCAGGACGATATCTTCACGACGCATTCTCAGATCGCATACTTCAATTATGAGGTCGCTTTGCATGCCGCCATCAAGGAAAAAGGCGCATTGTCAGCAGCGGAAATGGCCAAGCTCTTCATGGATTGCCGAAAGCCTTTCCTCGGATCTGCATTCGAATTGACCGAAGCTGATGGATATGGATTCATTGCCGTGCCGCATTTCCGATATTTCTTTTATGTATATGCCTATGCATATGGCCAGCTCATCGCCAATGCTCTCTATGCCGAATACAAGAAGGATTCCGCATTCATCGAGAAGATCGAATATTTCCTCAGCGCAGGCGGCTCAAAGAAGCCGGATGATATCTTCAAGGATATCGGTATCGATGTAACTAAGGCTGATTTCTTCGAAAAGGGGCTGGAGGAGATTTTGAATAAAATCAAAGCAGCGGAGAAGATGGTCGCGAAATCGGCTAAGAAATAGCAGGGTGTATAGAGGGCTTGTTATTTAAGCGAATACATGTCATTCTTGTGAGGCAAAAAGCAAGTTCGAAAAAGTCGAATTCAGCGGACATCTATTTGTATATTAACCAACATAACAATCTACACTCAAATGAAAGGAATCATCCGAGAATTGAAAGACCGAGGTTTTGGATTCATTACGCCTGATGGAGGAGGAAAAGACATTTTCTTCCACTCAACTGGATGCGTAGGCGTACAGTTCAATGAACTGAAGGCCGGCGATGCAGTCACGTATGAAGTCGAAGACAGCGAGAAGGGCCCAACAGCTGTGAACGTACAGCGAGCGTAAGCCAGACTCGATCTATAGACAGATCAAAACAGAAAGCCGTCCTGTCCTTAAGTGGATGGGGCGGTTTTTTGGCGGCATGCCTGGTTTTATGATAAAGTGATAAAACTATGAATTCAGCCGAAATACGCCGCCGTTTCTTGGATTTCTTTGCCGCAGCGCCTCGAAATCATGCCATCATTCCATCTGCGCCGCTCGTGCCGGAGAATGATCCTTCGGTATTGTTCAATACTGCCGGCATGCAGCCTCTCGTGCCATATTTGCTGGGAGAAAAGCATCCTGCTGGAACTCGATTGGCAGATTTTCAGAAATGCGTGCGAACGGGCGATATCGATGATATCGGCGACAATACGCATGCGACATTCTTCGAGATGATGGGAAATTGGTCTCTTGGCGATTATTTTAAAAAAGAAGCCATCGAATGGAGCTATGAATTGCTCACAGACAAGGAAAACGGCTTTGGCCTCGATCCTCAGCGACTCTATGTGACCTGCTTCGAAGGCAATGACGATGCGCCTCGAGATGAGGAGAGCGCCGATATTTGGCGAGGCATTTTTGAGAAAAACGGCGTCACAGGGAATAGGATCTTTTTCCTTCCTGCCAAAAACAATTGGTGGAGCCCTGGAGACAATGGCCCATGCGGTCCGGATACGGAAATGTTCTATGACGTTACGGGCAATCTTGCGTCTGGCCTGACTCATGAAGAATTCTGGGATGCATCCGAGACGCGACAGGATGTCGTGGAGATCTGGAACGATGTATTCATGGAATATCAGAAGAAGGATGGCAAAGTCGTCGGCAAGCTCGCTGCAAAGAATGTAGATACGGGCTCTGGCTTCGAGCGAGTCGCTATGGTTTTGCAGGGCAAGAATAATATTTTTGATACTGATATCTTTGGACCGATCTGCGATTCGATTCGAGGTTTGCGAGAAAAGGAGGTTGATACAAAAGACGAGACCCCTGCCGAAACGAAGGCCGTGCGTATTATCGCCGACCATATCCGAACATCCGTCATGCTCATTTCCGATGGAGTTTTGCCAGCGAATACGGATCAGGGCTATGTATTGCGACGACTTATCCGGCGCGCGGTGCGATTCGCGGATGTCTTGGCGCTGAAGCCGAAGGCTTTGTTCCATATCGCTGACACTGTCTGCGATCAATATGCGGCTGTCTATGAAAATGTCGCCAAGCAGCGCGAGACGATCAAGATCGCCATCGAAAAAGAAGAGCAGAAGTTCCGCAATACGCTTAATCGCGGCATGAAGGAGCTTTCTGCAATGCTTGAAAAGACAAAGGCCGCGAATGCAAGCGAGCTCAATGCCGAAGATGCATTCCTTTTATACGAATCATATGGTTTTCCAATCGAATTGACGAAGGAAATCTCTGCGGAGCATGGCATCACTATCAATATGGAAAAATTCGCTGCTGCTCTCGAGGCTCATCAGGCGCTTTCACGCGCTGGAGCAGGCGAGCGATTCAAGGGCGGGCTGGGGGACACAAGCGAAATGTCAGTTCGATATCATACCGCGACGCATTTGCTGCATCAGGCTTTGCGAGAAGTGCTCGGCGATCATGTCGCGCAGAAGGGCAGCAATATCACGCCAGAGCGTTTGCGATTCGACTTTGCGCATACTACGAAGATGACTGATGAGGAAAAAAAGCGGGTCGAGGATATCGTCAATGCGCAAATCGAAAAGGCTTTGCCTGTGCAGGTTGCGACTTTGTCTAAGGAAGATGCCGAAAAAACCGGCGCTTTGCATTTCTTCGGAGAAAAGTATGGCGATAGCGTTACGGTATATTTCGTTGGCGAATCAATGGACGATGCCTTTTCGAAGGAATTCTGTGGAGGTCCTCATGTTAAAAACACTACAGAGCTCGCGGGCACTGCTGAAGCCGACGCTGACAAGGCAGGGAAGATGCGATTCAAGATCGCCAAAGAAGAGGCTGTTGCCCAGGGAGTGAGGAGAATCAAGGCGGTTTTGGGTTAATTTCACAGCCTCACCTACAGCCAGACCCTTATTCTTGACTTTTACTAGCCTGTATAGTATAATATATACGCTTATTTGGGCATACATCCGGGGCGTTTCCCGAGATCCAAAGATGCTTTCCGGCGACTCGTGGGATCACCCACAGCGTTTGGAACTAGTACAAAAAAGAAAGAAAAACATACCGTGATAACGAATACTACGATTAGGGCTTTCCTGCACGCGCAATCCGTACAGGTACTCAAAAAAGGCTCTGAAGGCTCCGAAAAGATACTCGGAATCGCCATCCAAGATAGGGAAACATTTCCCTATATTCAAATCCCTGGAATTTCCTTTCAAATAGGAGTACCCGAGGAATTGAATGGACATGTGAAGCTTTTCAGCTTCATGGAAACGATCGGTGTCCTTTCATACCAAGGTCTCCGCCGGAATGGCACCTATACCGATGAGCGCTATCCTGACACTGTGGCCCGCGTGAGCGAAGTCAAAGTTGATGGCCTGAGCTTCAAATTGCTTGTTCAAGGAAAAGATCTGGGCAATATGCAGATGCTGGCGGACGTGGTTCTCTCCGGAACCATCCGCCCCTCTGACGATCAATGCGCCGAACAAGTTCCGCCGCTCACAACGCCTGCGGGTGGCAACGAATAAAATCTGGGCTTCGGCCCGCGGCATCCTGCCTCAACAGGATGCCGCTCTTTTTTATCTTTTTTTATTCGATTCCCATTTCAATGCACATATCGCAAATTTAATCAGCTGAGCATATGTTATACTTTTTACATATATGAAGATCATTGCGTCCCTTGCAATCAGCATTTCTGATACGTCGATATCGACTGCCTTGGTCGTTTCTGAGGAACAGAAGAAAAAAGATCCGGCCGCCGTGCCGACGCGCCCGATGATTGTCTCGTATCGCGTGGACAAATTCAATCCGGAGCATGAAGATGTGACTCTGGATTATCTGGAGGAGCGGCTGAAGATTTTGCTCAAAAAGATTCTGCAGGAAACGAGATATGAAGATCTCGTAAAGTGCTCCCAGAATGCGAACTTCTCGCCAGAATTCAAGAAAGGCCTCAATATCAGGCATATAAAGCGCGTTTTCGTCTCGCTTTCGGCGCCATGGTTCGAAGGCAAGACGGTCATAAGCCATTTCCATGAGGCAAAGCCTTTCAAGGTGACGGAAAGCCTGCTCGAAAAGGCATTCGATACCGAGATCAAGAGCATTTCGGGCAAGGACAATGTGGATATAGAGGTGCTCGAAAGCTCTATTCTGTCTGCGACCGTCAATGGATATAGCGTCAGCGAGCCGATCGGCAAGATCGGTACGACATTGAGCATAACGGGATATATCAGCTATATGAAAAAGAGCGTGAAGGCTTTCATTTTGGAAGCGCTTGATTCTTTCTTTCATGAGGCAAATGAAATTGTCATCAAGACGGAGCCTTTGGCTTTGCTTTCTGCAGCTTTGCGCGAGTCTGAGATCAAGCAGACTGGCTCTGATTTCGCCATCATACGCGTGAATGAGCTCGTAACGCATATACAGATCGTGCGAGATGGCCATATTCGCGAGATCGGCACGATTCCTACTGGATTGAATGCGATCTTGATCAAAATTTCACAGGAGTTCTCTGCGACGCTCGAAGCGTCTGCTGATATCCTGAACCTTTTTCTCAAAAAACAGCTCGAGCAGAAATATACCGATACCCTGGAAAAAATCCTCAGCGAAGCCCTCGGCGTATGGAGAAAGGGGATCAAGGATTTCTCTGCGGAGATCATCACATCGGGCAAATTCCCATCGCATGTATTCCTCTCATCTCCGACTGCGGCTTCTGAGCTCTATCGATCGCATCTGCTTGCCGACGACTATCTGGACCTGACTATGTCCGAAAAGGAATTGACGGTGGATATCCTGGACCGAAGCTCTCTTAATGAATTCATCGATATCGATGCCAGCCTGGAAAAGCGGGAGCCTGGATTTATCACCAAGTTGGTGGCGATGATGTAATTGCGCCGCAGAAATATGGTATTATTTAATGCATAACCCGCAATTGTCCCGCGCCCGCTAATATCTAGCGTTTAGCAGCGATTTAGTCATTTTTAATAAAAAACATACGAGCATATGGATAAAACAAATAAGAGCCCAAGACCCCGACGATCTATTCGCGATATTTCTCTGACTAAGAAAGACCAGGATACCGAAATGGCGCAAGGCGCCTCGTCTCTCGCTACGCCTGCACCAACGTCATCTCGCAGGACAAAGCATCTCGTCATCGAGAATGAGGATGAAGCCACCGCGCCTGCATCAAATGCGACGCCTATTTCGTCAGGATCATCAAGCTCATATGATTCTGCTGACGATATCGAAGAGACTCCTTCGTATACGCCTACATATTCTGCTCGGGAAGTCGGCGCATCCGCTGGCTCTGCGGCATCCGCAGCCCCAGCAGCCGAAGATGACTTTGAGGACAATACTCCGATTCCTGCCCCCGTCGCAAAGCGAGCTCCGCGAACAAAGGAGAGAAAGGAATGGCAGAACCATGTCGAAAAGGCTTTCATGTCTTCTGATGATGTCGAAGGCGAGGGGGATGGGGTGGATCCTGATGATGTAGGCAATACGAACAAGTCTTCACATTTTGAGCCGCTCAGATCTTCGCGACGAAGAAAGGGCCGACGAATCCGCGCATTGATCTTCACGGTCATCATACTTGCTGCTATTTTCGGCTTGATGAATTCGGTATTCGCACGAGTGGTCATCAATATTCCATCTGCGACTACGAGCCTGAGCTTGGTTGATCAGGCTTTGACGGATGAGGTCCAGAGCATGGGCATTACGAAGAATTCTGATAAAAAAGTCGCTATCGATGCGGTAAAGACCGTAGCCGTCAGCAATAAGGCAACAGGAACCATCGTTTTATACAATAATTACAGCACTGAGCCCTATGATCTGATCAAGACCACTCGAGTCCAGACTGCCAATGGCTCCGTCTATCGATTGACTGAGGCGGTTACGATTCCTGGCAAAAAGGGCAATACGCCCGGCAGCGTCAATGCGAAAGTGGAGGCAGAGCTCCCTGGCTCTGAATATAATGCGCGCGGCGGAATTGATTTGAAATTGCCTGGCCTCATCGCTGGCTCGCTCAAATATACGCAGATCTATGCCAAGACTTCTGCGAATTTCACTGGCGGATCAAAGGGTTCCGCGCCTGATCTTGCATCTGCGGGACTCAATCCTGCCATTGATGCGGCAAAGGAAGAAGTCAAAGCTGATTTCCTAGCGACTGCAAAGGCAGAGAATCCAGATCTCATAATCCTTCCTGATAGCGTCACGGTCGTATCGAGCTATGACAGCACAAAGATTCCTGCTGCTCCATCAAATGCCGGCGCTGATGCCAAGACTGAGATTACGGTCAAGTTCACGACAAAGGCCGTAGGTCTCAAAAAGGATTCCCTCAAGGCTTCTCTGGAGACGACTCTCGGCTCTCAGAATGGCGCCACTATGAATATTCCTGAAGACGCTCTCGATCAGCTCACATACAAGGTATTGGAGACGAGCGATGATTCCGTTAAGGCGGGTTTGTTCAAGATCCAGGTTTCTGGTACGGCTGAAAGCACATTCACTGCAGAGCTCCAGGAGAAGTTTAAGACGGATCTTGCCGCCAAGCCTCTGGGCACGGCACGAATGCTTGTCGATGAGAAATTCCCTGGTCAGGACGCTACGGTCAAGGCTTGGCCTTTCTGGATGAGCGAGGTTCCGACTGATACCGGCAAGATCAAGATTGAGATTGGGAATAACTAGCATGACAAAAATATCCGGCCGCTGCGCCAAAATATGCCTATTCCGAGCAGGCGCGTTGATATAAAGCCGTATTTCTGATACTCTTTGACCCATACATATACGATATGAATAATTCATCAAATCCGCATCACAATAATTCAGGCTCAAATAAGGCCATAAAGCCGACAATCGCAGGCATAGTCGTGGAATCTCTCCCGAATGCCATGTTCAAAGTGCGGTACCAGACGCCAGAAGGCGAAGACCGAGAGCTTTTGACATATATGGCCGGCAAGATGACCTATAACCGAATCCGCGTCCTCATCGGCGATCGCGTTACCGTAGAAATCGATCCGTATGGAGGGAAGGGGAAGATTGTGAGACGAGGCTAACCCAGATTTCCAATTTTGTCTTCGATGAAATTTAGACCCATAACGCCCCGATATAAGAATACTGATCTGACACTTGTTGAAGGCATCCCGGAGTACATGATGCGACCGGTGGCTTCTTGGATTCGAGGGCTTCTGGTTCCAACCAAATATTTTATAGAGGAAAACTTCAGTGGGCCCGAACGAATAAGCGCAGATTTTGCAAACAGACTCAACATTTTATTTCGAGAGCAATTTCCAACCAAATGGTCGGAACTGTTGATCTTTCTTTTTTGTGACAAAGATAGAATTATTAATTTTATTGCTTTTTGCTTACAAAACATCGCCACAACGCAGGACGCAAACGAGCTTGAGATGATTCTTGCTGACGGAGGATCTGCATGGACAGTTACAAATACATTCCCGGAACCGCACGAGTACCAATACGGAGATTTCGACTTAACCTCTAGGGTTCCAAGCGTTGTTGAATCAGCTTCGCAATCGGCATTAGATGAAAACGGCTTACTTAAAGAAGCTTGGGTAGCATGTTATTCAAAAAATCCAGACTATGAAAAAGCTGTGTCCAAATGTGTCGATTTTCTCGAAGGCATGTTTAAAAAGCACTATTTTCCAAAAATCGTAAAACCGAATCTGACCTTATTTGTAAATGATTTCGAGCAAAATCCTTCTGTTTTAAATTTCAAAGGATCGTCACTTTTAAACCCTACAAGCGCCATGACGATCCTGGCCAAAACCTTTGTCTCTGTCAGGGGCCAGCATACCAGCGGTCAGGGCAGGATCCCGACAAAAGAAGAGGCTGAATTCGTACTTCATTACACTATTTTTTGCTGGAATATGCATGCCAGGCCATAAAAACCCCAAAAACAGCCCAAAACACCCACAAAAGGCCCTAAATGGCCCCTTTACACCAGCCTCAACCTGTAGTAGGATTGCTCGGCATCTTTATTAATAAATTATTTTGTCGTTATGCGAGTTAGAGCCTCAGTGAATAAAAAATGCTCACACTGCAAAGCCGTCCGAAGAGGAGGGGTTTTGTTCGTTATTTGTAAGGCTAACCCTCGACATAAACAGCGACAAGGTTAATTCAAGTCACTCACAATGCGTATACTAGGTATAAACATCCCGGATCGCCGACTTGATATGGCTTTGACTGCTCTCTATGGCGTGGGACGAAGCCGATCAAAAAGCATCCTAAAGGAAGCTGGTATTGATTTTGGTAAAAAAACATCAGAATTGACACCGAAGGAAGAAGAAACTATTAAAAACCTTATCGAAGCAATCACACTTGAAGCGGACTTGAAACGAGAAGTTTCAGGAAATATCAAGCGATTGAAAGATATCAAAAGCTACCGAGGTTCTCGCCATGCGCGAAGACTTCCGGCTCGAGGCCAGCGAACCAAGACCAATGCTCGAACGCTCAAGGGCGTGAAGAAGACTATGGGATCTGGTAAGAAGAAGGAAACTAAGAAATAAACATAATATATGGGAAAGAAACGAATTGCCACATCAGGGGCATCAGAAGCAGGTTCGAAGAAGTCAGATTCTTCAGGAAGCAAGCGAAAGCTTGATTCTGCCGTTCTCAATATCCAGTCTACATACAATAACACCAAGGCCGTCCTTACGGATGCCAAGGGTAATGTCGTTGCATGGTCTTCTACCGGAGCTCTTGGATTCAAGGGCGCAAAGAAGGGTACTCCATACGCTGCCGCTAAGGTTGGCGAGGTTCTTGCCGACAAGGCAATGACTATGGGAGTAAAGGAAATCTCGGTTGTTATCAAGGGCGTAGGTTCTGGTCGAGAATCAGTTGCACGATCATTCGTATCAAAGGGCTTTTCACTCTCATCTATCAAGGATGTGACTGGAGTTCCTCACAATGGTCCTAAGCCTAAAAAGCCACGACGAGTATAGTCGTTCTAATCTAATAAAAATTTATGAAAATTGGCCCAAAATTTAAGATTGCCCGACGACTCGGCGCTCCAATCTTCGAAAAGACGCAGACTGCAAAGTTCAATGCTCAGATCGGAGGAAAGGACAAGCGACGAGGCGGCCCGAAAGGCGAGTATGCAAAGCAGCTTTTGGAAAAGCAGAAGGTTCGATTCACTTACGGTATCTCTGAGCGACAGTTCAGCCGATACGTTAAGGAAGTCATCGAGTCAAAATCTAGCCATCCGACTCTCAAGCTCTTTGAGCGACTAGAGACACGATTGGATAACATTACATGGAGATTCGGCTTGGTTCCTACGCGACGATTCGCTCGTCAGGTAGTTTCTCATGGTCATATCACGGTAAATGGACGAAAAGTAACGGTTCCTTCATACCTCATCAAGGCTGGCGATATCATCGCTATCCGACCTGGTAGCCAGAAGACCAAGCTCTTCGAGGAAATTGATGCTAAAATGAAGGAAGCGAATATCCAGAGCTGGTTGACGTGGAACGCTGAAAAGAAATCAGGATCGATGCTACGATTGCCAACACTTGAAGGACAGGATCTTCTGTTTGATCTAGGCGCAGTATTGGAATTTTACAAGAGATAATATTTAGACACCTTTTCTAATTAACATAATTAATTAAACCCTTATGTCTGAAACAACAATCCTATTACCATCTAAGCCTAAAGTGATCAGCGAGAACGATACTCATGGCGAGTTCGAGATCGAAGGTCTTTATCCTGGATACGGACACACTCTCGGCAACTCACTCCGACGAATCATCCTCTCATCTCTCCCTGGAGCAGCCATCACTCATGTGAAAATCGAAGGCGTCAGCCACGAATTTTCTACGATTGCAGGCGTCAAGGAGGACGTTTTGACTATCCTCTTGAACCTCAAGAAGGTTCGATTCATCATGTCTGGAGACGAGAATCAGACTGCAACCCTCAAGATCAAGGGAGCTCAGGCCGTAACTGCGAAAGATATCAAGCTGCCAGGACAGGTGACAATCACCAACCCTGATCAGCCTCTTTTCACAATCACGACTTCAGCGACTGAGGTTGAGATGGAAATCACTATCGAGAAGGGAATCGGCTTCGTATCAAAGGAAGTCCTTCACAAGGATCGAGTGGATATCGGCGCTATCAGCCTCGATGCTACTTTTTCTCCTATCTTGCAGGCCAACTACGATGTAGATCAGATGCGAGTCGGCGATCGAACGGACTTCAACCGATTGAAGCTCATGATCCAGACTGACGGAACGATCTCTCCAAAGAACGCCCTAGAGAAGTCTATCGAAATCATGATCACTCAGCTCAAGGCCATCATCGGCTTCAAGGAGGAGGAAATCATGCCTAGCAAGTCTGATATGATCCTTCCTATGGAAGAGAATCAGGCTGACAAGGATGCTCTCGACGATGTCCTAAAGACGCGAATCGAGTCTATCGACTTGTCACAGCGGACTGCGAACGCTCTCGTGAATGCCAATATCCGTACTGTCGGAGGCCTCATTCGAAAGAAGGAGGAGGACATTCTCGAAATCGCAGGTCTCGGATCGAAGGGTCTCGAGGAAATTAAAAGCATGCTCGAGTCACTTGGCTTATCTCTAAAAGCGTAGTACTATAGCGAACACTAAGAAAATCCATGAGACACCATAATTCAAACCGAAAATTCGGCCGAGAACGAAACCAGAGACGAGCACTCTTGCGCTCTTTGGCTCGGGAACTCTTCCTCCACGGACGAATCGTGACGACTGAGGCCAAGGCCAAGGAAGTTCGACCATACGCCGAGGAATTGATCACGAAGGCAAAGGCCAATACCGTAGCCAACACTCGACATGTAGCAGCGCGACTCGGAAACAATCCTATTGTTCCGAAGCTTGTCAACATCGTTGCTCCAAAGTACGTCGATCGCAATGGAGGCTATACGCGAATTATCAAGCTTGACCGACGTCCTTCAGACGGAAGCAAGATGGCCGTAATCGAGCTCGTATAATCACATCACCATGAAAAAGAAAGTAATCGACGCATCAAATAAGAAGCTTGGCCGAATCGCTACTGAAGCGGCTATGGCTTTGATGGGCAAGGACAGCCCTGACTATCAGCGAAATACCGTTGCGGACGTGCAGGTTGAGGTAATCAATGCCGGCGCAATGGACATCTCTTCTATCAAGAAGGACGACAAGTACTACCTTACTGTTTCTGGTTTTCCAGGCGGACAGAAGAAGGAAAAGCTTGGCGCATTGATGATCCGAAAGGGTGCCGAAGAAGCTCTCAAGCGAGCTATCAAGGGCATGCTTCCTGATAATAAGCTCAAAGCAAGAATGATTATCAATTTAAAGATCACCGCGTAATATGGCAACTTCATCAAAGTATTTCCAGGGTACGGGACGACGAAAGACTGCCATTGCGCGAGTTCGAATGACTCCTGCGACTAAGCATTCGATCAAGATCAACGACCAGGATCTAGACACATATTTCAAGACTCAGGATCTTCAGAAGAAAGCCCTCCAGGCTTTGGCTGAAGACATAGTCGCAGAACAGAAGTTCGAGATCACTGTCCATGTAAATGGCAGCGGTACGAGCTCTCAGTCTGAGGCAATCCGACACGGAATCGCTCGAGCACTCGAAGATTTCGACAAGACTCTCCGAGCTAGCCTCAAGAAGGCTGGATACCTCACGCGAGACGGACGAGCCAAGGAACGACGAAAGTTCGGCCTCAAGAAGGCTCGAAAGGCTCCACAGTGGTCAAAACGATAAGCCGCGCTCTGCGACTATCACAAGCGAAGAAGTCCCGAAAGGGGCTTTTTTCGTTTTATATAAAAATTGATCAAAATTTCATATCATCCATGCAATAATAGAGGCATGAATCCATCGAATCCTTTGCCGAGAATATCCGTCACAATACCAGCCCTGAACGAGGAGGCAAATCTGTCCGCCTTATTCGAAAGCTTTCGCAATCAAGCATGCGATAAGGCCGATTTCGAAGTGATAATCGTGGACAATGGCAGCTGCGATCGAACACGCGGGATTGTGCAGGATGAGATAGGCATTGCCAGCTACCAGCTCCGACTGCTGGCAGAAGACAAGAAGGGCGTCGGATATGCGCGAAGGAAAGGCATGAATGATGCCGCAGCGCGAGGGATCCAATATCTGGCCGGGACGGATGCGGACAGCGCGGTGCCTGCGACCTGGATTGCCGATATCTTGAGTGCTTTTGATAAGACCGGTGCAGATTGTCTATTCGGTTCTGGAGAATGGGATCTGAGCGGTTTTGCCTCAAGGCCAGACTTGCAGGAAATATTTCAAGAAGCGCTGACCGTGCGCTTGGCATTATCGAAGCGGGTAATGATGCGACCTCGCGGAGTGAATTTCGCCATAACGAAAGAAATGTATGAAAAAATCGGCGGCATGCCGCAGCCGACAGATGAGGCAGGGAAGTCTCAGCCGGGCGAAGATGTGCGTCTCGGCAAGCTGGTAGCGGAGCATAATGGAACGATCGCAACGATTGATGCGGTGGTCAAAACCAGCCCGCGACGACTGATGCAGGCATTGCTCAATAATACGCCCAATCATTATTATTCCGATGATACCGATATGCGAAATGAGGAGGATTTATATAAGGCAGTTCTCGCAATAGACCTGGAAAAAGCCCGAGACTTCTTTGATGCGACAATCAAGCGCGTATTCGGGGACAGCATCCTGAGCAAGGTTGATACCGAAGAATGGGAAAAAGCCAAGCAATTCGTAGCGCCTCAGGAAAAAGAGTTTGCACAGGATGCCGCCGCTATGGGCATCGACGAAATATATGCCAAATACAAGGCTCTTTTTATCTCAAATGCCAAAAGCTTGCAATAAACCAACCTCGACCTTAAAATACACCCACAATGACTGAAAACGATATCAAAGACACATCTACAGACGAGACGCCGGTCAATCAGATCGACCTCGACGCCGAATATGAGGGCAAGCATGGCCCGCTTGATGTCGACGGCACTGAAATGGCGCCCAATGATCATACCGATGAGGAAGACATAACATTCGAGCAGGACGATACCACTCGGGAAAACACTCGGCCGGATGCCATGGCAAAAATCGCCAAGCTCAAGACCGAGATCGAGAAGCTCAAAGTCGAGAAGCAGCAGTATTTGGATAGCTGGCAGCGAGACAAGGCTGAATTCATCAATGCGCGCAAGAGAGACGAAAGCTCGAAAGAGGAATTTCTCCGATTCGCCAATGTGGGATTCGTAGAAGAACTGCTTCCCGTAATCGACAGCTTCGAAGCTGCGATAAAGCATCAAGGCGAAACTGCAGCAAGCGATGCGAACGGCATCGGACTCATCTATAATCAATTCAAAACCACTCTCAAGAAGATGGGCGTCGAGGAGTTCGGCTTGGTAGGAGATGCATTCGACCCATCATTGCATCAGGCGATAGCGAATATCGAAACGACAGATAAGAAACAAGACCATACGGTAGCGGAGGTATTGCAGAAAGGCTATTCGATCCATGGAAAGGTCATCCGACCGGCTTTCGTGAAGGTGTTTCAGGCATAGTCTATTTGTCTTATACGATCACTATAGCAGGCATGAGAAAACCCGCTCCGCCAACATGTGGCGAGAGCGGGTTGAGGCAATGTAGGCCTCTGGCTGAGGGTCGACATACGACCGTCAATTAGCGAAAACGGGAGTTCCGGTGTCGTAAGGAGACTCGGGCAGTGAGGCCGAAGCCATCTTGCGATCCCTTTTCAGCGGTCTCTTTATGATTCCGACAACCCCGCACTGGACAGGCTCGCCTGCCTCATTGCGCATCACTTCATCGGAATCAGCTTTGGCGCTGGTCAACACCGTTGCTGCCTTCTTTTGCATCTCAGTGGCTTTTGTTCCTTTGAGACGCCATTCGAGGCCGAGTTTGAGGAATGCGAAATTGCATTCTGCGATTGCGACAGGATGCAGGGATCGATGCCTGTTAAAGCCCAATCCACCGCTGATTTTTTCCAAAAAAAGAAGTGACGAGTCCGAAACATGATGCCTCATCGTTGCAATGAGCGGATCCCACCATGACTGGCTGGGTAGCGGCTTTAATTGGTATACTTTCTCATAACTCCCGTGCTGTGGGTTTCCCTTTTTTTCAGGCCCTTTTCCTTGCTTACAAGTACTTGTTTTCATTCTGTATGTATCCCCGTTTTGTGTTGTTTGGTTCTAGTTTTACGTGTTGGTGGAAATAGCTCTGGTTCAACGTGAAGAACAAGGAGATCTTTTTCCGGATATAATGCTACCACGCTTTCCTGATTTGTACATAGCAGAGGCTTGACAGTCATGCTATAATTATTTATATAAAAAGCATGCAGCCCACTATCATCCAAAGGAAGCAAATAGGCAGCGTATCGGTGCTACTCGTACAGATCGGGTTGGCGCTCTATGTCATTGTCGTATTTCTTTCTCAGGCGGCTGATGGCAGCATTTCTCCAAAAATCCTCAAGGTACAGAAGGTGGCCGAGGCCAATGCGACGCGACTGGAGGGCTCACAGGCTTCGCAGGGCCAGTTCTTGGCGGCATTGCCACAAGCCGCGACCGCTCAGTCTACAGCGCTGGATGCGCAAATCGTCGCCCTTCTCGCGGCCCCTCAGCCCAAGACAGAGCCGATACCCGTCATTCCAGAGATCGCGACACCGGCCCAAAGCATTTTCTCATACGAATCAACTGATATACAAACGCTAGGATCTAAGCCTCGCGCCCCTTCGATTATTGCTTAATCTGACACCATTGCGCACGTTTTAAATTCGCGCTTTATGATTGTTGGATTTTTTTCTCTATATCAATAGTTAAACAAGCAATAACATCTAAATCAATATGGCAAAAATCATAGGTATCGATCTCGGTACAACAAACTCAGCGGTTGCGGTCATGGAGGCCGGCGACCCGAAGATCCTCGAAAATGCGGAAGGTTCTCGAACCACTCCGTCAATCGTAGCGATCTCAAAGACGAATGAGCGACTTGTCGGACTTCTTGCGAAGCGACAGGCCGTCACGAATCCAAAGAATACTACATATGGAATCAAGAGATTCATCGGGCATAGCTTCGATGAGACCGGCGTTCAGGAAGACAAGAAGACCGTACCATTCGATGTCGCAAAGGCGGCGAATGGCGGCGTTACTATCAAGATGGGCGATAAGGAATATTCTCCGGAAGAGCTTTCGGCGATGATTTTGACAAAGCTCAAGAATGACGCTGAAGGAAAGCTTGGAGAAAAAATCACGGAAGCGATTATCACCGTTCCCGCATACTTCAACGATGCGCAGAAGCAGGCCACTATCGATGCCGGCAAGATCGCAGGCCTCGACGTAAAGCGAATCATCAATGAGCCGACTGCGGCAGCCCTCGCATATGGTTTTAACAAAAAGAATGATGAGAAGCTCGCAGTATTCGACTTCGGAGGAGGAACATTCGATGTATCTATCCTCGAGGTAGGAGAAGGCGTAGTGGAAGTAAAGTCTACCGACGGTGACCACCGACTCGGAGGACGAGATATCGACTATAAGGTCCTCAATTGGATCGCTGACGAATACAAGAAAGAGAGCGGCATCGACGTCCGAAACGATCCTCTCGCAATGCAGCGACTCGATGAGGCTGCTGAAAAGGCGAAGATCGAGCTTTCTACAGCGACAGAGACTGAAATCAATATTCCATTCATCACATCTGATGCAAATGGCCCGAAGCACCTCGTCATGAAGATCTCTCGAGCAAAGCTTGAGGACATCGCGAGCGAATTCATCGATCGAGCAATGCAGATCACGAAGCGAGCGCTCGAAGCGTCTCCATTCAAGGTTGGCGATATCAATGAGATCATCCTCGTAGGAGGACAGACTCGAATGCCAAAGATCCAGGAAATGGTAAAGGCATATTTCGGAAAGGAGCCGAACAAATCAATCAACCCTGATGAAGTAGTTGCCCTCGGAGCCGCTATTCAGGGAGGAATCCTTGCGGGCGATGTGAAGGATATTCTCTTGCTCGACGTTATCCCTCTATCTCTCGGCATCGAGACCATGGGCGGAGTCGCGACTAAGCTTATTGAGAAAAACTCAACGATTCCTACATCAAAGTCTCAGGTCTTCTCAACGGCAGCAGACGGACAGACATCGGTGGAAATCCATATCGTTCAGGGAGAACGAGCGATGGCTGCAGACAATAAGTCTCTCGGAAAATTCATCCTCGATGGAATTCCAGCAGCGCCGCGAGGAATCCCACAGGTAGAAGTAAGTTTCGATGTCGATGCAAACGGCATCTTGAACGTAAAGGCTAAGGACAAGGCAACGAATAAGGAACAGTCAATCCGAATCGAAGCGAAGTCAGGCCTCACCGATGCCGACATCGAGCGAATGAAGAAAGATGCCGAAGCAAACGAAGCAGCGGACAAGACAAAGAAAGAAGAAGTTGAGGTTCGAAATACCGCAGACCATATGCTCTATTCCTCCGAAAAGGAATTGAAGGAGCATCGTGAGAAGGTTGCAGCGACTTCAGCAGATCTCATCACTTCACTCGAAGGCAAGATGGAGGCATTGAAGAAGGCCAAAGAGGGAACTGATATGGAAGCACTCAAGAAGTCGACTGAGGAACTTTCTGCTGATCTCATGAAGTTCGGCGAGGCAGTGAGCAAGGCTGGTCAGGCTGCCAATGGAGGAGCCCCTGGTGCAGATGCAGCGAATGCCAACGCTGGCGCGGGCCCAGATGCAGCTGCAGCGGGAGCCGAAGGTAATGTCCGAGACGCTGAGACTAAATAATCACTAAAATCCTAAAAACTTTTACTGAGTAAAAAGGCATAAAGCGCACCGTCTCGATAGCGAGGCGGGCGCGAGTATGCCTTTTTCCCAAAAACTGGCAAAAATAAAATGAGCAAAGACTATTATAAAACCCTCGGCGTCGATAAAGGCGCCTCGCAGGATGAAATCAAAAAGGCATTCCGCAAGCTCGCTCACGAGCATCATCCTGATAAGCAGGGCGGCAATGCCGACAAATTCAAGGAGGCGAGCGAAGCCTATGGCGTTTTGGGCGATGCCGAAAAGCGGAAGCAATACGATCAGTTCGGCAGCGCCGGCCCGGGATTCGGAGGCGGACAAGGAGGCGGCTTCAGCGGATTCGAAGGATTCGATTTCTCCGGATTTGGACAACAGGGCAATGGACAGGGATTCGAATTCGATCTTGGCGATATTTTCGGATCCATGTTTGGCGGCGGCGGTCGCGGACGTGGCGGAGCAGGGGGACGGGGACGCGCACCTCGCGGCCAGGATATCCAAGTCGATATCACGCTTTCATTCAAGGATTCTATTTTTGGCCTAGATAAGGAAATCACCATCAGCAAGCATTCGAAATGCTCCCATTGCAAAGGCAATCGCGCCGAGCCTGGAACGAATCTGAAGACATGCAAGACCTGCAATGGCGAAGGCCGCGTAATCAGGCAGCAGCGATCAATTCTCGGCATGATAGAGAATGAAGTCATATGCGATGAATGCGAAGGCACAGGCAAGATCCCCGAAACGAAATGCAAGACATGCAAGGGCAAGGGAATCGAGATGCAAAAGGAGACTACAAATATCGTCATCCCTCCCGGAATTGAGAATGGCGAATCATTGCGCGTGCGAGGCGGCGGAGAAGCTATCGCAAATGGCGAGAGCGGCGATTTGTATATAAAGATATATGTAAAGGCAGACTCCCGATTCCGCAAGCAGGGCTACGATCTCTATGCGGATTTGCCGATAGGGGTTGCGACAGCGACTCTCGGAGGCCAGGCGGATTTCGAAAACCTTGATGAGAAACTAACCGTCAAGATCCCTGAAGGAATCCAGCATGGAGAGATCTTGCGCATTCGCAATAAAGGAGTGCCTCATTCTCGCGACGGCGCACATGCCTCGGAAATAAAGAGAGGGGAATTGATGCTGCGCATTCTCGTCAAAGTGCCAACGAAATTGAGCAAAGAACAGAAGCAATTGTTCGAAAAGCTGAAAGCGACGGAGTAAATGGCTTGCATTGACTAGTTTGGAGTTTATGTCATATTGATACGTCTACTGCCAATCCAGCAGCACATTCAATCGCATCCAAACCCCAATACGCATAGCTAAATGGAAACTAACTACATACTCACCATCTGTCTCGTTGCCTTCTCAGTCATTTCGGGAATATTCACTGAAAATCACAAAGGGAAAGCAGGTCTCGTGACCCTTGTCCTCAGCGTCGTATCGGCTGTCAGCACCCTGCTCATCCTCATGCAGAAAGCCGATGTCTGGTTCTGGCCAATGGTCTTCATGGCCGCAACCTACCTCTTCGGCATGTGGGCGGCATCAACATGGAATACCTTTTCACAAAAAGAACGAGGCGTTCAGGGTGAAAAATCCTGATCTTAGCTGAATCATGAATGACACTCTCGACAAGATCGTATCAATCATCGCTGGGAGCATGCTTCTGGCATTCCTAAGCGGCTTCGTATGGCATTTCACCGGCGGCAATGCATTTCAAAGACCCAAAGGGAAGGAAGTCCCCGGACCCGTAAGGATCTTCTTCTCGGTGCTACTGGTTGTATGCTGGTTTGTAAGCGTCGGAGGATGGATCTGGCATATCGTGCTGGCGAAATCGTGGATTAGCGCAATCATAACCTTTTTTATCCTCGTGTGTTCCAATTCGGCGGGCTGGATGCTGGGAAGAAAGTGGTATGAAAACCCCAAATAAACGAAAGGAGGGATCTTCCAGGAATAGAGGAGGCGCGCCGGGATGCCGGCGCGCCTTTTGCATTGAAGCCTGAACAGTGGCCGATTTGTCACAAAAACTACCCAAAATCGTCTTATATAGTACACTGACAGATGTACCATTATTAGCCCTAAAATCGCTATTACCCAGCTAATTTGCCCAATTTTTACCCATTTATTTAGATAATTTTATGAAAAAACACCTTATTTCAGCCACAAAGGCGGCCCTTACGGCCATGCTATCCCTTGCGATGGTTTTCGGATTTGCCGCGAGCTTGACGCCAAGCCAGGCAGAAGCGCAGTCATATTACCCATATGGCACATGCTATACCTTCAATACAGACTTGCAGATAGGCAGCGTAGGATCTGCGGTTGAGGCTTTGCACAATCTGCTTTCGCGAGAAGGGTTCACGCGATCGAATTCTTGGTCTGTCTCAAACCAGACATACAATGAAGAGACCGCGTCTCTCGTCAGCGGATTCCAGGAGCGATATGCTTCTGAAATCCTAACGCCTGCCGGACTCCGATACGGAACTGGCTTCGTAGGTGCGAGGACTCGAACTAAATTGAATGCGCTTTGCAGCGGAGGAGGAACTGGATCTAATGGATATTCTCCGTCTATCTCAAATCTTTCTACCGTAACTACTTTGCAGACAGGTCAGACAGGAACATGGTCATTGACTGCGACAGATCCACTTAATCAGTCGCTTACATATTATGTGAGCTGGGGAGATGAAGCATATTATGCATATCCGGTAAGCAGCGCCGTTGCTCCTTCGACGAATGCATACGATCAGCGATCCACATTCACCCATGCATACTCTCAGGCAGGTACGTATACGATTACTTTCCGAGTTCGAAATACATCGGGATATGAATCACAGACGACGACTACGGTATATGTGACTGGCAATGGAACGGGAGGAGGCAACTGTTGGAATGGAAGCTATTACACTTCGTATTGCGGCGGCACGAATACGAACACTCCTCGAGTGATTTCTCCGAATGGCGGCGAATGGCTGCAGAGAGGAGCGTATCAGATGCTTTCTTGGTCATTGCCAAATGTGCAGTATTTCGCGGCTCAGCCTCTTGATGTGAATTTCATCTTGCAGAGCTCTAGCCAGTATCCATATACGGTTGGCGCTTCGCAGCAGCAGGGATATTCGACATGTCCTGTAGGAAGCACATGCGCATACAATCCGAATCAGCAGTATCCATATTATGTGAATAATGCGAATCAAAGCCCGTACTACCAGAATTACAATTACAATACGAAGTACAGCGTATTGCAGAATACGACATTGAATTCATATAATTGGGTAGTGGGCAGCACGCCATCAGGATGGTCTACGATGGTTTCGGGAACATACCTCATGCAGGTATGCCTCGCTGGAACGAATACTTGTGATGTAAGCGATTCTACGTTTACGATTTATTAAAAACTTTCCAGGAAGGGGAGTGCAAAATTGACAGAAAGAACGTCCGTGGTAGCGTATATCCCGGACGTTCTTTGTTTGTGCAATCCGCGCAGGCGCGTCCTTTTCAACCTAATCAGTCGCCGAGTGGCGGCAGGAGGAAAATATGCCAAGCAATCCAATCAGAATAAAATTCAGACCCCACATCCATGAGCCGAGAGTGTACAAGTTCGAACAGTTGGTTCCATCTGCCGCAATCGGTGCGGAACTCTTGCTCCAACTGAAGCAATTTCGGCAATATCAATGGGCATGGACATCGACAGCAGAACTCCTGCGAGCGATAACATCAATACGCAGGCTGCAAAACCCAGACTACATAGACGCAGCAATCATGCATGCGGAGCCGATCGAGAAATTCCATCTGCTGATGACGCATGCGAATGGAGGGGAAGCCCCTTCTGGCACAATCAATTACATTGTCGATTCGAGCGATTCCGAGGAGGCTAAAGCGAGAAAGGAGCCCGCAGTCGATCTGTATTTTGACGAACCATACGATCGGACCAATGTCCTCAACCTCATGCGAATCGGGCCTGAAGAATTGTTCGTGCCATTCGGCTGGGCTCAGTCGGTTTTGAATTTTATTCGCTTGGGCTTCCAATATGCGGACCGGATTGATCCGAGAGACAATCAGGTTTCTCGGGACATGCTTTTCTTGCATGGGAATTATCGAAATACATTGCATCATGCCATTGTCACCCGGAGTGGCAGCGGCGCTACATGGAGGCATGAACCGATTAGGCTTTCATGATTCCAAAATAATCAACGGAATCTGCACAATAACGGTCCCGACATCGCGCGAAAGCAGGTGTCGGGATTTTCTTTTATGATATGATACTCATCATGATAAACCTGATCGTGGTGATATCCGTCGTCGTACTTTCGCTTCTCGCATATTATAAAGGATCGCGCATCCTTCTCTCTGCGATCATTTCTTTTTATCCCGCATCGATGCTCTATGTGGCATTGCCGATCAAGGAAAGGCTGCTCATTCTGGGAAATAGCGGCGTTCAGCTTTTTTATTCTCATGCATTGATATATGGAATCTTGTTCCTGCTCATATTCTGGGCGGTCTATAGGCTAACGGGACATGAGAGCCTCGGATATGGCGCTGCAAAGTGGATCAATTCATTCCTGGTCGGAGGGTCATTCGTTCTCGCCATGCTGGCGCTTTCTTTCCATATTCTGCCTGCGAACAATATATTTCAGATCGAAATGGTCAGCATCCGCAATTTCTGGTCTTCGGACTGGGGATATTTCGTAGCCATCATCGCGCCTTTGATAGCGATCTGGAGAATGGCTATGGGAGGCCGGGTGCGGCGCGATCTCTTTAAATAGCAGGCGGTTTGGATTTTTTAATATTTGAATAAAAATGGAAACAGAATCGACAGTAGAAACAGCAGGAGAAATATCAGTTCAGGCAAAATCGAAAAGAATTCGAGCCAAGAAAAGCGCCGAGCATATCGAATCCATCGAGTCTGATGGCAATATCAGCGTCGTCGAAGACAAGCCCAAGAAGCAGAGAAAGCCGCGAGCTAAGCAGCCGAAAGTCCCGCACGACTATATCGACCCAGAATTAGTGGTAGCAGAAGCGGAGCCGATCATGGCAGCGGCGCCAATTTCGGCATCTATGGCAAAAGCCCCAGCAATAGCAGCCTCAATCGCGCCCGCGGATATTGCGGCAATCGACGGCATCGATGATGCATTGGCAGTGGATTTTTCCCTCGAAAAATTCAAGTCGGTCAGATTCACCGTGCGCAAGCAAATCTCGCTTTTCTTCGAGGATACATTCCCTCATTTTACGCAAAGCATCTGGTCTCCGATTTTCAATATAATATATCGAGCATGTTTTTCGCTGAAAATCCGCGGGCGGGAAAATCTGGAACACAAAGAAGGGCCGATGCTCTTCATCTCAAATCATATTGGATTTTATGATAGCTTCACATTCGATCTTTTCGTAAACCCATTCTCGCATATCATGCCGTTCAGATTCATGGGAACCACGCGATTCAGGGTGCAGTTCCTCGCCGTGCTCAAAGTCATAGGCATAGTCGATCTGATCTATTTCTTCTTTGGCGTATTCCGCGTGACGCCGGGCGAAGGGGCAGAGAAGTCTTTGAAAAAAGCCTATGAGATCATCAAGAATGAGGGGACGGTCGTCATGTATCCGGAAGGAAGAATCTGGAAGCCTACAGTCGTGCACCCAGAGGAGATCGGGCCATTCAAATGGGGCGCGGCTATTCTGGCAAAAAATACGGGCGTACAGGTAATTCCCGTAGCCATGAAAAAATCAGTCAGGCTAGATCGAAAAGGATATGCCAAGATGCGCAATCGACTCGAAATCCGCATCGGCAAGCCATTCTATGTCGACCCAGCCAAGGCGCCGGAGGCGATCGCGGAAGATATGCGAACGAAGGTTTTGGATCTGCATGAACGGCTTGGGTGATAGGGCGAAAATTGATCAAAACTTCATATGCAAACAGGTAAGATACGGAAGCCTCAGGATGGTCCTGAGGCTTTTACCACCCAGAGAAAGGAGGTGAACGCGATGAGAAAAAGGCATGCCAAGAAAGGTAACCCTTGGAAGGGCACGAACAAGCCGCCCAAACCAAGGCCGCCGAAAAGGTGATTACTGCTGAGTAAGCCGTAATTGCCGGGGCATGGAGACTCATTTGTTTCCATGCCCCTTTTATTGCTATACAATATATGCAATATGCATACGCTCCCAGCCATAACCGGAAGCAAGAACCATGCGGAAAAAGTCATGCAGGCAATTTTGTTTTTGCAAAAAAATCACCCGAAGGAATTCGCATTTATCTCAGGTAAGATCAGGAAGATAACCATTATTGACGATGCAAAGCGCAGCGACAATGAAGTAAACCCCGTCACAAGGAACTATACTATGCATTCAGGATTGCTTTATGGCTACCCGCAGGTAAGAGAGCATATTGCATCGCTTCTCATTCACGAAAGCCATCATATATCACAGCATAGAAAAGGTGTAAAAAATATCGATAGCCGCGCAGAACGATCGGCCTACGCAAGGCAGCTGGCCTTTTTGACAAAGATTAAAAGCAAAGATCTCTGCAGACATGTCAAAAATGATTTCGATTCGAAATACGTTAAAAACTCAAACAAGAGACCTCTTTAGAAAAACGCCACTTGACATTGCGATTTTAAAAAAAGTGCTACACTATATAACACCACCATGCTCCAGACAATCAATGATCTGACGACGCTGCTATTCAATTGGAACTTCAAAAAGCGAAAGATTGATTTCGCATTCGTTCTCCATCCCCGATATACGGCCGATATCTATCGCAAATATACATTCCTCAAGATCCTTCCTGAAATCGTCGTCGAATGGATTCTTCTTATTTTTTGGCCGACATATGGCGGGGGAATTTATGGCCTCAAAGACAAAGACGGCAATGAGCTCCGGGGTGCATTGATGATTTGCCCATTGCAGAGCAAGCAGATGCTTACCAAGCGAGCCTTGGCCAAAAAGAAAGTGATCGGCGCAGCGCGACTTGCTGAGAAATATGGCGCTACCGTAGTCGGCCTGGGCGCTTTGACATCATCCGTAACGAATGGAGGGGAAGACATAGCGCATCTTTTTCCCAATATCATAATCACATCCGGCAACTCTCTCACGACATTCATCACCAGCGACGATGTCATCAGGGTGGTTAGAAACAATAATCTCAAGGGCAAGATCGCAATCATCGGCGCTACCGGATCGATAGGAGCGGGCGTCGCGAAAATCCTCGCAGCAGAGCTCGAGAACGAGCTCCTCATAATCGGAAAGACGCCGCATAAGATCGAGTCGCTTGTCGCTGATATCAATATCATGCATAAAAAGAAGACGAAGGGGGCGGTCGGATCTTTTTCTACAGACCTATATCATGAAGCAGAGACAATCATCGTGACGACAAGCGCACATGATGCGGTTCTGCACAATAATCTGCTCGGGCCCGATCTCAAAATCATCTATGATGTGACGCAGCCGAAAAACACTCCGCCGGATGTGCAGAATCGAACGGATATTCTGTATGTCGATGGCGGATTGATCAAGCTTCCGCCGGAAGTAAAGATAACTCTGGATATCGGGCTGCCGAAAGGGGTTGCATATTCATGCTTATCTGAGACAATTGTATTGCGAGCGGAGAATTTATCGAATAAAAAATCAGGTTCGAAATTATCTACCGACTTCATCATGGAGATAGGCAGACGCGCAACTGCACGCGGGCTGACTTCTCATTTACTGTACCATGGGCATAACAACAAACTTAGTATTTAACCTGCCGACGATAAGCCTGTTCATTTCCGGATTGATCAACCTCATTCTGGTAGTTATCGTTTCCCTTCGGCCGAACAAGACCCAGGATGCCAAATTTTTCGTGGCATTCAGCAGCTCGGTATTCTGCTGGGTGGCAGCCCGACTCGTTTTCGAAATCAGCGAAGGCCCGCTCCTGCTCATTTCTGCAAAAGCCCTGTATCTGAGCGCCATTTTCATACCCTTATCGCTCGTATTCTTCATCGATGCCTTTCCGAGAAAGAAGCTGGTTTTCTCCTTTCCGCGCATCGTAATGACCATATTGCCGGCGATCCTCTTGGCCGTGCTCACGGTCACGCAGGGGTATATCATCGAATCCGTGGAAAGCGGCCCTGGAATGGCCACGAAAATCATCAATTTCGGACCGCTCTATTTTCTCTATTTCCTTTATGTCTTCATCATGTTCTGCTTCGGCTTGATCAGGATGGGAATAAAGCTTTGGAGATCGTCAGGCATAGAGAAGAGGCAGCTTGAGATCGTATTCGTGAGCATCCTCGTTTCCGCATCTGTGGGCGTTTTGGCAAACCTCATCCTGCCGACGATTCGCATCTTCGACTATTTCTGGGTAGGGCCGCTCTTCAGCGTATTCATGGTGATCACGATCGCATATGCCATCAGCAAGTATCAGCTTTTTGATACGAAGGTGGTTACGACCGAGGTTCTGACCTTCCTCATCTGGATCGTCATCCTCATACGCGTGCTGACATCGACGACGAATGACCGAATCATCAATATCGGCATGCTTTTTATCACTATCATCATCGGAATCTATCTGATCAGAAGCGTGATAAAGGAAATCGCCCAGCGAGAGCATATCGAAATACTCGCGAGGGATTTATCAGTGGCGAATGACCAGCTCAAGGATCTCGACTCGCAGAAGAATGAATTCGTATCGATGGCTTCGCATCAGCTACGAGGCCCGCTGACTGCCGTGAAAGGCTATGCATCGATGATCCTCGAAGGGGATTTCGGCGAGCTTTTGCCTACGGTCAAGGATGCCGTCGAGAAAATCTATAAATCAACGCAGGATCTGGTAGTCGTCGTGGGCGATTATCTCGACGTATCCCGAATCGAGCAGGGAAGAATGCAATATGATTTCAGCAATTTCGATTTGAAGGAATTGGTGCAGTCTGTAGTGAATGAATTGCGGCCGAATATCGAAAATGCGCATCTCACCATCCAATTCGATAGCACGCCCGGCATCCTCTATGCGGTCAATGCCGATAAGGGCAAGATCAAGCAGGTCATCAGCAATATCATCGACAATTCCATCAAATATACGCCGAAGGGCGGCCTGCATCTTTGGCTTGCTCCGAAGGCCGCTGCAGATGGGTCGCGCAAGGCCCTCATCTCAATCAGCGATACCGGCGTAGGAATCCATCCGGATGTCATGCCTAAGCTATTCGCGAAATTCACACGCGCGCCTGATGCGTCCAAGACGAATATCCTCGGTACTGGTCTCGGATTATATGTAGCAAAAAAGATGATCGAAGCACATCATGGCAGAATCTGGGCAGAATCTCCCGGCTCCGGCAAGGGTTCCACATTCTTTATCGAGCTCGATCTCGCAGACGAGGACGAGGGGAAGAATGCCGATATCGTGGCGAATGCGAATGCCAGCGCTGGCGCGAGCCCAGATGCGAATCCAATCGTTTCTGTTACGCCGCCGGCGCCTGAATTGATTCCTGAGGCGCCGGCTGCGGAAGCGATTGCAAACATGCCGGCACAAGGATAGACTAGCCGCACCATGACCACAATCACTTCCTCATACGTATACGATCCGGGAGAAAACTTTCCTCCCGAAGATCACCAGACCATACAGCTTGTATATAACGACACCGTTGATTTTTCAGAAATCCTGGATAAGAAATGCACGCAGATCTATACTGTCAGTTTCGTGCAGGGCACTGGAAAAATAATCGTAGTTCATATTGGAAAAAAGAATATGTGGGTCTTGCCCGGCGGAGGCATCGAGGCTGGCGAGACATTTGAAGAAGCAGCGCGCAGGGAAGTCAAAGAGGAAACGAATATGGAAGTGCTGAGGTATGTTCCTATCGGTTACCAAGAGGTTCAGGAGCCGGGCAAAGAACCGTATTATCAGCTTCGATGCTATTGCGAAGTAAGACCATTCGGAGATTTTACCGAGGATCCTGACGGTGACATCACAGAGATCAAGCTCATAGACCCTGCGGATTATCGCCAATATTTCGATTGGGGCGATATAGGCGAGCATATCATCAGGCGTGCCAAAGACCTGAGCCAGCCATGCTGATAAATCCAAGGTATCGCAATGTGAAAAATTGACGATTCTGTGAATAATGATATGGTTTTTTCGGATGCTGATGATTCCCGTCAATCCAGAACAAACACAAAACTAAATACAGACCATGTCTCAACTAGACACGCTCGACCCGCTTTTGCGGGCAATCATAGACATGCCGGCAGAAATGCGCGGCCCCACATTAGACCTCGTCCGTAAACTTACGGGCGATGGCAGAGTCCCGAATCGCAGGCAATTGTTAAGATTCCTGCGAAGAGAGCAGTGCTGGAGTCCAGCGGACAGCGTCCACAAACCGCAACCTGAAGACCTCGCCTGCGCACTTCGCGTCGTAGAGGCCATCAAGATGCCGGGCCGATACTGCATCTTCGACATCAGAGAACGCTTTTTCGGTGAAAAGAGTCATGACGCTCCAAAAACCACAAGGTCCAAGGCGAACTTTCTCAATGCCTTCATCGGCAAGGACGAAGACAAGCTGATCGAACCGCCGAAGGCCTTCCTATACGATCTCTATCTTTGCGAGTTCGCAGAGGATGTACCGCACGATTGGTTTCCGTACCTGTTCGCCGAGTCGCACCAAGAGGGGCTGGACAAGGCCCGCATCGATTTTGCGGACCTCATCCACATCCTGGAAGAGCAGGCTCACGGTAAACCCGGACGACTCGGAATCGGCGGGGGAGGGTTCAAAAATATGACGACATGCCTGATACAAGGGCTTGGTGGCCAGACGTATCAAGTTGGTTCGTTTTACGATCCGAGAGAAAGCTTCGATTCATGGTTTCTTTACACAGAACATGTATCGAGGAGACTGGAGACACGTGCCGGCCAGCGGTTCATTGCGGGAAGCAAGCCACGCTTCGCAGCAGTGTGATCAGCGCAATCAGTGTGCAGACGGCCGTCATACTTCAAACCATCAAATCAAGCCCCGTCGACCCATCCGAGCAATCGGATGCGAGTCGGCGGGGCGCTTTTTCATATGAATATTTCTGGTATAGTAATAGGCATATATTTATGAAAAAAATCTTCTTCACAGGAATCCAGCCATCTGGCCGCCCGCATCTCGGCAATTATTTTGGCACGATGAAGCAACTCGTCGATAACCAGCATAATGGATATGATATGCGGGTTTTCATCGCTGATATGCATTCGCTTACATCTGTTCAGGATGGGGAAGCCGTAGCGCGAGGCACGCTCGATCTCGCTATCGATTATTTGGCGATCGGCCTGGATCCGAAAAAAGCGCTGATCTACAAGCAAAGCGATATGCCCGAAGTGGCAGAGATGACTTGGGTTTTCAATTGCATTACGACCATGCCTTTTCTGTCATTGGCTCATTCATACAAAGATAAAGTCGCGCATGGCAAGGAGGCCAATGTCGGTCTTTTTGACTATCCAATATTGATGGCGGCGGATATCCTCATTCACAATGCGGACATTATTCCTGTCGGCAAGGATCAGCAGCAGCATGTGGAAATGGCGCGCGATATTGCTGAAAAGTTCAATCGGGTTTTTTCAACAGGATCAGACAGCGAAAAAGGAAAGCTTGAATTATTCAAATTGCCGACTGCACGCATCCTCGAAGATATGGCGACAGTTCCAGGCATTGATGGCCAGAAGATGAGCAAGAGCTATAACAATCATATCCCGCTTTTTTCGACTGATGAGGAGATAAAAAAGCTCGTCATGTCCATCACTACCGATTCTGGCAGCGCTGCGGATATCGAGGCGGGGAAGATCAGCGGCATCCCTGAGAATGTCTACAATATCCACAAGCTTTTGCGGCCCGTTGCGGAGCTCGACGAATTGTATGCCGCGAATAAAGGAAAGTATAAAATGCTGAAAGAAGCATTGATCGCCGACCTGATCGCATTCATCGCGCCAATGCGAGCGCGACGCGAAAAGATCGCAAAGAATCCAGCAGCTGTCAAAAAGATGCTTGCAAAAAATGCTGCGAAGGTCCGCAAGATGACAGCGCCGCTCGTGAAGGAATTTAGGAAGAGGGTAGGGTTTACGCTTTAGTCAGTTTTCCGGCTGTTTTTTAGATAAAAAAATACCGGCGCGCTGTGGAGCTTGCCGGTTTTTTAACTCTCCACGGGGAGGTTAAGGTTTTTAACTTTCTTACAATCAAATTCACAACGTTAAACTTTTACGGAATATCAGGCGATAGAGGGTTTACCAGCCGAACTCATGGCTAAGCTTAAGGGCGTATGCTCTTTCGCATTGGGCCTCTCTTGCTTCCTCAAGCCTTCTTTCCATTATCTGAACATAGGCTTCGGACGCCTCAATGGCACAGATCCTTCTGCTCAAGGCTTCATGGTACCTAACGATCTTTTTGCGAATCGCTAGAGCATTTGCAGCCTTTCTTTCAGATATTTTCTTTTCCAATTTTAGCCTTTCGGCTTTTTCGACATACCTGTCAGGCCTTGTCTGTTGAGCGATCCGAATTTCTTCGAGCTCATCAAGGATTTCGTAGATATTGCTGTTTTCTGACCCCAGAATATTTCTGAGCTTTTTCGCATGTGATTCGAGAATGCCGAGCATCTTTTTAGATGCCCGTAATCTGAGTAGCCATTTGTTTTCTTTGGTCATATTCATCTATGTGGTCGTCCGCGGGAAGTTTCGCAAGACTTGGAAGCATCAATAATCAGTCGATTGATGCCTTTAAGTCGTACGAAACCCCAGCGCAGATCACACTTTGAACATGGCTAAAGCCGTTGTGATTTAAAGGAACTACTGTGTATATTATATACCAGATATGCTATTTTGTCAATATACGAATAATTAAGTTATTTTCGGGTATACCTTCCATGAGCAATATGATAAACTGGCCAAATCCAGTGACCCGGCTGACACCGGCGAGGATTGAGAGAAGAACCCTCCCCAGAAGCCCAAATTTGCCTTAAAAGGCATGCTTAGACTCATGGTGGGCAAGTAGACCCCTCCGGCAAAACAGGCTTTAAAACAGCCTTCCGTCCCGTAGACGGCCAACGAGACCGCAAGCCTCCCGCAAGGGTCGGCAGGCGGAGAACCAGGGTGGCACCGCGACCACAATCGCCCCTGCGAACTTAGAAGATGTTTGAGCGAAAAATCGCTCGAGTATTCGAACAAGTTCGGAGGGGCTTTTCGTTTGGACGTTTTTGCAAAAAATTCGCCAAAGAATAGCGCTCTTGTTACTCACTTAATTATAAAAAATGAAAAGAACATATATAAAAGAATTGCCGCAGCTCGTGGGCAATGAAGCGCTTGTAAAGGGCTTCGTGCATACGATTCGCGTGCAGAGCAAGATCATCTTTTTGATCGTGCGAGATATTAGCGGAATCGTGCAGACGGTTATCGAAGCAAAGGACGTTGAGGCATTCGAGGCAGCGAAAGCGCTTGCCGTAGAATCCGTCGTAGCGATCACCGGCACCGTGAAGGAATTCGCGCAGGCACCCGGAGGCGTAGAGATCGGCGTCAGCGGCATTGAGGTTTTATCAAAAGCAGACCCAGAGCTCCCGATCCCCGTCATCATCAAGGGCAGCGACGAGGAAACCGAAGCGCCGACGCGATTCGACTATCGATGGATAGACTTGCGAAAGCCTGAGAAGACGAAGATCTTCAAGGTCTGGAATGCCCTCGAGCAGGGATTCCGCAAGGCTTGGGCAGAGAACGGCTTCATGCAGGTGTATTCGCCATCATTCATGTCTACGCCATCTGAGACGGGCGCTGAGGTTTTCGAGGTTAAGTATTTTGAGAAAAAAGCATACCTCGCTCAGTCTCCGCAATTCTATAAGCAGATGGCCATGGCTTCAGGATTTGATCGCGTCTTCATCTGCGGTCCGATCTTCCGAGCCGAGGAATCATTCACTTCTCGTCATATGACGGAATTCACCGGATGGGACTTCGAAATGTCATTCATCGACTCTCACCATGATGTCATGGACGCTGAAGAAAAATTGCTGGTCGCTGGATTCGAAGAAGTGGCAAAGCAATTCCCGGATCTGAATCTGGAAATTCCGACCATGCCTTTCCCGCGAATCACCATGCTTGAGGCGAAGGAGATTCTCGCTGGCCTTGGCGTAGAAAGCGGCGAAGAGCATGACCTTTCCCCAGAAGAGGAGCGAGCGATCTGCGATCATGTAAAGAAGGAAAAAAACCATGACTTCGTCTTCATCACTGAATATCACAAGGCGAAGAGCGCCTTCTATCATATGCGATTGAAAGAGGGAAGCGAGCGATCACGACGAGCCGACCTTCTCTATAGGGGCATCGAGATCACGACGCTCGCGCAGCGAGAGCACCGAATCGAAATCCTCGAGAAGCAGGCCATCGACAAGGGCATGAGCCTCGAAGCGCTCAAGGATTATTTGAACTTCTTCCGATGGGGATGCCCTCCGCATGGCGGAGCAGGAATCGGACCGGCGCGATTGATCATGAAATTGCTCGATCTGCCAAACGTTCGCGAGGCGACATATTTGCCGCGAGATGTGAAGCGATTGAATCCTTAGTCAGAGATCTCGTTTGAAAAAAGAAAGCCCGGCATTGTGCCGGGCTTTCTTTTTTATTAATCATACTCAATTATCCTATCGACCCATCGGTGGGTGACCCGGACCGCCCTTACCTCCGCCAAATCCTCCTAAGAATTGGAGATATTCTGTCGGAATGCCATTAGATGTAGCCCAAGTCTCGAGCGCTGTCTGCTCTGCTTCCATTACTGCCTTTCGCTCGGTCTGCATCTTTTGCATCTCAGCCTTTCGCTGTTCTGCGGTCAGGGTTGAAAGATCGACTCGAATCTGAGACTTCATCGACGTCAGCTTTGCCTCCATCTGAATCTTGAGCTCGGCTTTCTTTGCAGTGATCAGATCTGCCTGAGCCTGCGTGAGCTTTCCTGCAGTTACTGCCGCAGACAGTCGTGCCGCCTCGGCCGCCTTCATCTGTGATTCGCCTTCGGACTTGACCTCATCGAACACCGCTTGAACATCCGCGACATTCAGATTGAATTTCGTCGCGAGCTTATTCACGATCGTCGATTTGGGATTGAATCCCTTGCCAAAGGCTTGCGCTGACGCCGCGGTTGTGGCGCTCGGGGTATCAGCGGCGCTCGCCGTGTTTGCATATCCGGTGAATCCGGCCGCGAGGGCGAGTGTGAGGGCGCTGCCCGCAACTATCTTTGCCAGTTTGCCTTTATTGTTAATTTTGCTGTCGGCATATTTCGATTGATTGGAATTATTTGTTTGGTTTAACAATTTGATTATTTGATTACGGAATTAATTGTTGATCGATCAACGGCATGAGTATAAAGGAGGGGGATGAAGTAAAAGTGAAGAAAGAGCCTTGTTTTGCGAGCTATTTCTTCACTTTGTCTTCATTTTATCGGAATTTTTTTCACAAAAAACATCGATTGACCCATCACAATAGGTATGACACTATGTATCGGACGCAAAGCGCGTTATGAGTTTTTTCCCAACATTTCAGTTCGACGGAAGATCCCGTCATCACCAACACAAACCAACACAAATCGCCCCAAATCAGATGAGCCAGAAACCAGAACCGACACCAGTCACCGCCCCGCCGCATATCGATTTCGCGAGGCTGCTAGTCCGCATATGCAGTTTGCAGCGGGAAATCAAAATACTGCTTGCGGTCTTGGCGCAAAGACCCTCGGAAAGCCGGTACACCGCGACGGAGCTCGCAGAGAAGAAGAAGCAGCTTGCAGAATATCAGTGCGACCTGCCAAGATCGCTCCGAAACACCATCGAGAAAATCCTCGACAAAGGCAGGGACGCCCTGGGGCATCACCTCATGCCGACCCTGCTGCTGATGATGCATGCAGACAATCCGAATGAGGATTTTGCAGAGAGGGCGCAAAAAACCCTTTTGAAATTGCGCGCCCTCGACACACCTGGGACGGAACTGGTTTTCATCCAGCCATACAGGGATACCAATGGCTATAACCAGAACTGCGATCTGATACACCTCGCAGTCATGGCAAAGAGAGGGTTCACCATCGAGACAGAACCAGAGCCGCCTTTCAAGGCATCAAATCCCAATTTGCGCTTCCGGCGCCATATGACGAGACCTGTCAGGGAGCATATCAAGCCTGGCACCGAAGGGGACGAAGTCGTATTTGAGCTCCATCTCTCGACCGATCCCGGGGACAGGCTGCCGAAATTCTTCGAAGGGCTCATCGACTGCAAAGGCGATGATGTCACCAGATTTCATATCGGCAGTGAAGCCGTTGATGCGTTCATGCAAAGCGAGTACATGCGCCGGCACCCGAGATCCATCGAGTTGCTGACGGCATTCAGAAAGCAGAACGGCGCGGGCTGAACGAGGCTTTGCAGGCGAAGCAGACAAAGCACAAGGAGGGCGACGTCATCGCGACGGCCGCCCTCCTTATTATTTTTTTCATATATGCCATATGGCATGAGACAAAGACGCCATACCGAGGACGTCCTCGCTTTATCAGCGAGGTGGGAATTGATATGCTTCAGCAATGGCATACGAAATCGAAACAAAGATCCTGGGCATCGACCCAGATGCAATCAAGGAAAAACTCGCTTCACTGGGAGGGACAAAATCTCAAGAAGTCAGGCTGACCGTCGACTGGTATCGGATAACCGGCATCAAGGAAGGCGAAGATCCTTGGTTCTTGAGAATCAGATCCTATGAAGCACAGGGAATCGAGACGAGGCATGAAGTTACATGGAAAGCGAAATCCCAAGTCACTGGCAATGTGCGCAAGCATAAGGAGATAAATTTTGATACACAATCTCCGCAGCAACTCGCAGACCTATTCGAGGAACTTGGCCTTGAACGGTATGCGCATCAGGAAAAGGACCGCATTTCTTTTATCCTAAAAGATTGCCAATTCGACATAGATCAGTATCCGGGCATGCCTGCATATATGGAAATCGAGAGCCCAAGCGAGGATGCCGTGAATGGAGCCATCAAGGCGCTGGGACTGGAGGGACATGCAGCGAGCCCTGAGGGGGAAAGGAAGCTTATCCAGAATTCCTATGGCCTTGACTGGTACGATATGAGATTTTGAGTACACTAGACGCAATCACGAGATATGCCGATGCAACCACTCTCGAATATTCAAAGCGCGATCATCTGGCGTCTCAAGAACGCCGAGTCTTTGCGATATGCCGAATTGCAGCAAAAAGGTGTGCCTAATGATCTCTTCAATTATCATCTGCAATTTTTGGTAAAAAAGAAGTTGCTAGCAAAGCGAGGCAGCTCATATTCGCTTTCGACTGAGGGAATGAAGCTCGTGGCCGATCCGTATACGAGCGACCCGAGCAAGAACAGCTTTTTCAAGATCAATGTCATCTGCATCGTGTCTCGAAAAAACAAGGGCAAAATCGAGATCCTTAATCAGATTCGCAAATCTCACCCTTCATATGGAAAGGTGGGCGCAATGGGCGGCGTCGTCGAGAAAGGCGAAAGGACGGAAGATGCGGCTGCTCGAAAGCTCCGGAACGAGACTGGGTTAAGCGCCAAATTCAAGCTGGCGGGATGCGAGCGCAGGCTCATGTATAAGGGCGGCGAGCTTTTTTCAGATGTCCTTTTTCCCATCGCTTATGCCGATGCCTCTTCGGGCGACCTTATCGCAGACACTGAGTATGGCCATAATATGTGGGTATCTCTAGATCAGGCCATTAGAAACGAATCGGATCCGTTTGATTCGATCCAAGGCATCAATACGGTCTTGAAGGCATTGAAAAAAGGCAAGCTGAAAACGCTGCCGTATTTCTATAAAGAAGTCGTGAAGGACGATTCTCTATTGGGTAAAAAATAACAAGGCGGGACAAGAAAACCGGCATCGTGGGGATCTCGGAATTTGCCGAGGAATGCCTCGCTTTTTTTATGCATATAGTTTACATATGCTGTCACAGGACCGCAGTCCAAAAACACTTAGCACAAAGACATCCAGTATGATAATAAATCCAGACAATTCAGCTGCAGACAAGCAAGCGGGCGAGGAGGGAGAATACCCAATCCGTCCCAGAGACCTAGACACGTCAAAGATGCCGATCGGTTTCGCTCATATGTTCAGCCTATACAGCGAAACGATAATGCTTTGGGGTTTCATGGAATTTTGCAAGCATAAGGGAAACTGGGGCAGGTTCACGATGGACGAGTTCCTTGCATTCATCGATAATCGCAATGCGCCAATGAACGCACCGCTTCGCAGCGCATGCGGAACATTCGTGGAAGGAATGATACCGGCGCTCTTCTGTGAACATCGCGATACTGCGCCGAATGGCAGAAATCATTCCTATATGCCAAGCCATTTCACTATCTGCATGTATTTCATGCATAATCCGATAAAGCGCTAAGGCTGGTCGGTGGATACATGTCGTTACGGTCAGATGCCTAGGCATTCAAGAGCACATCACCCATTCGGGCGCGCACAGGCGTTAACCGGATGGGTGTGTTTTTTTCTGATATAATCTACCCATGAATGTAACTCTCCAGGTAGGCGTCAAGGCTTTTCTCAAGAACAAGGAAGGCAAATATCTCATTATCAAGAGATCGCCGATCAAGTATCCGAATGTGACTGATTGCTGGGATATCGTCGGCGGGCGAATAGATCCAGGCACGATACTCGTCGAAAATCTGAAGCGCGAAATTTCCGAAGAGACGCAGCTGAGCATGGCTACAGAGCCTCGATTGATTTTCGCGCAGGATATAATTCCGAATCCGGAAAAGCATATCGTCCGGCTTACATATATCGCGGATGTGGAAGGGGAGCCTGTCTTGGATACGGAAGAAAATACCGAATACAGATGGCTAACAGTCGATGAGATGAAAGCCGAAGAAAATCTCGACAAGTATGTGCGTGGGATTTTGGATAAAAACCTCCTGGCTTAATTTTTATATATATGAATCCCGACGAATTACAAAACTCAAGCGCACACGCATCCGCAACGGCCCCAATCGCAGAAGGCACACAAAAGGAAAGCTCCGCGGAGCTGCATTTCAAGCATGCCTTCACCATCAAGACGCCCGTATTCGAGGGGCCGTTGGATCTTTTGCTCAATCTGATCGAAAAGAAGAAGCTCTTCATCAGCGATATCTCGCTTTCGAAAGTGACGGATGAATATATCGCGCATATCAATGATCTGCCGGAATATTCGCTCAAGCATCGCACGCAGTTCATCTTGATAGCGTCGACGCTTTTGCTCATAAAGGCGAAATCATTATTGCCGACGCTGGAGCTGACTCAGGAAGAAGAGGGCGATATCAAGGATCTGGAGCGACGCCTCCGCATCCTGGACCTCATGCGCAAGCGCGCATTGAATGTCCGCGAGATGTATGGCCGCAGCCGCATCTATCCGCGAGGGGATATGGATGAGACCGTCGTCGTCTTTGCGCCGGGCAAGGATATTTCGCCGGGAATCACTGCTGACGGTAAGGAGGATATGAGCAAAGGGCAGAATTCGCTTCGCGATGCGATGTGGCGCGTCTTGAATTCTTTGCCAAAGACCGTCGTCGAGCAGAAAGCTACCGTCAAGAAAGTCATCAGCCTCGAGGAGATGATGGACCGGCTCGAAGACCGCATCAACAATGCGATGAAGATGACCTTCAGCCAGTTCAGCAACAATAAGAGCGGCGATAAGGGATATGATAGGGCAGAGAAGGTGAATATCATCCTTTCTTTCCTCGCCATGCTCGAGCTGGTGAAGCAGGGCGCCATCGATGTGCGTCAGGAAAGCTCATTCCATGAGATCGAGATGGAAAGGATGGAGATTGGGGTGCCGGAGTATGTGGAGCCTGCAAGCAATTCAGACATCACTGACGCCTCTGGCATTCAGAGCGATGGACATGCAGGAGAAATTATATAAACTATGACAATGACAAATATCCCCGAATCAAAAGACTTTCCGGCATGCTTCTATAGATTAAGCATAAAGGCCATCTGCAAAAAAGACGGCAAGATCATGTTCATCAAGAAGCCGAGCGGAGCGCATGGGCTGCCGGGCGGAGGATTGGATTTCGGCGAAAGCGTGCAGGAAGGAATGGCGCGGGAGATGATGGAAGAAATAGGATTGACCGTAACGAAGGTCGCAACCAATCCGACATATGCTTGGATGCACAAATTCGAACAGTATCGAGGCATGGAATGGTTTTATTCATATATTTCCGCATATGAAGTGGAGATAGATTTCGACATTCCGATGACCGATGCCAAATATAACGAAATAGTCTTTTTATCGGAAGAAGAAATCAAGACTGCGAAATTGGATTGGCTTGCTACTGGCCTGGTGGATGTAATTGGGAAATAATATTCAGTAAATTAAGCGCGTATGAACATTCATATACCAGAAGCGAAAAGCGTACTTGCCGACATATTTAAAAAGTATTCAAAGGATTTTGATATCAAATCAATCTACATTTGGGGATCGATACTGACCCCAGACTATGTAGCGGGCAAGAGCGATATAGACACGATAGCCATCGTCCATGATTCAGTGCCAATGAGCATTGAAGCCGACATTTTGAAAGAGCTTGAGGGCAAAATTCCTGAAGTTGATAAATTCAGTCTCAGATTTTTATATCTAAGCGAGCTGAACGAGGGATCCATAAAAGGGAATTTGGCCTCTTATATAAATGCAAGGCTGCTATTATCAGATTTTCCAAATTGGATGCATGTTGTTGGGCATGAATATTCGTTGGCTGAATTCTCACTTCATATGCCAACTCTCGACGAAGCATTAGCTCTGCAGATGAAAAAAGCATCGGAGAAAGGGTGGCTTGATATATGCAACGTATCGGAAAAAGACAATATGTATTTTCTCAAAAATCTGGCTCAATCAATTTACACCATAGAGAAAAAGAAAGGTTTTATTGGCCCCTTTTCATACAAAACATTGCGTGAAAAGGCTTCTGATAGAGAAGCGGCCATCCTTGCTCATATAATCGAAAGTCGCGAAAGAGATTGGAATTATGAAATTTTCCTTAAGTACAGAAACGAATATCAGCAGTACATAAATGATATACTAATCCCATAAACATATGCCCAAAGAAGAACATAAACCCGCTCATAAGCCAGAAGGCCCGCTCAAGAATCATATCGAAGCCATTCTCTTTTGGCGTGGCGATCCGATGACTGCGTCAGAGCTCGCCAAATTTACATATTCGACGAAGGAAGAAGTGGCGATAGCGCTTGCAGAAGTCAAAGTCGATCTGATGACGCGCGGAATCGTGCTGATCGAGCATGAAGGGGAATATACGCTTGGTACGAATCCAGAGTCTTCGAAACTAATTGAAGCAGTGCGCAAGGAAGAGCTTTCGAGAGAGCTGGGCAAAGCAGGCCTCGAAACCCTCGCCATCGTCCTCTATCAGGGACCGATCCGAAGAAGCGAGATTGATTATATTCGAGGAGTGAATTCGAATTTCATTTTGCGCAATCTCCTCATCAGAGGATTGATAGAAAGAAAGCCAGCTCCGAACGATAGCCGAGTCAGCGTCTATACCGCTTCGATGGAACTGGTGCGATATCTCGGCCTCACAAGCGTCAGCGAATTGCCGGATTTCGAAACTGTCAAAGCCCAGATCGTCGAATTCAAGAATGCCGATTCTGATAATGATGCGGCCGATAAAACAGTGAGCGAAACTACCGCCGAGACCGCTACCGAATCAGCGCCGAAAGAGGGGAGCGAAGCCGCTACCGAATCAGCACCTGAGACAGAGAATTAAGCCCTAATCCAACATTAAGTTTTGATGAAGAAATTATGAAGAAAACGGCTTAAAAGCTGGACATTTTTGACCTCGATGACATAATGGACCATATGAAAATCAGAGCAAAAAATAGCACAAAAAACGACCATGGCAACCGAAAAAGCCTGTCGAAAGGCCTTGCCGAGGCGCGAATCATCTCATTCGCTTTTCTCGTGGCTTTGATGATGGTATTTCCAGTCTATATTTTTGCCCAGCAGACCTCGACCTCCCAAACGCCAGCGCAACTCGCCGCCGATGCCAATTATCGTCCGGACCAGAGCAAGATCATCGCGAAGAATGTGCTTGTCACGAACCTAACCACAGGGCAGGTCCTTTTTGACAAAAACTCAACCGTCGTCCAGCCGATCGCATCGCTCGCAAAGCTCATGACCGCGATCACCATTAAGGAAATACAGGCGACATGGAAAAACCCACCGGAAAAGATCAAGCTGATCTCGAAAACAGCTGCATATACCAAAGCGGATTTCCAAGTTGCCACGGGCGGATATATGAAGACCAATGATCTCGTCTCATATATGCTCCTCGCATCATCGAACTTCGCGGCGCAATCTCTCGCGAACGGAGTCATGCCGTATACGAGCTTCATTTCATATATGAATTTCACGGCCAAGAATCTAGGCCTCAATAGCTATGCTTTCGTCAATGCATCAGGCCTGACGGAAGCGAATGGCAAGAGCTCGATAGGCTCAGCGCAGGACATCATGAAGACGCTCGTCATCATTATGAAAAAATATCCGGAGCTCGCATCGGCAACTCGCTCCAACGGTGCAACGATCAAAAGCTCTACGGGCGAAGTCATCGAAATCGACAATACGAATAAGTCCCTGGATGTCATCCCAGGAATCGTGCTCGGCAAGACGGGCTTTACGGATGAGGCAGGAGGCAATCTCGCCCTCGTCATCAAGCGAAACAATAATTACTATGGCGTAGTCGTCATGGGCTCTACCATCGATGCGCGATTTACTGATGCGGAGTATCTGGCTTCTTTGATTCCCGTGAATTAAGCGAATTGAGGGGATCTGGAAAATGCCCCAAGCCGCATGATATACTAAAAAAATGATGTCACTCGACGCTATCAAGGTCCTTTTGCCGGCTATCGTTTCTTTCGTGGCCGGCCTCGGCCTCACCGCTTGGCTGACCCAGTACATGTACAAATGGCGCATGTGGAAGCGCAATTCTCGCAGCAATGAGAATCAGGACGAGATGTCGGCTGCCTTCAAGCAGATCCATAATGAGACAGGGGAGAGAAGCACTCCGAGAGTCGGCGGCGTAATCGTCTGGCTTTCGGTCATAGTCACGATCGTGATTTTCGCAATCCTGTCATGGTTTTTTCCAAATAATGCGACACTCAAGCTGAACTTCCTCAGCCGAAATCAGACCATCCTGCCATTGTTCGCGCTTCTCTTCGCATCGATCATCGGTTTGCTCGACGATCTCCTGCAGATCTATGGCAAAAACCTCAATATGAGCGAAGGCATAACGCGACGCATGCGAATCCTCGTCGTTCTGCTCATCGGCGCCGTCGGAGCATGGTGGTTCTATACCAAGCTCGAAACAGGGTTGCACATTCCGTTTTATGGCGACATTTCGATAGGTCTCTGGTTCATTCCATTCTTTATGCTCGTCATCCTCGGAACATTCACAGGATCAGTCATCGATGGCATCGATGGATTGGCGGCAGGCGTCATGGCTTCGGCATTCGGCGCATATGCATTGATCGCATTCGAGCAGGGACAATTCGATATTGCCGCATTCTGTGCGACCATCATCGGAGGAATCCTGGCTTTCCTTTGGTTCAATATTCCGCCAGCGCGCTATTATCTGAGCGAGACCGGTATGCTCGGCCTCACGGTTACTCTTGCCATCGTGGCATTCCTGACAAATCAGGTTCTCGTCTTGCCGCTTATCGCTTTTCCTCTCGTTGCCACCTCGCTTTCCTCGTCGCTGCAGATGTTCTCGAAGAAGTTTTTTGGCAAAAAAATATTCCGCATCGCGCCCCTCCATCATCATTTCGAGGCGCTCGGCTGGCCTTCATATAAGGTGACAATGCGATATTGGGTCGTTTCTGTTATTTGCGCGCTGTTTGGTACGGTAATCGCACTTCTCGGCTAATTATTAAATTAAAACTCCGTCCTGCGAGACGCAAGACGGAGTGAGGGAGGGGTGGTTTCGGGCTCAACGACAGGACTCGAACCTGCGATCTTCCTTGGCGTGCCAGGGCTGCTACAGATCGATGTCTGCGCATCACAAGGCACCAAAAAGGTTGCTCTTCACCAACTGAGCTACGAAGGCCCAAAACCGAGCATATAATGACATTATATGAAATATTGTCAAGCTTTATGTGGCGCCATCATGAAATTTAGGATATAATCTGCAGAATACGTTCTTGCAAAATGAAGAAAAAAATCGATAAGCCATTTCTCATAATCACCTTGGTCCTGCTCATCGTAGGATTCTTCATCTTCACTTCGGCATCGATGGGTCTTTTGGCCAAATTATACGGAGCGGCGAAGTTCAAAGCAGTGCTCTTCAATCAGATCGCCCTCGGCCTCGGTGGCGGACTGATCGCGATGACTATAGCGGCGCATATTCCGTATACATTCTGGAGGAAGCATGCCTTTTATATATTGATAGCATCCGCCGCCCTGATGATCCTGGTATTCACGCCGCTTGGCAAATGCACCAAAGGAGCATGTCGCTGGCTTGAGATAGGCGGATTCAGCCTGCAGCCCGCAGAGTTCTTCAAGCTAGGCTTCGTCATGTATCTGGCATGCTGGTTCGCTTCGGTCAAGAATAAGGTGACGACATGGAAGCTGGGCACTTTGCCTTTTATCATATTGATAGGCATTACGGCGCTCCTGGTCCTCATGCAGCCAGATACGGATACATTCATGGTGATCACGCTTGCCGGAATCGCCATCTATATCACCGCGGGCGGGCGATGGCGCGATCTCATGATCATGGGCGTCGTCGGCATACTCGGCCTGACCATTCTCGTATTCCAGAGGCCATATCTGATGAATCGAATCCAGACCTTCATCGATCCGTCCAGGGATCCGACAGGAAGCAGCTATCAAGTACAGCAATCATTGATCGCAATCGGTTCTGGCGGCTTTACAGGCAGAGGCTTTGGACAAAGCATCCAAAAGTTCAATTTTTTGCCAGAGCCCATCGGCGATTCGATCTTTGCGGTAGCAGGGGAGGAATTCGGCTTCATCGGCTGTATCACCATTATCGCTCTCTATATAATGTTCGCATTCCGCGGCCTGCGCATAGCCAAGCATGCGCCCGATACATTCTCGATGCTGCTCATCGTCGGCATCATCACGCTCATCATCACGCAATCATTCCTGAATATTGCGGCAATGCTCTCGATCATTCCATTGTCCGGAACGCCGCTCTTGTTCATCAGCCATGGCGGAACCGCGCTCTTCTTCACGCTGGCTTCTGTTGGCATCATCTTGAATATTTCTAGGTATAAGGGGAAGGCGAAGGTTGCGGAGGCTAAGTAGGGAATAAAAAAACACCCCGCGCTGAATACCAATTACGGCATTCTGCACGGGGTTCGATTTTCGTTTTGAAGCGATGAGCTAAGGACTACCCAATGGCCTTAGTCTATAAAATGTCGCGGAAGAGACCTGATGATGACATGATGCCCGTCCACAGGACGATATCATCCCCGAAATCCAGAAACCTGGCATAATCGCCAATAAGCCCTACGGCGCGGTCAAGGCGCACCATATCGCAAATGCTTTTAAGATAGTATTCCCTCAAGATACGCCCGCCTTGTTCGTCTGCGATGTCGTCCTTTGGAATCGGGCCCTCTATGAGCGTGATCTGCTTTTCCTCATATGGCTGAATCAGTATCTGGTACGATGCGTTTGGTTTATGCTCCGTACCGGGCAGCAAGGCATGCTGGACGAAAATATATCTCGGCAGCGGAGCGTTGCAATCCAGCGCTTTTTGAACATACGACAGGACCAGGCCGAGACTCGGAACCACAGCATCCTGCGGAATATCGGGAACAAGGCGCGACTTGGTCGCTTTCAGCGTGTCGCCCTTCCATTCTAGCTTCTCCACAGGAAAAAGATAAAAGCGATGCTCGGAAGATGAACGTAGTGGGTATGTATCGGCTATGCACTGCTCGCGCAAGGAATCAGGCCGTATCTTGGTCAATTCATCGTCTCGCCGACATACCGCAGAGAAGCCGGCTTCGTCTTTAAATGCGGTAAACGGGCGGACGTACTCAGCCATCTGGCCGCGAAGCATTTGCTTAAACGAGCATGTCCCAAAACCAGCCAGATTCAGCGCCTGAGGCAAAACGGGCGTTTTCAGCAGATTTTGGGTCCTGCTGATTCCGAATATGCCCCTCTGCATAAACAGGCCTTCTTTTCCAAAAAGGCACGCCATCTGGCTTTGGCTCATTGACCAGCCCCCTTCTTTCTTGAGAGTCTCCTGAGTTATCCTTCGAAGCCTGGCTAGGCCCTTGGGTTCTGTTTCTTCTATGGCAGCATCAGCTGCTGATGTCGATGTACTATTCATTGTGTTTGGTTCTAGTGCTATATGATTTTTAGCATTAAGAGAACGCCTTCGGCATACGCGTGGGCGGCCCGAGCTGCATAGCTGGAGCGGAATATGTCTGAGAAAGATGCTTGATAGCAGGTCAATGTCGGACAAATTCCGCTCCAGCCAAGATAGCTGAACATCTGTCAAACATCGTATAATGCGAACTGATATATTACAACTTGACTTGCAAGTTAATCTTAAGATAAACTTACTCCATGAACATCATTGGTCTGAAAGAATTAAGGGAGAATACCGAAAAATACATTACCCAAGTTGAGAAGGGGCGGTCTTTCACTGTCGTAAGGAAATCTAAGCCAATATTTAAAATGACTCCCATTGATAAATGGGGAGATGAGCCAGGATGGGAAGACGGCATTGATTTTACGAAGATCAAGAAAGGCGGCATCAAGGTCGGAGAGATCCTGGACAGGCTAAAAGCTCTTGAATTGGCAGAAAAAATATCGCAGCAAATCAAGAAAAAATAGATAATGCATCCAGCAGACAAATTCCTCAAGAAACTTCCGAATGACAAGAGGCGCCTTATTGAAGGCGTTCTGGCATATATTAGACAGGGCAAATTCTCAGGCCTAGATGTGAAAAAATTAAAAGGGTATTCGGACGTATTCCGGGTCAGAAAAGGGGATGTCCGCATAATATTTCAGATGAGCAGGACGGCCCTGCCTGACGATACCGTCATACTGGACATCAGATGGAGAAACGAGGGGACGTATTCAGACTACTGACTTTTCCTTTAAATCGCGCCTCGACAGCCACGACTCTTAAAAAGTTCTGATATACTACAGGGACATATGAAAATTCTCATGCTAGGCGGCGGAACCGGCGGACATTTTTATCCCATCATCGCAGTGGCAGAAGCCATCAATGATCAGGCTCTCAAGGAAAAAATTCTCGCGCCCAAGCTCTACTTCATGGCGCCGGACCCGTATAATAAGCAGGAGCTCTTCGATCACGATATCGAATATATCGGCGCGACTGCCGGCAAGCGTCGCATCAATCCGAAAGGCATCAGCAAGGTGCGCAACTTTTTCGACATATTCAAGATGGGATTCGGCGTCATCACCGCGATCGTCAAGGTATATTTCATGATGCCCGATGTCGTCTTTTCAAAAGGAGGCTTCGGCGCTTTTCCAGGACTGATCGCCGCGCGATTCTTTGGCATCCCAGTAGTGATGCATGAATCGGACAGCTCGCCGGGACGCGTGAATGCATGGTCCGGCAAATTCGCGAAGAGGATAGCGCTTTCGTATAAGGAGGCGGCGGACTTTTTTCCAAAGGACAAAGTCGCATATACCGGACAGCCAGTGCGCAAGGATATCAGAGAGCCGCTCGTCAATGGCGCATTCGAATATCTCGGATTGGAAAAAGGCGTGCCGGTCATCCTGATCCTCGGCGGCTCGCTCGGAGGCAAGATCATCAATGATTCCATCCTGACGGCATTGCCGCATCTCGTAAAATCATATCAGATCATCCATCAGACAGGCAAGGCCATGTTCGCAGAGACGCGACGAACGGCTGGCGTCATTCTGGAGAATAGCGATTTCCTCCAGCGATATCATGTCTTCGATTATTTGAATACGATCTCGATGCGAATGGCGGCAGGCGCGGCGTCTATGGTCATCTCTCGAGGCGGCTCTACGATTTTCGAGATCGCGCTCTGGGGCTTGCCGAGCATCCTCGTTCCGATCACCGACAGCAATGGAGATCATCAGAGAAAAAACTCCTACAACTATGCGCGAGAAAGCGGCGCCGTCGTCATCGAGGAATCGAATCTAACGCCAGAAATCCTAACACATGAGATCGAGCGCATAATGACCAATACTGCAATTGCGGAAAAAATGTCGGAGAAGGCCAAAGCATTCGCGCGCACTGATGCGGCGGATCTGATCGCGCATGAGATCATCAAGTTCGGGTTGAGGCATGAAAATTAGCGCAGGTGATTTTCAGTTGGAGCCAAGTGAGCAGGCCCATATTCGCCTAGACGAAATAGAAAAAAAGCGCCTCACCCCACGAGGGGAGAGGCGCAATTTCGCGGCAAACAATGCGCAAGAGCCGGAACCGAAGCTCACGAAAACAGGCGCACCACCCACCAGCAGGCCAAGCTTATGGCATAGATGCCAAAGACGATTCCCGTAAACCATTCTGGAGACGTCATCTTATCTATATCGGCGATTTTTCCCATCTGCGAATAGATTTCCCTTATCGCAGCGCGGACGTCTCCGGCCAGCACAGTGCTGTCTGAAAGCTTCTTTGTGCCGAAGATCCACAAGCAAATGAATGGCACCGCCCAGATCGTCAGGACGAGCAAGGCATTTGGCTGCATCGAAAAGGCCAGGAGAGCGACGCCTACCGGCAAGAATATGCCGGTGAAGAACATCATTTTCTGGCTCGCCATGTATTTTTTGACATTGGCCTGTACTAACGACCCATTCTCGGTTATCTCACAGGTGGCCGCAAGAACGAAAGCGAGGAGCATGACCATGTTTCCGTATATGAACATTTCATCTGAAGTTGTCATAAGCATGAGTCGCGTTTGCCTGGTTCTATTCCAAGCGGGTTGAGGCTGGCGCCCCGCGAATGGCGCCAGTCTTATGGAATTGAGAAGGAACGATGCCTGCCACATGATGGCTAGCACATGCATGATGTCATGGCATAAATCTTAGGTCAACATTGCGCTCTCATATAAAAAAGAAAGCGCCTCCGGGTGTTGGTCCGGAAGGCGCTATGATCGGGCAGGGCCCGAGGTCGGCTAATTGCCGAAGATTTTCGCGGCTGCCTCCACGATGGAGGCGATGCACTGGAAGAATCCAGTGCTCACTGCGAATATCGATATTGCCCCAAAAGGGGTCTTAAAGAGCAGGGTCAGAAGCGAGGTCATTGGGTCGGGTAGGTAACTGGGTTTCTGGTCGTACCAGCCTGAGTCGTTCAGGCGGCTACAACCCTATATTACCATATATATCTATATTTGTCAAGCATCTATTTTGAATAAAAAACACCCCGCGGACGAACCGCAGACGGGTGAGATTTTTTTGGGATATCCGGGCCATCGCAAGCCAAATCAAAGCCTGCAAGAGTGACAGGGTCACAAAGGCAGGGTATTCCTGAAGGAAGCGGGCAAAGTCCCGCCACTCAGATAGGCGGCAATCAGAACGATTACGAGGAAAGCAAACGGCTCATTCGCCGCGCCAATCCTCAGGGTCTCGTACCAACGATAGTTGAAGCACTCCAACAAGGATCTGCGCCTCTTCCGCCAAGGCATGCCGATGCCGTCATGGGCATTGGCCATCCAGGCGAAAAGATCGAGCAGGAAGAAGAGAAACTTCAGGGTCAGACAGGCGAAGCTTACGCATATCAGGTATTCGACTATCTTTTGCCGGTCCATGAGAATATACAAAGGATATGCAAACGAGGCGAGGAGAAGCGCGAACAGGATGAGTCTGGTCACCGCAGCTGCTTTGAGCGCAGTCACTGACTGGCGACCTAGCGCGAACAGGTTCAGGGTGCCGTATGCGAGCTGAGCGAGAATCACGCCGATGAATATGGCGAGAAGAATCGAGGAGGGAATGTCTTTCATTTGAGTTGGCTGGATGGGGTATTGGAAGGAACAGGCTCGGTCTTTGGCAGGATTGTTGAGGACTGGGACTGAGTGGATTAATTATGCAACTACTATGCATAATGTCAATTGACGCGATCGCCGTCTCAGAGACCTGCTTTTTTATCATTATTTTGCTAGTATAAGAGCCTATGACGCAGCATCATTCTCACAAGCGACCAGCAGGCCAAGTCGTGACCCGATTCGCCCCATCGCCGACAGGCTATATGCATGTGGGAGGCGTGCGCACGGCTTTGTTCGCTTGGCTATTCGCGCGCAAGCATGGCGACAAGGGTACGTTCATCTTGCGAAGCGAGGATACGGACAAGGAGCGCGAAGTCGAAGGCTCGATCGATCACATCATCGAATCGCTTGGATGGCTCGGCATCGAATGGAATGAGGGTCCGGATACTGGCGGGGATTACGGTCCCTATACGCAGTCGCAGCGACTCGATACGTACAAGCATTATGCGCAGATTTTGATTGAAAAAGGACTTGCATATGCCGATCCATATACGCAGGCGGAGCTCGAGGCTTTTCGAAAGAAAGCAGAAGAGGAGAAGCGTCCGTTCTTGTACCGAGATCATCGGCCTGATGTTGCGCAGCTTTCTCCATGGATTGATGAGGATGGAAAGAGAACTCCGCTTCGATTGCGAATCCCAGACGAAATGATCGCTGCCGGAACGGTGCGATGGAATGATCTTGTGAGAGGCGAATTGTCGGCCGGTCCTGAATCGCTGGATGATTTTATCCTGATAAAAAGCGATGGATATCCTACCTATAACTTCGCGCATATCATCGATGACCTATTGATGGGCGTGACGCATATCACGCGAGCGGATGAATTCATCTCTTCGACGCCGAAATTCTTGGCGCTTTATGATGCGCTCGGCATCGTGGGCGATGCGCGGCCGCAAATTGCGAGCTTGCCGCCTGTCATGTCTCCTGATGGAAAAAAGAAATTGGGCAAGCGAGATGGCGCGAAAGATATTCTCGACTATCGAGCGGATGGATATCTGCCAGAAGCGATGATGAACTTCATGGCATTCATCGGCTGGAATCCTGGAGGGGAAAAGGAAATCATGACCGCTGAGGAAATCATGGAGGCTTTCGATTTCGCCAAAGTGCAGAGCGCCGGCGGAAAATTCAATGAGGAAAAGCTGGTCTGGACGAATCGCGAATATCTCGTGCGCATGCCAAATGAGGAATGGCTCAAGCGTTTTTATGAATGGCTTGATGCGGCGTATTCTGCGGAAATAAAGAAAGCTTTTGCGGATCGCGGCATCGATGATGCGAGGATTGAAAGCGATGATTTTAAAAATATCCTGACTACGGTCGCTCGAGAGCGAATCTCATATTTCGGCGAGATCAAGGCCATGCTCGATAATGGCGAATTTGATTATTTCTTCAGCGCGCCTCTGGATAACCCCGAAGCCGACGGCGTTGCGACTGAATCGACATTCAAGACCCTTATCATCTGCCCAGAGAAAATGTGGAAAAATGGCGCAGGCGAGAAGATCACCGTCGATGCGGCTTCTACCGCGGCGATTCTCAATCAGGTTGGGGAGATTTTGGATAAAAAAGTTTCGGACGACTCTGCGGGCGCTGAGAGCGTTGCGGATACAGGTAACTCAGGAAATGGCGGAGGAAATAGCGCCGGCTGGACGAAGGAATCAATCAAGGAAGCGCTCTGGCCATTCGCCGAGCATGAGGGCAGGGGAATAGTGCTTTGGCCTTTGCGAGTCGCGCTTTCTGGCGCGGAGCGTTCGCCTGATCCTTTTATCCTTGCTTCTATTTTGGGCAAAAAAGAAACGCTTGATCGCGTGCGGGCGGCGATTCTGGTTTTGGAGAAATAGCCCGAGAGAGTTTTCTTCATAAAGCCTTCATAATTAAAGCAATTTTGAGCAGGACATTCGGGAGGGGATATAGTAAAATAGAACCCATGCGTTTTACCCCGAAGACCGCCTCATCAGCCTCGGCAATATCGGCGATGGCGCTCATCCCTGCGCTTGCCGCGCTCACTTTGATCGTTTCGGTCGGATATTTTGGCATGACAGCGACTACTCGACAGGCGTCTGCGCAATCGACTTCTGAGACCGCACAGGCAAATGCGCAAACAACCGGCGCGGTCCTTGGCGCATCCACGAATGCAGCCAATGCCGCGGCCGAACAGTCCGCCGAACAGCTTAGGCAAAAGATCGCGGAGCAGGCGAAGAACATCGAGGCTTTGAATAAGGAAATCCAGCAATATGCAGAACTGAAAGACAAGACGACTGCCGAGGCAAAGACCCTGCAGGCAGCCATCAAGGAATTGGACAATAATGCAAAGCGATTCGATTTGGAAATAAAGAAGACCACTCAGCAGATCGAGAAGGCGAATACCGAGATAAAGTCCATCGATATCGGCATCAAGACTTCGGAGGAAAAGATCATCGACCATCGCCGCACCCTCGAGCAGAGCATGCGCGAAGTCCAGCAGGCAGAGGATGAGAATCTGATCGTCACTTTATTGTCAGGACAGAAAATGTCAGATACTTTGGCAAAGATAAATAGCAAGATTTTTTTCAATGATGGGCTGAAGCGCCTCGTAGATACATTGCAAGGAGAAAAAGTAAGCCTTGAGACGAGCAAGGTCGCGAAGGTGGACAAAAAGAAGGAATTAAATGACCTTGCCAAGGATCTCGGCGGAAAAAAGGAAGTCGTCGTCGTCAACAAGAATGAGCGCTCAAAGCTTTTGACGGAGACAAAAAACCAGGAGCAGGTATATCAGAGCATTCTCGCAGAGAAGCAAGCCAAGAAGGCGGAATTTGAAAAGGCATTATTCGAATATGAATCTGCGCTCAAATACACGCTGGATCCTTCGAGCATCCCTAAGTCCGGCACTACCGTATTCACATGGCCGGTGGACAAGGTCATCATCACTCAGAACTTCGGCAAGACGGTCGCGGCGAAGAGGCTATATGTTTCCGGATCTCATAACGGAGTGGATTTCGGCGTAAAGGCAGGCACGCCAGTAAAAGCCATGATGAATGGAAAAGTCATCGGCACCGGGGACACCGATGTGACATGTCCTCGTGCCTCTTTCGGACGATGGGTGCTTATCGAATATCCGAATGGACTGACTGCCATTTTCGCCCATCTTTCAGTGATCAGCGTCAAGCAGGGAGAAGCGGTGGCTCAGGGCCAAGTCGTCGGCTATAGCGGAAATACGGGCTATTCTACAGGCCCACATTTGCATGTCAGCCTCTATGCCAGCGATGCCGTCAAAGTCGAAAGCCGCCCTTCTGCCAGCTGCTCAGGGAAGACATATACGATGCCGATCGCGCCGGTTGATGCATATTTGGATGTATTGCAGTATTTGCCTAAGTTGTAAAAAACCAAAAAGCCAGACCAGCATGTGATCTTGCGCAAAAAATTCCTAGTGATACGCTTTATGCATGAGACGGTTTTCTGCCTGAAAACCGATGACGCTCATGTCGTTGCGATCCAACACCAACAACCGCACATTCATACAATCCGCTATGTCCAACTACGCATTCCTGCCTCATATACAAAGCAACAGCTTTCCCGGCGCGCTTACTCCGGTCGGCGAAGCATTCGCAGAAAAATCCGTGGTCGGCGACGATCCAAAGCCTGCGCAAGTGCTCATCAAAGGCACAGGCGCCTTAAAACGCCCGAACCGACCCAAGCACAGCGGCACGACGCCCCGAATCGATGAAACCACCGAAATAATTGAGGAGAATGGCGAAGAGGCCTGACGAATCATGTCATGCGGCGGCATAACCGCTCATCATATCAATCTCAGCCGGCCTGCCCGGGACATGACATTCCGTCATGATCCCCGGCAGGCCGTATTTTTTATACAGCATCTTGACACATTCTCTCCTGTTTCGATTTGTGCATTAATTGACACATTTTGCCATGTGCGGCCCTGTTTTGATTTGCGCATCTCTGCAGGGAAAAACAGGGCCGGATATGGTAAAATGTTGCTATGTGCGGAATCGCCGGAATCCTAGGGTCCCAAGAACTTACAAAAGCCACTCTCGGCGATATGCTTTCGGCTATCAAGCATCGCGGTCCAGATGATCAGGGCGAATTGTACGAGCAAAAATTCGCATTCGGAATGCGACGGCTTTCTATCATCGACCTTTCAGGCGGCCATCAGCCGATATGGAATGAGGACGGCACGATCGCCATCGTCTTCAATGGGGAAATCTATAGCCATCTCGAGCTCCATGAAGAATTGATCAAGGCGGGACATATTTTCAAAACGAAAAGCGATACGGAAGCCATCGTTCATCTCTATGAGCAGTATGCGAAGCGGGGTCCCGACGGCACACCGAATCCTCATGAGATCAATCAGGCCGGCCTGAATATGATGCTCAATAAGCTGCGAGGCATGTTCGGCTTTTGCATTTTTGATAAAAACCTCGGGCCAGTTAATGCAGACGGGACCCGAGACGGCTCTCTCGTAATCGCGCGCGATTTTTTTGGCATAAAGCCCATCTACTATCGAACCGATTCATATGGCCAGACCAAAATCGAAAGCTTCGGATCAGAGATCAAGAGCCTCCTCAAGGATTCTCGATATCGACCCGAGATCAATCATGCCGCCGTCAACAATTATTTATCATTCCAGTTCAATCCGCTCGATGAGACTTTTTTCAAAAATATTTTCAAGCTGAAGCCAGGCTCATCGATGATTGTCAGCCTTACTGATGGCACATTCACTACTCAGGAATTCTGGACATATACATTCCGTGATATGCCTGCTGATGAAGCCGCAAATGCCTTGACAGCTGAAGGAGAAAAAGCTCTGGCGGAAAAAATCAGACAAACCATGACTGATTCGGTCCAGCATCATATGATCAGCGATGTCCCAGTCGGCGCCTTTCTATCTGGAGGAATCGATAGCGCGATTACGGTGACGCTTATGCAGCGCGAGCGCGAAAAGCTCGGCCTTGATCCGGTCAAAACGTTTACCATAGGATTCGACGAAGTCAGCGAGCATGAAAAGGCGCGCGAGGTGTCGGATTCGCTCAAGACGGATCATCATGAGATCAAGGTTTCTTTCGATGAATATCTCAAAGAGCTGCCGCAGATCGCTTGGCATTTCGATGAGCCTGTCGCTGATCCTTCTGCGGTGGCTTTGTATTTCCTCGCACGAGAGGCTCGCAAGCATGTGAAGGTCGTGCTTTCTGGCGAAGGAGCAGACGAGCTCTTCGGCGGATACAATATCTATCGCGAGCCTTTTGCTTTGCGAGCCGTAACTCGATGGCCGCGATTCATGCAGACTATCTTTATTCGGCCTCTTGTGGCGCTGCCGTTTGGATTTTTTGGCAAAAACTATCTGCGTCGCGCATTGACTCCATTCCGCGAGCGATATATCGGCAATGCGCATATTTTCAAAAAGAATGAGGCTGCGCAATTATGGAAAAAAGATCTGCCGCTCGATTTCAAGAATGAACTGCTCGGCATTCATCAAGGAGGACATGAAATCCCTGCGGACAAATTGGATATAGAGCTCGGCGCTGAGGCTTTTACCAATCAAAATGACTCTAGAAAAATGCAGCTCATCGATATCCATTATTGGATGCGTGGCGATATTCTCCAAAAAGCTGACAAGATGACAATGGCTCATTCGCTCGAGCTTCGCGTTCCATATCTCGATAAGGAAGTCTCTGACATTTCTGAGACAATTCCTGATGCGCTCAAGTACAAGGAAGGGAAGACCAAGTATATTTTGCGAAAGGCTTTCGAGCCGATTCTCCCTCAGACGACCGCAGACCGCAAGAAGCTCGGCTTTCCGACGCCGGTCAAGCATTGGCTAAAGAAAGAGCCGCAGGAAATCATGCGGACGATCCACAATAATGAATATATCAAGCGATATTTCGATATGACCGTCGTAGACAAGCTCTTTGCGGATCATGCCTCAGGCAAGGCCGACAATTCGCGCAAGATCTACATTCTCTTAATGCTGGCGCTTTGGTATAATCAATTTATCAACTAATCTGCCATGAATAAGCTCGCACAATTTAAGAATTCGAAACTAGCAGGGAAGAGGGGGATTATCCAAATCCTCGTCGTAATCATCATTGCTCTCGTTCTATTGCGCGTGCTAGGAATCAGCATCACCGCCCTACTCGCCAAGCCCGGAGTTCATGACTTCGCCGTATACGTTAAGGAGATGCTTATACTTGTCTGGAATGATATCAAGCAGATATTCTTTTTCTTCAAGACAGCCTAGCTTGGTCACCATATAATTGTGCGACAATGCTTGGTTTGACTCAAATGCCATTGACTGGATCCGTGCATGGATCAGAAATAAAATATTTGCATGACACTCAATATACCGAATCGAATTCCTGAGCCTGGATTTTATTATCATTATAAGCACGACCCTGCAGGCCCGATTAATAATTATGCATACGAAGTTATTGGCACCGGATTCCATACGGAATCAGATTGCCGACCGATCGATCACAATCTAGTCGTCTACAGGCCAATCTATGAATCATCCGTATACGTCGCTGGCAAATTTTTCGATATCAGGCCGCTCAGCATGTTTCTTGAGCAAGTCGCTGACAAGTCCGGCAAACTTTCGCCTCGATTTGCCAAAATAGATGACCAATCTACCGTCTCCAAATTGGAAGAAATCAGAAATAAAATGTATAGATCTTAATTGCTCGCGAAAGCTTAAATGATTAGAGCATTGCCATGAAAAAGGCAGGGAAGAGTCCCCTACTGAAAACACGATTTTTGACCAGGCCTGACAGGTCACCGAAATCGGGTTTTTTGCATAAAAAGATTATGCATGAGTCGAGAGATGGCAGATATGTCAGATGCATAAAAATAATCGCGCAAATCGCAATATATGACGTCAAAAATCCGCAGCAGATCAAAGGCCAAAATCCGCCAAATGCCGATAGGGGGCTGGTTCTCCCTAGGCGCATTGTCGTAAAAGATATATTGTAAGACAAGTATGGGTCAGTCCCTCCCTTCTTATGGCCCCGGCTAATCGTAAAATTAATTGGCGACAACAGCCTGTTTCCAAGGCATGATTTTCTTAAATTCACTTTCTACCAAAACTTTAATATTTTCAGGTAAAGAGATTTTCTTATTTGCGACCAAATCATCGATTAGCGCCTGCGATAATTCAGGATTTTCCATTAAAACAAAATAAATAGGAAATGTTATGCCTGCATACCTTTTTGCCTTGATGAGTATTATCCTTGATGCAGAAAAGAAATCTTGCGCATAAAATAAATCAACTACTATGCCATGCTTGTCATCTGTGTATATAAAGAAATCACAGCAGATCCCTCCTGGCCGCAGTATTCTGTGCTCATGAACCCTCACTTCTGGTATTAAGGCTATCAGGTGATTATAAAATTCCTCTTCGTACAATTTTGCACGGTCATAAATCATTTTAGATATCTTGGACCTATGCTCGCCTCTCGTGTGGTCACTCGCAGAATCCAGCTCTAGCAACACCCTTAGCTTAACCATTCCTCCGAATCTGCGTTGTATCATTCTTGATGTCGGCAGCCATGCTTCCTTATCTAAATCTAATACAGTGGGATATCTACCGTTCACTGTCATAAATTTTTCAAATGCAATGCGAATCTCATCCAGCGTCCATCGCTTGGCGATTTTTTTGTTTTGAAATTTAGTATATTTCATTTTATTTAGTGTACTATAGTTCACTTACATTACAAAATAATTTTAGACACTTTCCATCAAAATTTACACTGAAAGGCCTGTCTTCCCGCCACTGGATACAGAGCCTCGGGCGGGATGATTTTTTGCTGTTTTATTTTTATATGAAAAAACATACAATACATGCATGAATTCAGCCTCTGAAACCCATCATGCAGCGCCTGCCGCCCCGTCAATACGAATCGAGTCATCATGGAAGCGAGCCCTCGCCACCGAATTCGGCAAGGAATATTTCGAAAAATTGACTCAATTCGTGCGCGACGAATACGCGCAAGCGACGATCTATCCTGCGCCAAAGGACATGTTCCGCGCATTCGATCTCTGCCCCTTCGACCGGGTCAAAGTGGTCATCATCGGGCAGGATCCATACCATGGCCCGAAGCAGGCAAATGGACTGTGCTTTGCGGTTCATGAAGGCTTGCGCCTCCCTCCTTCCCTGCAGAACATCTTCAAGGAAATCAAAAGCGATCTCGGCATCGATCCGCAATCCAGCGATGGCCAACCGGATGGCGACCTGTCTCGCTGGGCAGAACAGGGCGTACTTTTGCTCAATGCGACACTGACGGTTCGCGCCCAATCCCCTGGCTCTCACCAAAAGAAAGGCTGGGAAGAATTCACCGATGCTGCAATTCGCGCACTTTCGGATCAGCGCGAGAATCTCGTCTTCATCCTTTGGGGAAATTATGCGAAGCAAAAAGGCGCGATTATCGATCGCAGCAAGCATCTCGTCTTGGAGGCGGCCCACCCCTCCCCTTTTTCGGCATATAGCGGATTCTTTGGCTCAAAGCATTTCAGCAAAACAAACGAGTATCTGCGCGATCATGGCAAGGCAGAAATTGATTGGAGGTAAACCAAAAAACAAAGCCGCCCTCATCTTGCGATGAGGGCGGGTTTGCCAGTCTTTGGCTTTTTGCGAAGCTTTGACTGAAGGAGGTTTTTTATTTTAGTGATTCTGCGAGAACAGGGCTGATGGCAGTAGCGGCGGATGCCGATACATTCGAGATTGTCGCAGCGGCCGTAGGCGTAACTGCTGAGTTCGCCGCCATCGTCGCGGCAGCTACCGTAGCAGCTGCATTTGCAGCAGCTGCGGCAGTCTGAGCCTGGGCGATAGCATCGAGATCAGCCTTCGTAACCGTGACCTTCTTGCCCTTAGCGGCTAGACGAGCTTGGTTCTGGACGTTAAAGCTGGTAGCTGCTGAAGTCTTGCCCCAACAAGGCCAAGATGAGATCCATGGCCAATACCCCTGCTGCGATTGAAGCAGTCGAGAATAAGCCATATTGTCAGCAAGAATATCGAGATTATAGCCGTATTTAGCAGCTGTTTTCTCATGATAGTACTTATTGACCTGGAACATGCCCGAATCGGCATATACCTGGACTCCATGCAAGACCTCTCCATCCGCGCCGAATTGACGGAATTTCGACTCACACCGGGCGATTTCTGGCATTAAAGGCAAATCAGCGAAGTATGCCCTTACTACAGTTTCTAGACCGGCGTTCGAGTTAGTCGCCTTTCGAGCGATAGCCGAGCCTTTCGAGCCTGTTTTCGTATTCTGTTGTAGAGAGCTATCAGTTGCCGAAGTTCGTGCCTCTGCCTTTGTGGTGATTGGCGAAGCCGATGCTGCAGCGACCAGAGTCGACTGATTGGAGCTGACTGTGGTAGGAGCCGCCGGTGCGATTGATGGGTTCATCATCGATCCGGTGACCGCCACGGCCAATCCGATTGTGAGTGGTAAAATTGTCTTTTTCTAGCTTGTAATGCCTGCGTCTTTTGTCCGGATTTTGCAGGCTTGCACTAAATTAAAAAGCACCGATTTACAAATTAATGCACATCGTGCTACGCCTAAAAGGATAGCATTTTTGGGCACTTTGGTCAATCAGTTTTTTGATAAAACGAACACTCCATCCATATACTATATGGCTCTAAATATGGTTATTATCGACATCGTACTCTTTACAGATATACCCAAACATGGTATAATTATTACACCCTATTTACAGCATTTGGCAATACCTTGCCATAGGCTTCAACCCCTCCGACCTCCCTACCCCGGCTGGCACACGACAATATCGGCCGGAGCCTGAAATACCGTGCCCAAATACGCCAGTCCAGCTCCGACGAAGCATAGAGCCAGCATAGAAAAGCCTATTATCAGCTTGTCCGCCCTGCCCTTGTATAGATAGGCAGATTCATAGAGCCAGACCCTGAGACGCCTTCCTTTGCCAGCCCTAGCAACGATGCCATTGTCGCTATTGCCATTTTCGGGTTTTTTTGTATAATCAGAGTCTGACATTTGATAGTGTCTTTAGGGTTTTCTTGTAAATTTGTAGCGTCGACGTAAGCGATTCACCAGCGCGATTCACCAGAATCTTCTGGTGAACGTGGCCATTTTGGCATAGACGACATTAAATTTTGATAAAATCTCCAAAGACCCTATCGATTCAACCGCTCTGAGCTTTACCATTGCATTGCCATGAGCAAAACGTCGGCGCGAAAGCGCAGGCAAAAGCATCGAAATATAAACAACTAATTTTTTACAAAATAGACCATGGCAACTAAAAAAGCAGCCGGAACAGCGAAAAACCTCACGGACTCAAATCCGCAGTATTTGGGTATCAAGCTCTATGCTGGAGAAAAAGCTAATGCCGGATCAATCATCGTCCGACAGCGAGGAACTCGAATCATCGCCGGAACAAACGTTCTTATGGGCAAGGATCATACGCTCTTCGCCGGCAAGGCAGGAGTCGTCCGATACTCTACGAAGCGAAAGATCGCTATCGACAATACCGTCAAGGTAAAGAAAGTGGCAAATGTAGACGCTGCATAAGCGAGGCATTAAAAGCAAAACAGCGCTCTGGGAAATTCCCGAGCGCTGTTTTGTTTTGTCGGTGGATAAGAGCCGATCGGTTTAAGCGGCAGCTTTGATAGGCTCTGCCTCGGTCACGACCGGAGGAATGGGAAAATGGAGCATTCCCCCTTCATTGGCAGGAGCCGCATTCTTGAGAGCATGCCCCGGCACCCAGTCCTCTTCCGTGGAGGGCAGGATGGCATGCAGGGCGCAATCGCCGAAGAAAGCCATTACGAGGACCCAGAAAAGGTATTGGGAAGGCGCGAATGGATATGTGCCGCCGAAGACATTCATTGAGACGACCATCCCGAGAGAGGTCGGAACCCAGTAGATGAGGCTTTCGATAAATCTCGAGGTGTCGCATGGCTTGCGATGCCAAAAGAATGGCAAGAAATGGATGGTCGCGATCAGCGCAGCGACGACGAATGCTATCAAGCCGAGACCGGCGGCACCTCCTTCAGGAGAGCCGAAATCAGCGATAAACGAATGGGACATCATCCCACAGACAAAACAAGTTAATGAGACAAGGAACAGGCGAATTGCGGTTTTCATATGGTCGGAATTGCGGTGTTGGCGGTTGGAACTGAGTGTTGGTTTGGATGGATTTTTAGGCCTAGATATAATTAGACACCCGATCCGCCCAAGTGTCAATTCACAGTTTCTTCATCTTCGGGGGTATAATTGAGGGGTTATTCAAGCGTTTTTTAATATAAAATATACAATACATGTCACAATTAAGCCCATTTCTCAAATTCAATGACGGCAAAGCCAAAGAAGCCATGAGCTTCTATAAGGATTGCCTCGGAGGAGAGCTCGAATTCATGACGGTCAAAGGCAGCCCTATGGAATCTGAATTCCCTGCTGACAAGCTGGATCTCATCATGCACTCTACCCTCAAGAAGGATGGCTGGATGCTTATCGGCTCAGATATGATGCAGGACAAGGCAACTGTCGGCGATAATGCCGGAGTATCAGTAAGCTTTACGGATGAGGCTGAAATCAAGGATGCATTCGCCAAGCTTTCAGAAGGAGGCGAAGTGTTCATGCCAGTCGAAGTCGCATTCTGGGGCGACTGGTTCGGAATCGTGACGGACAAATTCGGCATCGAATGGATGCTCAATTGCCCAGCGAAGAAGGACTAGTCAATAGCCGAATAAAAATTGAAATAAATATAAAAGCGCTCCGGTCTCCCGGAGCGCTTTGGCGTTTGGCAACTAACCGCCGTCACTCATCATTTGTGCATGCGGTTACGACCCTGCCGTCATGCAATCGCGTCCCCGCGACAAGCAGTATCGGTTCAAGTCCGAATACGGTGAGCACAAGCGTCGAGACGACAAGGATCGCAAAAGCAAATCCGAGGAACGAGCCTGTGCTCATCGAATGAGTCATCGCAAAGACCATGATCATGCCTCCAAAGGAGGCCAATTTCGGAAAAAGAAATGCTTTCGCACCCGTAATTCCAGCGATCTTGTACGAAAGAGCCAGCGCAAGCATCGTCACAATTGTTGCGATGAAGCCGAATTCTTCGAGCGGTGCTTCTGGCCTGAACTCAAAATAAGGCCCGAGGCATGCTGCGCTGGCAGATCCGACCGCGAAACAAAGTATGGCGGACGCAGAGATCCGGATTGATGATTTGGATATGAATTTCATTGAACTGATTGGCTGATGGTTGGACTTAGGAAAGACTGTGGATGAAAAACCCTGCCGTACTCGGCTTGATTTCTAAAAAAATAATACATCAATAATAATAATACGTCAATATTTGTAATGACCCAAGATAAAAAGCCCTTTCTAGGGCTTTTTATCTTCTCAGCTTGATGAACGTTTGAGCTTATTCAGCTGCGATGACTACGGTGAATTCAGCCTCTCGGTCCTGAACCTTTACCGCAACCTTATGATCTCCAACCTCCTTGAGAGGCTTGTCGAGAGTAATGTATTCAGACTCGATATCGATCTTGCCTTCCTCCTTGAGAAGAGGGATAAGCTGCTCCTTATGGATGCCGGCGAACAGGTGACCCTGCTCATTGGCCTTTCCAGAGATATGGATAGTGATGCCTTCGATGCTCTTGAGATTCTTGAGCAAAAGGTCTTCTCGGACCTTCTTTTCTACTTCCTCCTGAGTTCGGAGCTTATCAGCTCGGGCAATAGCCGCATCTGTAGCAAGCTCGGCAAGTCCCTGTGGGAAAAGAGAGTTCATGGCGAAACCGTCGGCGACTTCGATAACCTGGAGTCGTCGGCCTGTTTTCGGAACATTTTTCAATAGAATTACTTTCACGGTAATGGTTGGTTTATTGGCCTTTAAATTAAAACGCTTGGTTTGAAACGTAGGCTAGACTATAGCACGCCCTATCGACTATCGCAATAACTCGATAGCCTTCATATTCTGGCGGTCAATCTTGTTTTTTGCGTCCTCCGGAGTCACTTTTACCTCGTACTTAGGTACGATTCCCGAGTCAGAGATGGATACCCCGTTCGGAGTAAACCACTTCGCTACGGTGATCTTGATGGCCGCATTGTCGTCGAGCTTTATCAATTCCTGGACTGAGCCCTTGCCGAATGTCTTTGCCCCTACGAGAGTGGCGATGCCATAGTCATTCAATGCCCCGGCGAGGATTTCTGAGGCCGAAGCAGATCCTCCATCTACGAGCACGACCATGCGAAGATTATTGGTAAAGATATTATAGCCTTTGCTGACCTCAGATACGGGAGTGGCGCTCTTGCCAGCCGCCTCCTTCACGACGACTTTGCCTTCTGGCAAGAACCAGCTCGCCATATCGACAGCCGCATCCAGATACCCTCCAGGATTGCCTCGCATGTCCAAGATGAGCTTATTTGAGCCGGTTGCTACGAAGTCCCGCAAAGCGTCTCTAAAGAGCGCAGAGGACTGCTCAGAGAAGCTATAGAGCTTGATGGTAAAGATGCCATTCGACTTGTCATATGAGCTCTCGAGCGTAGGCAAATTGATGATATCTCGAAGCATGCTGACCTCAAAAGGATCTGAGACGCCATCTCGAATGACTGTGAATGTGACTTTTGTCCCCTTATCGCCCCGGATAAGCTTGACCGCATCCTCTACCTGCATATCTCGCGTCGACTTCGTCATTTCAGGGGTCTTGATCTCGATGATCTTGTCGCCTGACTTCATGCCAGCTCGTTCTGCGGGAGTATTCTTGAGCGCCGCAACGACGGTTATGACATCATCTTTGATCGCGAGCTCCATTCCGACGCCTGAGAAATTGCCCTCGATCTGAGACTCGAAATTGCCGGCTTCTTCCGGATCAAAAAAGACCGTATATGGATCGCCGAGGCTATTCACCATGCCCTTGATTGCGCCATATACCCTTGCTTGATTTGGGCTGACTTTCGGCTTTGTGGACGAGGCTGAACCAGTAGCCGTCTCTGTGCCATGTGTCGCTACGTATTTTTGATCCAAAAGCTCCCATGCCTTCCAGAACTGGCTGAAGTCGACATTTTCCGCTGATTTGGACTTGTCTTTGGCATTAAGGATAAAAGAAGGGATCTTGAAGACGCCCGTTTCGGCAGCTACAGCAGCTGTCTGACGGCTCGCATCAGCGAGATTGGCTCGACCAGAAACAAAGCCGGCACCAAAGACGATAACAATGATGAGGCCCCATAGAAATACGGGTGAAATTTTCTTATTCATTAGTGACATTATCGCATGGATCAAAAATCTCTACAATTGTTTTCCACGATCTTGTCCTCGTCGACGATCGTTGAAATACGCCTTAATTCTGGGGTATAATCAGATTCACATATATTTATCAAAATTTCATGGAAATCTACCTCCACAATACCCTGACCAAGCAGAAAGAATTGTTCAAGCCCGCAAAGCCTGGACACGTCTCCATGTATCATTGCGGTCCGACTGTTTACAATAATGCCCATATCGGAAATCTCCGCGCATATATAGCGGCAGATGTGCTCCGACGAACATTCGAGCTCAATGACTATACGGTTTCGCAGATCATGAACATTACGGATATCGGCCATTTGCAGCATGACGAGATCGATGCCGGCGATGACAAAATGACGCTCGCCCTTAGACGCGAAGGCAAGGAGCTTACGCGAGAGAATATGAAGGAGCTCGCCTTGAAATATTTCGATGCTTTCAGAGCAGATGAGGAAAAAGTGAATATTCTCCCTGCCAATCTCTACCCTTTTGCGAGCGAGCATATCGCTGAGGATATCGATTTCATCGAGAAACTCATAGCGAAAGGAAATGCATATGTCGCTGAGGACGGCGTATATTTTGATACCGCTTCTCTGCCCGATTATGGCAAGCTCGGTGGATTGGCAACTGATGCATCGACGACAGAGAGCCGCATCGGCGATGAAGAGATCGCAAAGAGTAGAAAGAAAAGCCCGAGAGATTTCGCAGTCTGGAAATTCAATGAGGAGCTCGGATATGAGACGTCTTTCGGCAAGGGTTTTCCTGGCTGGCATATCGAATGTTCTGTAATGTCGATGAAATATTTGGGCGGCGTCGACGAGATGGATGAAAAAACCGCAGGCAATGGCGATCATTCAGCGCATTCGCATGACGGACATGCACATCATATAGACTGGGCTAAATTCGAGACCTTCGACATCCATACCGGCGGAATCGACCATATTCCCGTGCATCATAATAATGAAATCGCGCAGACGGAGGCGATTTCAGGCAAGCCTCTCGCCCGCTACTGGCTCCATAATGCCCACCTCATCATCGAAGGCGGCAAAAAGATGGCGAAGTCCGGCGAATCTTTTATCACATTGGAAACCCTCGAAAATAAGGGTATCTCCCCTCTCGGTTTCAGATATTGGGTGCTCGGTGGCGGATATCGCACATCTTTGCAGTTCAGCTATGAGGCCCTCGAAAATGCAGAGCGCGCATATCGATCTCTCGTTGAAAAAGTCGCGCATATCAGATTGCAGGCTGGAATCGAATCGCTTTCATGGAAATCTTTCTCGGATCTCGATAGCTATCTTGAAGAAACTTCGAGTCAGCTCGATGCTGAGACCGCAGACCGGATTGAAAAGCTCAAATCGCTTATAAATGACGATCTCAATACCCCGAAAGTTCTCGCCTTTCTCAATGAAAGCGTTTTGAACAATGCCAATGAAAAAAACGCGCTGAATTCTTTTCACAAGATGCACCTGATAAAAACAGCCGACATCGTCCTCGGGCTCGATCTCCTCGAAGCATCGAAGCAGCTCGCCAATGCGCAGATCGCGAATTCGATAGTGCCGCCTGAAATCAAGCAGCTCGCCGAAAAGCGCAAGGAGGCGCGCGCGAATAAGAGCTGGGATGAATCTGACGATCTGCGAGAACAGATCAACACTCTCGGTTACGATATCAAAGATGTGGATGACGGATACATTGTGAGCAAAAAACTGGTATAATTTCTGCATGCTCACACTAATCGCCATGTACGTTCTCGCGATAGCCGTCGGATGCGGCTGCGCGGTTATCAACGATCTCTTTTTCTTCCTCTCGCTCAAGCATCATATTCTCAAGAAGCATGAGATCATCACATTGAGACAGCTCAATAATATCCAGCTCGTGCTCATCGTCTTCATATTGATCGCCGAAATCACTTTTGCATCATTGAATTTCCAGAATGTCGTCGATTGGCATCTCGCAGGAGTTACTATTGCCAAAATCTTCATCGAAGTCGTAGCCCTCTTCTGCGCTTTGCTTCTCAGGCAGGTTCACCTCCCTACCCTCATCCGACATCAGCATGCTTATGGGCATTTGTCTGATTCTTTCCATGAGCACAACGATGCTCTTGTCAGCACATGCGCGCTCTCTGCAGTGACTTGGTTCTTTATCGTCCTCATCACATCCGGCGAATTCAATCCATATATGATGGACTTCGGCTTCATCCAGACCATCGTCGCATATGCACTCGTTTCGGTTTTCGCAATCTGGCTCGTGACTTTTCTCAAGAATAATGTTTTGCATAGGAGAAAGAAGGTTAAGTAAAAAGAGCACGGAAAAAAGCAAAAACGAGTAAACCCCGACGGAAATTAATCCGTCGGGGTTTCATTTTAGAGCGCGTGCGCTTTAAGTTGGATGCCCCTAAAAGCTCAGTACCGCAGCATAGCAAGCGGACTGTACGATCCGGCCTTCCGGAAACAATTCCTCGAGGCAATCAAGAAACGACTGAATTGTTCGTGCATCGCCATAACCGACACCTGGCCAATACGAGCCTGCAAAAATGCCAACAAGGCTTCGTGCCTTTGCTGGAGCACATCCTGTGGCCATCAGCCTTTCAAGATACGCATCATGCACGTCTGAGGCTCTGCCGAGCAGATCCGCCTTTCGAGATGCATTTTCTGGCTTTAGGGCGTTTGTACGCATGCCCATCCAGGCCGGCCCGTCTATGGTGAGATACGTACGCTCTCCTTCTGTCAGATTAGGGCTCTTGAGGATCATATGAAGGAGCATTTTGTACATGCCGATGACGGCGCCTCGCTTCAGGATTGAGCGCTCGCTCTCAGGTTCAGGTTTCTTTTGTCGTCCCATAATTTTACGCTGGTTGGGGTTTAAGGTGAAAAGGACTTTCATCCGAAGTATCTAGTTCTCGGACAAGCTTAAATACTATGACACAAATAGACATACTAAGTCAAATACCTATGCGGTTGGCCACGCATCGGGTTGATGAGCGGTATGCAATTTTGATATCCCCACCTTGTGCACAACTTCAGCACATTTTGAGCTTTTTTGACCAAAAAAATAACCGGCTTTATATGCTATATTTACCTGGCAACAAACAGACAAATGGACTACTCCCTCACCCAAGAAAAGCAAGCCAAAGATCAAGCGGATCGAAAGAAGAAATACGCCAGCAATTATGCGCCTGGCGGAGGCTATTCATATGGCGAGCAGCAGAAGCAGAATCGGGACTTTCGCATTCCTCCGCACAGCCTCGATGCCGAGCAGGCCGTTCTCGGTTCTGTCATGCTTCGAAGCGATATCCTCAATGACATCATCGACCTGATCGGCGAGGAATCATTTTATAGCGAGCGACACAAGATCATCTTCCGAACGATGACCGATCTGCAGGCTGCAACCACTCCGATCGACCTCCTCTCCCTCAAGACTCGCCTCGAAGAAAAGCAGGAGCTCGATACCATTGGCGGATCGGCGTATCTTGCAGAGCTCGTAAACTCCGTGCCATCCGCAGCGAATGCCACATACTATGGAGAAATCGTCCAAAAGAAATTCGCAATGCGAAATCTTATCCTCGCATCAGAGCAGATCAATCAGATCGGATATCAGGAAGACGGCGCCCTCGAAGAAATCCTCGACAATGCCGAGAAGAAGATTTTCGAAATCACAGGAAAGGGCCATAAGCATAAATTCACCGACATCAAATCCGCTCTCGTCGAGACTTGGGAGACGATTGAGAAATTGCATAATAATAAGGATGAGCTACGCGGTGTGCCTACTGGATTCAAAGCACTCGATAACCTGCTCGCCGGACTTCAGAAATCCGACCTCATTATCCTCGCCGCCCGACCTTCCATGGGTAAGACTACTTTTGCCCTCGACCTCGCGCGGCATGCCGCCGTCGATCATAAGATTCCGGTCTGCGTTTTCTCATTGGAAATGAGCGCCGCGCAATTGGCGCAGCGAATGCTCTCTTCTGAATCCCGAGTAGATGCATGGAAATTGCGTACTGCCAAGAACTTGAATCAGACCGATTTCAGCATGATCCAGGACAGCATCGGACGGCTATCGGACGCGCCTATCTATATCGATGATCAGCCGGGAAACAATATCCTCAAGATGCGAAGCTTTGCCCGAAAGCTCAAGGCTGAAAAAGGCCTCGGGCTAATCGTCGTGGATTACCTCCAGCTCATGGCGCCGGTCCAGACTCGCGGCAGCGACAACCTCGTGCAGCAGGTGACGGAGATCTCGCGATCACTCAAGCATCTCGCCAGAGAGCTCGATGTGCCCGTCCTCGCCCTCTCACAGCTCTCACGAGCCGTCGAGCAGCGCGGAGGCAAGCCTCGCCTCTCCGACCTGCGAGATTCAGGTTCCATCGAGCAGGATGCCGATGTGGTTATGTTCATCCACCGAGAAGATCGCTATAAGGATCAGTCGGAAAAAGACGGCATCGCCGAAATCCTCATCGAAAAGCATCGAAATGGTGCCACAGGCGTCGCGCAGCTCAAATTCGACGGAGCTCATACTACTTTCCTCAACCTGGAAAAGAGCGACTTTGGGGATTTTGCCGATCATATGGAGGGCTAATGAGGATAAAAAAATGCGCGCCCTGCCTTATGCGCAAAGGTACCGTGCCCTCTCCTTTTTTTGCAAGCTTGACAGTTTTTACGGGTATGCTATAAAAGTGTCGTTCCCTGAAGCAATCCGCTAAGGAAACACTTGTACGAACATACCGCAATACGCCTATGAAATCGACGATGCAAATCAGCCATAATCGCTCTTACTCTCTCCACGCCGGCGCCGGTGCCGCAAGCGGCCAGGACCTGCAGGTCTAAGCCGCGGCGACGCCTGGCAGCCCCCTCACGCTAAGGCGTCAAATAGCTCCACCCCGAAAGTTCGGGGTGGAGCTACTTTTTTTTCAATCATTGCCTGCTATTTGTTAGCCGGATCCGATTCCTCTACTGGCTCTTTTTTGGCAAGCTCAACTGCGAGCAATTTGTATGCTGCTTCCACGACATGCGCATCGACTTTGAGCTTGGCCATGAAGTCGAGGATTTCGCGGGCGACCGGATCCGGATTATTCTTGATATCGAACCAGACGCGAACGAGGGCTTCGGCTTGGCTCCGTATCTTTTTTTCCTCTTCGAAGTTTCTTACTTGTGTAATTTCTGAAAATTTCATATGCATGATCTCGGCGGCACTGGCAGGTCCGTCGCATTTATATATCCTCATTATCCTATACACATTGCAAAGTTGACAAATCCTTAAATAAGTAGTATATATAAGCCACCTTTCGTCTCATCAAACCAAAACCGAAAATACCAGCAGACAGAAGGCGTGACTCTTCACACAGCAAAGAAGAATTAGTTCAAAAACGACCAGAATGACCAGAAACCAGACTACCGACCATGAAAGCACTCCTCATTATCGCGCTCATCGCCCTTTGCGTTTTCAATCCATTCGCTCCGACTGAATCGAAGCTTCCAGCCTCAGCATCCTCCGGTCCGCCGGTCGAAGCCAAAGCCGCGAGCAAAGAGCAGCTGCTCGAAAGCAATAGCGAGCCGGCGCCCGAACAATACACTGGCCAATGGATACCCGTTAACGACCGCACGACTACGCTTCGCGCATACAACGAACCTGAAGGATTCGTCCTGACTCTTGAAAGAAAGCCCGGGACGATACCCAGGCTGATAATCAAGACTGAAGACCGCAGCATAGATTACGACCTGCTCGCAACCGCTTCCAGTATCCATGTATTCCAGACTACGGTCCCTCGCAATGACGGTCCGATCATAGGATGGATCCAGGTCATAAACCCTGACAAGAGCACGCTCTATAAGGGAAAGGTTGAGGTGTACGGCCTGATATATACGGACGAACCGCCGCAGTCAAACCAACAAAAACAAAAAACAATAGCAAAGAAACAGTAAAACGCGGCGCGATCAGATGATCGTCCAATACGCGAAAGAAATCCTTGCCTCCCCCCGGCCGTCCCTGCGACCGGGGGGATTCTTTTTTTGCCCTTTTTGTACATATTTGGCATATCCCAGGCCATGTTATAATTGCCCGAAACGACCTATGGACACCCTCGAAAAACTCATAGAAGAATTCAAGAAATTCCCAGGAATCGGGCCGAGGCAGGCGCGGCGCTTTGCATATCATATCCTCCATCTTGACCATGCCGATGCTGAGCATCTGAGCGCATTGGTCGGCAAGCTCAAATCCGGCATCCTGACTTGTCCGCGATGCTTCAGGTTTTTTTCACCAAAATTTAAGGTGGAAAATGCATCCGCTGATGCGACCCCTGGCGGCAATCGGCTCCTCTGCGGCATCTGCCTCGACCAGAATCGCGATCAGCGCACGCTGATGATCCTGACGCAAGATACCGATATCAATGCCGTCGAGCAGCGCCGCATCTATAATGGGCTGTATTTCGTTATGGGAAAAAACGCCGAGCTTTCATCGCTCGATCCCCTCACCCTGCCACGTTTGCGAGACCTGGAGGATCGACTTCGAGCTGATGCGAATGCTGGCGACAATGGCGTACGCGAAATCATCCTCGCCATGAATGCGAATACCGAGGGCGAGCATACGGGCGAAATCATCGAGCGCAAGCTCCGAGAGATCAGCGCTCCCCTGCCCGCTGACAAGAAGTTCAAAGTCACAGCGCTGGGCCGCGGACTTTCTACCGGCACGGAGCTCGAATATTCCGATACGGAGACTTTGAAGAGCGCGATTGAGAATCGGCGATAGTTTTTTTATAAAAAAGACAAACTTAAAGCGGCCCCTCCGGAAATTTCCGGAGGGGCCGCGCATTTTGCCGCATTTCACGACATGGTTTTTATTGCCTGTTGCCAGGAAACTGTCCCGGCTGAGGCGGTGCCGCCATCGCGACAGGTTGGAATGGAGACGACGCCGGCGGTGGATTTTGCGGAGGATACATGGCATTGAAGCCACTGGACCGTTTTGCCTTGCCTCTGAGCGAGACGCTGAGTAATGCGCAGAATACGCCGATCTGCATCATTGTAATCCAGGGCATCATCTCATAATCGAATCCCGAGATATATTGCCAGCCATAGGCAATCGCGCCATTGAATTCATCGCCGTCGAGAACATCGACCCTGACGATGAGATCGCTGATCTTGTGCCCGGGTATGGCGTGGATCACCGGAGCGATGAATACCGCAACGAGCAGATAATAAACGGTGCTGAGATAAAATGCGATCCGCGCCAGCCTGGAAATCGGGCTGAGATTTTCGGGCCGCGGCTCGAAGGTGATGATAAAGAGGCCGAACATGGCTATAGCAAAGCCTGCAATTGAGTAAGAACAAGGGTACATGGTTGGTAGTCTGGGTTTTTGGTTTCTGTGACGGGTGAACAGGTTGTGTATGGTCCAGCAGAAAGGAAGGGTTTCCTTGCCGTTTGAACGCATCAGCACCATACCACTATTTATCAATTTTGACAAATATCCATGCATGAATTACATTGATACCGACTCATGTGAGTTTGTACGATCAATGCCTGATCGTACAATCGATCCTTAACCCCAAACCGCACCCAGCACATGTCCGAAAACCCAACAAGAATAAAGTACGTAACATTCACGGTCGTCATGCCGAAATTCAAAGGCGGCCGTTATGTCGAACAATCGAGGATCGATCCTGACCAGAAGCCCAAGCAGGGATTCGCAATGGGCACGGAAGAAAACCTGCGACTCCTCCTGCCTGATAATAAAAAACTGGCAGGGATTGTCGATTATCCCTTGGAAATCAGTGACTTGGAATGCGTCGAACGGCAGGAGTTCTTGCGTCGCATGGCTACCCGCAAGGGTGAGACCGTAGAAATGACCGCTCGAGAGACGTTAACGGTCCAGGGCTATGCGGCCAGCATGGCTTGGTACTTCGGCGATTTTTGAAATAGCCCCTTTCACTACAAATCGACTCGATTCATGCAAAAAGCCGTTCCAGCAATCCGGAACGGCTTTTTTCCTATTCCGACCTGAACGAATCTGGCTTAGATAGAAAGAATCTTCACCTTGAAATATGGCTGTCGGTGGCCGTTCTTCTTTGGTCCCGATCGAGACTTCTGGATGTATCGGATAGCGATGACCTTTGCATGTCGAGCGATGTCTTCGATCTCGGCAGAGACCTTTGCGCCTGAGATGAATGGAGTTCCGATAGTCGTATCAGAGCCATTATCCTTGACGAGGACTTCGTTGAATTCGATCTTGTCGCCGATCTTGTGATCGCCGATGATCTTTTCGATCTTGACAGTGTCGCCTACAGAAACTCGGTACTGCTTGCCTCCAGTCTTGAATACTGCGAATGCCGCAGTTGATGCATCTGTGCCTGCAGCAACCTTTGCCTTTCGAACGGGTGCCTTAGCGGCGCTTTTTGTAATAGTCTTTGCCATATGGGTATTTGTTATATAGGGTTACCATTCTACTGAATTTTCATGATAAAGCAACCCCTGTCCTGCAACGGCTTGTCAATTGCGCAAAGTGGTGGTTTTCCTGACTTTTTTTGGCCCATATGCAAAATATGGCCAAAAACAAAGATAAAAGCCCCGCACGTTTCCGTGCGAGGCCCAAATGCCGGTTTCGAGGCTTTCGCCCTGACCAGCATCGTCATATATATCCAGGCCTGCCCTGCCTACAGTTCCTGATGCGATAAGAAATGCTGCCACATTTCCTGAAATTCAGGAGACGCGGCAAGCAAGCTATCGAATGTGCCATCCCCTATGATCTCCCCGTCGCTGAATAGCAGGACGCGGTCGAATCTTTTGAGGAGGTTCAGGCGATGAATGGAGGCCAGGATGGTCTTTCCGGAAAATTCTCGGAATATGTTTTCATAGACCGCGACTTCCGTTGGAGCATCAAGGCTGCTCGTCGCTTCATCCAGAAGCAATATCTGTCTGTCTTGGCTAGCGATAAGAGCCCGAGCGAGCGCGAGGCGCTGCTGTTCGCCGCCGCTCAGATTCATGCCGTCTTCCTTTACGGAAGACTCATAGCCATTGGGCAGTCCTTGCGCGACATTCGTGAAGCAGGCCATATCCGAAAAGCGCATGACTATCGCAGGGTCGTGATCGACGCCGAGCGTGATATTTTCCCATACGGTAGTCGTGAACATTTCGGGACATTGAGGCACGAGGGCGATCGCCTCCGCTATGCCCTTGAATCCATGCTGGATTGCGACGCCGTCGACGGACAGACTGACGGATTTCGTATGATAGAGATCGCGCATCGCCTTGAGCAGCGTGGTCTTGCCACTTCCGCTCCTGCCAATGACTGCAATCCTCTCGCCGCGATGCAGATCGAATCTGACATCGCGAAGCCGTGCCGGAGCATCCTTGTCATCTTTTGACTTCCCATTTGCATAGGAAAAATTCAGGCCAGATATGCTCAGCGTCTTCCAATCCTCGGGCAAGGCATGCTCGACCGAAGGGACATCAACGAAGTGCTCAGCCAGCTCCTCGGAATTCATGACCTGCGTCTTCCGCTTGACGGTATCGCTATATCGGGAAGCGACCATGTAAAACAGGTCGCTGATATTGCCGAGATAGCGCCACAGAATGTATATGCCGCCGACGAGAACCGTCTGAGAGCGGCTGACACAATCCAGGAAATACGCCGCAACGACAATCGCTATGGTCAGCGCGCAGCAGATGCTCGTGAGGAACCATTTGATCTCATTTATCTTGTTATTTTCCTTGAAGAGACCGAAGGGCTTCATGACTTTTTCCACGATCGCATTATAAACGGGCACCCCGACGCGCAGGATGACTACAGTGGTGATATTGCTGATCGCATCGAGATTGGCTTCCGTGACCTTGTTTTCAGCCCTATTGAGCTGAACGTACTGGGGCACGAGCCGCTTGTCATAACGCATGATGACTTTGCATGTCAGCAATGCCATTACGAGCAAGATCGGGAATGAGAGCGGAAAAAACCAGATGAGCACGGCGCAGCTGCCTATGAGCTTCACGAAGGCATAAATTATTTCGAACGAGTCTCTGGCAAAATCATAGAGCGCTTGCGTGCCCTTGTTTATTCTATCGACGGTATCTCCGGAATGATGCTCGGCATGCCATTCAAGTGACAGCTTCATTATGCCCGCCATCAGGAATTTGCGATAATTGCCGCGAATCATGAATGCATTCGCGAGCTCGATGAGCCTTGCCGGGCCATGCAGGCACCAAAAGAGGAGCTTGCTCCCAGGTATCAAGAGCAGGAGCCCGAGAAGGCCCATAAGGCTGTCCTTGGTTATGCCTGAGACTTGGACGACGTCCATTAGCCTTGCCCATGCGAGCGGCACGACGAAAACGTCAATGCAGCCGGCGAAGATGAATAAGGCCCAGAAAGACACCACTGCCCCTCGATTGCCTTTCGAATACTGCCAGCATTTCTTGAAGAGATATGCCAATGCGTTCTGAGCCATCGCGGATTGCCGCGTATCTTGCGGTTTAGGTTGGGTTTTCATGCAGGTTTATACTGGATTTCAGGTTGGAATATATGTGTGTGTTGGAAGGTACTAACTGGATTGCAGGGAAAAGAACAAAAAACACCGCGTGACCCGCGGTGTTTTTTGCATTCAAATCAGAGGGATTCAAATGCACAAAACGCCGCGCGAATTGCCTGCCTTTGAAGCAGGAATTTCATGGCCATTTGCCGATACGACAAAAGCCTTCGCCTTTGGCTGTCGGAATGAGCCGATATTCAATTGGTTTCGCGTGTTCGCCATATTAATAATCTTCTTTAATAATGGAATGATTATGTATTAAATAATTCAAATGTCAATAGCAAAAAAACCGACCCATTTATACCCTGGCATATTATGTCCTGGCCTTAATTCGTCCCCAGAATAGCCTCTGTGGCCTGTATATCCTCCGGAGAGCTAATGGAATGCCATTGCTTGGCTTTAACCGCATTGACGCAAATCCCCTTGGTTTTGGATAGCGTCATTATCGTTTGAGGCAGGCCGAATTCCCCATTCGGCAGCCGAAACATCTCGCATTCGAAAATTTCGGGCGTCAGCGAGTACATCCCGGCGCATGCGAATGCAGGCTCATCGATTTGCCATTTTTCCAAAATATCAGTTATGCAGCCATTCTCATCAAAGACGATTTTGGCCATCCCCTTGATCGAATCCATATGGCGAAGAAGCATCGAGCAATCATATGATGCGCATTCCAGCATGCTTTCTGCATCATAGATATCATCGCCCATCATGACCAAAAAACGTCCGCTGTCAGCATTGGCGCCGCTGTCGCTGCGGTTTCCAGAACTTATGAGCAAATCCTTGCAGCACCAGAGCGCATGGGCAGTGCCAAGCGCCTCCTCCTGTATCACATATATGATCCTGAGCGGCTTTCTTTCCGCAGATTCAGAGCCATCGGCTGCTTTGCGCATATACGAGTCGCCGAAGCGGTCCATGATTTTTTCCTTCAAATGACCCACGACGATTATCACCTCATCGAATTCATCAGGCAGAATGTCGAGCTTATGCTCCATCAGCGTCTTGCCGAGAAGCATCTGCATCGGCTTCGGAGTATGCGCCGAGGCCTCGCCCATCCTAGTCCCCTTTCCTGCTGCGAAAATGATTGCTTTCATTGAGACAAGAATATCATGCCGCAGGGATGCTGCGAGCTAGCGCTTATTGATAAAAGCTCGCGTAAGTGGGCCAAAGAATCCGCTTGCAGGCTTGATGCCGAATTTCTTTTGGAATGCTGCGACGGCCTGCTTGGTTGCTGGACCATAGAAATTCGTCTCCTTGCCCGGCGATCCAGGACCGGATTTCGCCACGATTATGCCGATCGCATTGAGATATGTCTTGCAATCGCTTAACGTCCATGTGTGACTGGCTCACCGAAAGATCCTTGAGGAAAGACGTATTGCCCGAGCCGCCAGTAATCGGCGCCGGTCCGCTCGTAGTGACGATGCCAGTGCCAGTCGGCGCTGTAACTGCTGCGATATGCACCACTCGCCCATCTATGATTCGCTCTGTCGAAACACCGCCACCTCCTGTCTGCTGGCCACCCGTAGATACAGGATCCGGAGTCGGCGCAGGAGCAGGAATTCCCGATGTATCAATGGTGAATGGCGCCAGAAGCAGAGAAGCTGATCTATTTGAGAAAGAGTCGATTGTCGTGATCGTACAATCCTCATACGTTCCATCTGACAGAGTATCGAAAGTAATCGTATTGCTTCCCGCGCCTGCAGACGTATTTCCAGAATCGCATGAGCCTCCATATTCTATGGTGCCGCCTTCATCGCTGGTAAAGGTATAGCTCGGTGTGGCATCGGCGACCAATGCCGCGATCGGAGCGACTTCATTCAATGTCGGCGCCTGCAGATCTCCGAAATTGAAATCATCAGTATCGATGATCGATACTGAATTCGATCCAGAGTTGTTGATAAAAATCTTGTTTCCAATGACAGTGGACGTAAAAGGGTTGGTGCCTACAGGGAGCAATGACGTCACCTTGTTCGTGGCTGGGTCGATCACCGTCACGGTCTCATCTCCATAATTCGATACGAATAGCCTGCCTCCTGCAATTGTCGGAAATACCGCGGCCCCTCCTGCGGCAATCGTCGCAGCGACCGCGCTCGAACCGTCGTTGATTACATTCACATTCGCATCATTCTGATTCGCGATGAAGATCTTTGAGCCCGAGACGGCGCCTCCGTTTGGAGTATCTCCGAGGGTGATCGTTCGGAGCACGGTATCAGTCGCGGTATCGATGACTTTTACATTGCCAGCAGCTGAGCTCACGACATATAGATCCGTTCCTACGAAGAATCCATAATCAGGATTGGCATTCACGGTTATCGTCGAAGAAACCGTATTCGAAACCACGCCTATGACCGAGACGGTGTTGGTTCCAGAATTTAGGACATATGCTTTGGTTGCGGTCCCGTATACGCGCAGAGGAGTCGTGCCCCCACCCATCGAAAGAATCGTCACGAGCGCATTGGTATCGGCATTGATGATCGTAACCGTATTATCGAGGTCATTAGCCACATACAGCTTATTGCCCGCGATGCCACCATAGTGTATGCCGGCGCCGGAAGTAGAAATCGTGGTAGCAACCGTATCAGTAAGCGTATCGATGACTACTACCTCACCGGTTGCATAATCAAATACGAAATACTTATTCTGATACATCACGCCGCCATACGATCCAGAGCCGACAATTATTGTGGAGCTGATCATATCCGTGCTGCTGTCGAATACAGTCATGTCGGAGCCCAACGTATTCACATAGACCTTGCTGCCTTTTGCCGCCGATGAGAACGGCATATCGTTAGTCGCAAATGTCTGCGGGCATCCGCTTATGACCGTATTCGTATTCGTCTCGATGACGGAAACGTCTCCTGAAGTGGCACCAAGATAAATCCGTGAACCGTTCTTTCCTCCGATGAATGTCCCTCCGCCTCCGATACCGGTATTGATAGTGGTCGTAACGGTATCCGTGAGGGTATCGTATACATACACCGCATCATCCGCTCCATTGTTGATGTAAATATCGGTTCCAACTACGGCTGAATCCTTTGGACCGGTTCCAACGGCATGAGTTCCGATCACGGTATCAGTAGCAGAATCTATGACCGAAACATCTCCATCGCCGCTATTGTTTACATATAGCTTCGTTCCGACGACCGCGGCATTCTGAGGGCCGTCACCTACCGGAATCGTAGCCACAACCATATCCGTATTCGCATCGATGACGCTTACATCATCGCTCGTGAGATTGGTCGCATAGACCTTGTTTCCGATCGCATGGATGGAATATGGCTGCGTTCCAACCGGTATAGTGGCAATGAGCGCATTGGTCAGAGTATTGATCGCATATACGACATTGTCGGTGCCATCGATGACATATAGCTTGGTTCCGACCAATATCATTCGTTCCGCCGAAGCTCCGAGCGCAATAGTGGCCATGACGGTATCGTTCAGAGTATTGATGACGGTCACATTTCCTGCGCCATTGCTGCTGACATAGAGCTTGTGCCCGAACACGACTGAATCCACTTGGGAGTTTCCAGCTGGGATAGACGCTATGATCGAATCATTCGTCACATTCACGACAGAAACATTCGCCCCTTGAGTTCCCACATACAGCTTATTTCCGACTTTTTCGATAAAGGTTGCGGTCGTGGGCAATTCCGTGAAATTGCTCACATAATTAGATGCGGTATTTATGGATGTGAGCTGATTCGATGCGATCGCGTATAGCTTCGCGCCCGAAGGAACGATATCCACGATTGTATTTCCGCTATTCGCAGGAAGGTTGCAGTTCGCCGCGAGAGTTTTTGATGGAAAAATAAATACGCTGCAGATTCCAGCGATGACGATTCCGAGAGCTAATAGGTTTTTTGGATTTTTCAATAGTGAAAACGGTGCGGAGCTGGGCTGTTCAGACATCCTCCAATTTTACCATGATTAATAAGCGCTTTCCCGAGCTTTGTCCCCATATTCTCGGCTATTCCGAATCCTCATCAGTCTCTCCCGGCTTATCTAAAACCAATACGTCCACATGGGCCCTATCCTTCTCGGCTTCCAATGCCTCCGAAGTGCCCGCATCCTTTGCGATGCGCGTTATGTCTTTGTCCACTTTCTTGAGTTCCTTATGCGCCTGATTGTATTTGCTGACCGTGACGCCGAGAGCTTTGCCCAATGACTGCATATAATCCTCGAATGCGGAGATATGCTTGCCCAATTCCCCTACTCGCTCGCGAATCGTTTTGGCAGATTCCTCGATCTGCAAGGCTTTCAAGCCCTGCAATACGGTCTGCAGATATGCGAGGAATGAGGTCGGAGAAACGATGATGACATGCTTTTCATTGAAGGCGTATTCGATAAGGTCGCGCGTATTCACCTTGACTGAGCCTACCTGCGCGATCAATAGATCATAATAAATTGCCTCATGCGGAATGAACATGAATGCGAAATCGAGCGTATTCTCGTCGGGCTTGATGTATTTCGATGTCTCATCGATGCGAGCCTTGAGGTCATTGCGGAATTGCTTTTCGAGCTGTTCCTTGAGAGCGGGATCCTTGGTCTCGCTGAGCCGATTATAGTTCTCGAGGCTGAATTTGGAGTCGATAGGGATTATTTTATCTTTGACAAAAACAACCGCGTCCACGATGCTGCCATCGGCGAATGCTCGCTGCATCTCGAATGATCCAGGAGGCAAAACGTTCTTGAGCAAAGTCTCCAAATAATATTCTCCGAGAATGCCGCGCTGCTTCGGATTCTTGAGGATATCCTGCAAATTCTGCAGCTGATCAGCGAATCCGACCACTTGCTTATTGGTCTCATCGAGCTTGGTAAGCTTTTCGGTTACATCCTGAAGGATCTTGCTCGATTCCGAGCCTTGGAATCGCATGGTCTCATGCATTTCCTTTGCTGAGAAGCTGAGCTTGTCCCCCACCGCGCGCTCCATGCCGCTGATCTTCTGATCCACATTGCGATTCATCTCGCTCAGATTCTGCATCATCATGCGCATCGATGATTCGAGAGCTTGCTTTGTCGCATCGATTGCCTGTGCGGCCTTTGCCGCATCAGCGAGCTGCTGAGCCTGCAATGCTTCGGCGGCAGGATCCGCCTTGCGAGCCGAGCCCTGGCCTTTTTTCAAAACGATGACAATCAAGGCGATCAATGCAACCAAAATCGCTATTCCCAACACGTAGACGAGTGAATTCATGAGCATATTATAACCCAACTCCGGATTGGGCCTAATCAACGCGGCCGCATCCATTCAAATCAATTTGTCTTTCCGGATTCCGGTGATTCTGTATACTATCCACATGAATTCCTCATCAAATTTTCCTATCAAGAGCGATTTTTACAGGCATTACAAGCACGATCCATCAAGGCATCCTCACGATCATACGTATGAGATCATGGGCATAGGCAGAGGCACCGAAGATGAGCTTTTTTATGTCATGTATCGGCCCGTCTATCCCAATGACTGGCTGCCGCCTGCCGATGTCCAGCTGCGCGAAGTCGGCATGTTCATGGAAACAGTGGAGAAGAATGGCCAAAACATACCGCGCTTCGCCCAAATCACGGATCCCGCATTGATTGCCGAACTTGTGCAAGCCAGAGATGCGATGTTTCCACCATCCAAATAAATTTCTGGTTTTGTATTTTTTTATAAAAAAGCTACAATCATGCCATGTCACTACAAAACGACCTCAAAACACATTTGAAAGAAGCCATGATGGCCAAGGATGCCGTCAGATTAACCGTCATCCGCGGATTGATGTCTGCCATTACGAATGAACTCGTTGCCACTGGCGGCACGCCCCAGTCTGAGATGGATGACGAAGGCGTTCTCGCCCTCATCCGACGCGGCGTAAAGCAGCGAAAGGATTCGATCGAGCAGTTCACAGCTGGCGGACGACCTGAGCTAGCAGAAAGCGAACAGGCTGAGCTCGCAATCCTTCAGGCTTGGCTTCCGCAGATGATGTCTCAGGATGAAATCAGACCGCTTGCCGAAGCAAAGAAGGCAGAGCTCGGCATCGAGGACAAGACCAAGCTGGGCATGCTCACGGGCGCCCTCATGAAGGACCTCAAAGGAAAGGCCGACGGAGACGATGTGAAGAAAGTCGTCGAAAGCCTTTTTGCATAATAGCGGGAAAGGTACACTGCGGACAAAGCTGAAAATAACGGCCAGACAAGGCCGTATTTTCTTTGCCTGCCATGAATGTCGCGGCAGCCATATCGCCCATGCCATATACTTGACTTTATGGTCTATATGGTGTATAATATAATAATGCGTGGGTAATAGGTTAAACCCGATTTGCTTGCACGCTTACACACAGAAATCCACCAACACTCAGTCAAACCTTCGCTCTTTACAACACCATGATTCAATTCGCATTCTTACTCGACTACAGCATCGTGCTGATCGCCTTCACCTGTCTCGCATATGCCATCCTAATCGGGTGGGGCGTCATACTCATCTGCAAATTCGTTGGCATCAAGCCGACGATCAAATACAGGAAGTATGTCTCGCGGCCGATCCTCATCGCCACCATCGTCTTCTGCATTTTCGCCTGGGCCATCAACTGGCCTTGTTACGGAAACTTCAATGGATGGGATGGTCCAGGCGGATGGCGCGTCGCGCAGTTCTATGCCATCAATGGCAAGCCGACAGGCGCGATATTCTACAGGGCTTTCGTCCTGGAGAATGGCGCGGACTTCCGCACCTGGTACAAATGCGTAGTGCCGCTGAACTGGCTGGCATTCGTGCTCGCCGTGATTGCTATTTGCAATCTCAAATGGCGCAAAGCGGTGGCCGTACCGGCAACGGTAGCGGCAACTGGCAATACGCCTACACAGCAGACGACGCCGACAGGCAATACCCCAACGCAAACAGCTGCGACAACGGGCAACCCAGCACCGCCGACGACACAGGCAGTCAATCCAGCCCCGCCAGCGACGACAGGCAATCCAGCTCCGCCTACGACGCCTGCCACAGGACCGACAGGAGGGCCGGTGGGAAACGGCGCACCGGCAGGGGGAGGAAATAATCCAGCTTCGCCACGGCAGACAAGCGGTCCGCCCGCAATGCCTGCAGCGACACCGGCAACGAACCCTCCGCCACCGGTAGCGAACTCCGTGCCTCCACCCCCACCGGGTGCAGGCCCGACAGGACCGCCGGCGACACCGACTAATACGGTGCCACCGTCTCCGCCCGGAGCGACAGGCAATCCGCTGCCCCCAGCGACGCCAGTCACCACATAGAGGCACCGCTTGCGCCCGGTCAGCGTGCAAAAAAATCATTGGAAACGAATTGTTCCCGCCCGCGCTTATCTAACGATAGGTGCGGGTGTATTTTTTTGCAAAAATATAGCCAAGCCGGCAGCCATCGAAACAATGCCATGATCATTATTAAATTGACCATTCTTTATATAAATGGTATAAAATACAATCGTTAAAGCAATGGCTTAGCGATTCAAAATCCAACATCAAACCGCCAACGCTGCCAAACCAAAAATGAAAGCCAAGTTCCTTGTCCGCCTTACTGCCACCGCACTTTCCTTCTCCTTCATCTCCTGCGCCACAACCGGTTCCGAGAAGCCGGCGCAGAGCGACGCCAACACCGAGCGCGATGGCCTCATCCCAGCTAAAGTCGTCGAAGAATGGAGGGACCACCTCGTCGTATCGATGGAGGCCGCTGATCCGGATCTCGACGATCCGACATACCTGAAAGAATACGACATCTTGCGCAAGTTCCGTAAGATCAGGTACGGCCCGCCCATTGGTGAAGCCGAGAAATCCGAATAGCCTCGTCATGGACGAAGGTAGAACTTTTCAAAATCCAGCGCCGGTCCCCTTGCGGGGGCCGGCGCTAAATCTTTTCTATAAAATAATCTCGGATACGTGCTTGAATTCCCAGCTTTTTCCTACTCCCCTACGCTGACAGATGGCTCTGCTGCCGGAGCCTTGGGACCGGCTTTGGCGCCTGAGGCATTGGCATTCACTTCATAGCTCGTATTCTGGGCTTCGAAGAAATTCACAAGCTCGAATACGTCGGTTGCGGTGCTCATCCACTTGGCAGGGTTCGTCGCGCCATAATGCTTTTCGAGGCCGAGCTCTTCGAGTCGTCGATCTGCCACATACTGCACATACTGGTTCACATAGTCGGCATTGAGGCCGAGGATTCCGTTCGGGAATAGGTCCTTATTGTATGCGACTTCCTTTTCTACGCCCTCGATGATGATGCTTCGGATCTCATTGGCGAATTCGACAGTGAGGAGGTCCTGGTTTTCTTCCAAGATATTCTGGATGAGGTTGATGCCGAACTTAAGGTGAAGGCTTTCGTCTCGAAGCACCCAGTTGATCATAGAGCCGAAGTTTCGGAGCTGGTTTCGCTGTCGGAATGACAAGGCGACCATGAATCCCGAATAGAACCAGATTCCTTCCATCACGATATTCGTCGCGACGAGGTTTCGGATGAGATCCATCTTGCCCCCAGTAGTCGTGATATCGAGATTCTGCTCAGTCATCCGCTTCGTATATCGCATCGTATACTCTTCCTTGGCCTGCATTGATGGAACCTCGAGATGAACATTGTAGATTTTTTCCTTATCAAAGGGGAATGTTTCCAAAACATATTCGAAAGAGATGGCATGGTTCGCCTCTTCCCACATCTGTCGCGCGAGATAGAGATGGCATTCAGGGGCCCGGAGATACGGGTATACGCCCAGCGCGAGAGATCGGTTCACGATCATTTCCGCAGGGTTGAAGAAGGCCATCAGGAACGATACCGCATGCCGCTCATCGTCAGTCATCTTTTCCCAGTCATCGAGATCTTCCTTGAGGGCGATTTCGAATGGGAACCACGTATTTCGTACGGCCTGGTTGTACAAGTCATAGGCCCACTGATATTTGATTGGGTGCAGGCTCATATCCTCTGGCGATGCTTTTCCGATGAGTGTCATGTTTTTAGTTTAATTATTGCTGATTAAGTTTTGGTAAATTTTTGATAAAAAATCTCTTGATATCCTTGATCTTGATTTGATGATTTCTTAAGGGGCGTTATTTTAGCATATCTGTCGGACCTTGCTTAGTTGACCATAAACGGCTTTAGATGCGAGGCGCGGCACCTGGTTTTGACTGAGCCGTACTGTGCGTACGGTGAAGGAAAAACCAGGTGCCGCAACGATGCAGATGAAGTCGTTTATTGGCAGCTATCGCACTGCTCGAGTTCTGCGGGGTCAGACGGACAAGTCTTATTCTTCGAAGCAACCACCCGCACCTTTGACTGTGCAGCTACCGCCATCGCAGCCTTGATCTCATCTGCGCTGAGAGAAACCGCCGATGTCGTCGGAGCGGATACAGGCGAGCTTGTCGGGGCCACCATCGTGGCCGTAGCAGTTGCAGTTGCTGTCGCAGACGATGCGGGCGCAGATGAAGCCACCGAGCCGAAGCCCGTCTTGATATCGCTCAATGACTGATATTTGGGCTTCGCAGGCGCTGCGGTTGCCAATGATGGCGCGACAGTCGGAGCCGGCTGAGCAGCCGCTACCGGAGCCGCAGACGGAAAAGGAATGCTCGGAGCGAATGATGTCGCCGCAGAAGCAACCGCCGCGAAGCCTGCGCCTACCGGAGCCGTAGTGGATTGATTGATCTGCTGATTCATCTCGCTGACGATTTCATTTACGAGCGCAGATGCAGGAGCCGATGACATGTCCACGCCCTCTACGATGGATCCAATGGTCTGAGGCCCAGGATTAGAAACGAGATTGACTTCATATACAGGAGCCTGTGTGGCTTCAAATGCCACTGGTGCCTCTGCAACAGGAGCCGCTGCTGCGGCGCTTCGAAGCCCGCTGAATCCAAGCTTGCCCATCTTGGCAGACTTATTGACCGTGACTGTGCTCTGCTCCGCAGTATGCTGCGGCTTCATATGGAGGTAATACGTAGTCTTTACGCCCTTTTCCCATGCAGTCATATAGATCTTCATGATCTCGTCGATATCTCGGACATCGAGATACATATTTCGAGAGATTCCCTGATCCATCCACTTCTGAGCGCGGGCAGCGACTTCGATGAATGCATATGGGGATGTGCTGAATGATGTCTTGTAGATTTCCTTGATGTAATCAGGAATCGCGGAAATGCCCGAAATGTCTCCCTGATGCTCGATAATGTCTTCTCGAACCTTTTCCCAAAGGCCGAGGTTCTTGAGATCCTTGACCAGGTTATGATTCACGTCGAGATACTTTCCTGAAATCTTATTTCGAGAGAATACCTGAGCGAATCGAGGATCCATTCCTGGAGTCGTAGCGGCAACGAGGCCGATATTGGCATTGGGAGCAGTGGCGAGAAGAGTGGCATTTCGCATTCCCTTCCTTACCTTTTCTCGAAGCGTATCCCAGTTGAGGCCTCGATGCTTGCTTTCTCGAGAGACGGTAACCTTGACGTTTCGGTCCCGCTCCATGACATCGAGAGTGTCGAATGGCACCATGCCCTTTGACCAGCCAGATCCTTCGAAATGAGTATAAGAGCCTCGAGCCTGAGCGAGATTGGCGCTCTCATCGATGGCGATATAGCTGACGAATTCGAAGATTCGATCAGTGAAGTCATATGCCGGCTCGCTATCGTATGCGAGTCCCATTTTCTCAAGGGCATCAGCGAGGCCCATGATGCCGAGACCGATCGCTCTGTTCTCCTTATCAGACTTCACGGCCTCAGCCACAGGCAAGACGTTGATATCGATGAGGTTATCGAGCTGGTGGATGGCCAATCGAACGGATGATTCGAGCTGACCCCACATGACTTCCTTATTGATTACATGAACGGCGAGGTTCAATGAAGCGAGGTTACAAACGGCAATATTGTCCTTGTCCTGAGGCAGGCAGATCTCCGTGCAGAGATTCGACATATGGATCGTGCCGGTATTATTGTTCAATGCGCGCAAATTGATAGTATCCTTCCATGTGATCCAAGGATGAGCAGTCGTCTGGAGAGAGACGAGCATCTTTCGGAAAAGCTCAGTGGCAGGCATCTTCTTGAATGTTCGGAGCTGGCCTGATTCTGCTTTCTCTATATATTCAGCGTATTTATTGCTGAATGCGCTTCCGTACAATTCGAGGAGCTCAGGGGTTTCGGCAGGATCAAAAAGATACCACTCGACATTCGCCTTGACCCGCTTCATGAATTCATCAGAGATGAATGCGGCCGTATTGGCAGTTCGCATTCGCATATAGTCGTCTCCATTATTCTGCTTCCAGTCGATGAAATCTGGGAAATCGAGATGCCATGTCTCCATATAGAAAGCCAATGCGCCTTTCTTTTTTCCTCCTCGCTGGATGGCTCGAATAGCCGTATCCATGATCTTGGCAAAAGGCGTAGGGCCGGTAGATGCGCCATTATTGGACTTGAGCGGAGAGCCGGAAGCTCGAAGCTTTGTCATAGAAACGCCCAAACCGCCTGAACCCTTGGAAAGGAGCATGACGTCCGAAACGGACTTGGCGATATGCGCCATATCGTCATGAACTTCGAGAAGGAAGCAGTTCGATAGTGCAGGGATATTCGTGCCCGCACCGAGATTCGTCGAGCCGCCGGCGATATATGCGAACTTGGACATCTTGTCATAGAATCGCTTTGCCCAGAGCGTAGGATTTTCTTCATTGAAAGAAAGGCCCATGGCGACTCGCATGAAGAAATACTGTGGGGTCTCTCGCGGAGTCTGATCCATATTCTTGAGAGAATATCGATTGAGGAAAGTCGAAAGGCCGGCATACTGGAACAATTCATCTCGCTCTATTTTGAGAGCGCGAGACAATTCCTTGAGATCGAATTTCTCAAGCATTCGCTTATCGAGCTTGCCTTCCGCCACGCCAGCCTCGACATATCCAGGGAAGCATTCCTGATGCTTCTGAGCGAGGTCTTCCTCGTCTTCCTTATCATAATCCTTCACCACATGTCGGTAGATGGTCTTGAGGAGAAGCCGAGTCGCAACCTTATCGTATGCGATATCGTCCTTCACATTCTGCAATGCGGCATTGATGGTAGCCTGATCTACTTCTTCGGTCGTCATTCCATCATAGAGCGTCAATCGGGTCTCGGTCGCAATCTGCATCACCATGGAGATAGGATCCATCAGATCCTTGCAGGCCCGCTCGATCGAGCGATTGATTCGATCCGCATTAAAGAGTTCTCGTGTTCCGTTGTTTTTGGTGATTGAAAGATCCATGGTGGTGTAGGATTAATGTGCTATTTTTGCCTTGGTGAGAAGCAAGTTCTAGATGATAAGTTTTTGGTAAGGGTTTTTAATAAAGCTCAGGCGATTTTTTACGGTTTTCAGACCGGTTCAGCCTTTGACTTGCCTATGGATTATACCCCTGTTTGCGGCAAAATCTGTGGATAAAGACTCGAAATAGCCCAGCAAAAACAGCTCCGCTAAAATTTCAGACAACCGTCAATGTCCACCCTGTCAGACGGCTAAATTCCATGCCTAAATCAACCGGAAAAGGAAAAAAATTTTGTCAATATGCAGAATCGTTCTCGTGATATAATTTGGCCATCTCTTCCCCATTCATTCCGTCGCCCGCCAAAGTATCGAGCATGTTTCGGCTTTCAAAAAAGCAGCGCGTATTGCTTTACCTCGTCGTTTTTTTGGCATATGGAGCATATCTGAGTTTTTTTCCGCAAAAAACCACGCCGAATCAGCAGAACGATTCCGAGACAGTTATCACAAGCTCGCAAGACAGTCCGCAAGACAAGCCGCAAAACCCGGCGGCTTCTGCTCAGCAGGCATATCAAGACATATATTATGTGCAGAGAATAGTCGACGGAGATACGATTCAGGCTTCAGAGATCGATAATGAGAAAAAACCCACGGGAATCCTGCGCACGGTCAGATATATAGGAATCGATACGCCGGAAACGGTCGCTCCAGGCAAATCAGTCCAATGCTATGGCAAAGAAGCTTCGGCGCGCAATGCGGAATTGGCTTTGAATAAATATCTGCGACTTGAGAAAGACAAAAGCGATACGGACAGGTATGGCAGGCTGCTTCGATATGCCTATTTGCAGTCGGATCAAGCAGATGGAGATGAAATTTTCATCAATAAGGCGCTTCTCAGCGAGGGATATGCCTATGCACATGCATATTCGCCAGACATATCGCGCAAGGATGAATTCAAGGCCGCCGAAATCGAAGCAAAGACAGAAAATGTAGGGCTATGGGACGCATGCGCACGATAGATGCAAGCGAAGGCGATAAAACCGCAAGACCAGTGCCTGAATCTTTATCGAAATTTAATATCCGAGCTCTTTCAGTCGCGCCACGGCTTTGTCGAGAAAATACAGCCAATGGTCGTAATCATGTCCGGCATTGTTTTGCTCCCAATTGGCTCGAATCTCCGTTTCGGTAGCCCAAGCAAGTGAAAAAGTCTCATGCGCTTCGAGCTGTACGGGCTTGAGATCCGCGCTTTCGAGAATGACGAGAAAGCAGGTCGCCTTTGCTACGCGATTCACATTGCGCAGCGTATTATGATAGTGGCTCATGGCCCCGGCGATTTTTTCTATATGAGAAAAAAGATGGAGCCCGCTCTCCTCCTCCACCTCCCGCATGACGCCGGTCTGGATATCCTCGCTGGCATCCACCCCGCCTGAAAAAAGCCTAAACAGGCCATCGCCATCCTGCTTGCCTACCGCAAACAATCCGGTCGCAGGATCATAGACGACACCGCAGCCGCCATCTCGGCGCTCTTCATTCTCGCGCTTGATGCCGAATTCTGGGATTTCGCCGATTGAGTCCGGATGCTGGCCTGATGCATTCATGGATAAAAGTCTAGCATAAAAAAATAAAAAGAAAGCTGCGCCGGCTTTCGCCGGCGCAGCGCTCGTCATTGCTCACATATCGTAAGCGCACACTTCGTAATTTTATCCAACCTTTCCCCTTTGACGATCCTATCGCCGATCCTGATAGGTCCACCGATTTTGACGATGCCTAGGATGCCGCCGCGATCAAGGAAAGCGGCCTTAAAGCCCCTGCCCCGACCGAGGAGTTCGCTGGGAATCTCGCATGGCGTGCAATATCGCTCCCCGATGAAGGTCGCGGCTCCGATCGTGAATTCGCGGCCGATCAATTCCACCAATTCGATACCTTCAGTAATGATATTCCTTCTCGTTTCTGGCGCGGTAAATCCGGAGCCGGCGATGAAAAGACCATTCAGAAGCGTGACCTGGCGATAGCCGACTTGGTTCATGCTATAGCTGCCTGCGCCAGTGCAATATCGGTCGCCGAGCAATCCGCAGCCGGCGATCGCGGTGACTTCGCCGCATTGGACCATCGGCGTTTTTTTCACGGGAGATATGAATAGAGATACCACAGTTCCTTGGCTCATGGTTTTTGATTTTGGTTGAGGTTGAAAGGCCTGACAATGAATGACTGACGTAATTCGGGCATATGCCTCGATACGGTCCGGTGCATATGGTACATATTTTTTTATCAAAAACAATACCGATACCCGCAAGATGATCGGCACTTATTTGACATATGCAATAAGTCACTGCATACTATAATCGCTAGTTCCTACCAACACCATACCAAGCCCTCCAAAACCGGGAGGCCAGACCCAATATGAACCCGACCAGACTATCCAGACCTCAAGCGACAGCCGCAGCGCTGTCTTTCCTCAGCATCCTTTCATCGCCCGCCCTCAACCTCCACATGCTGAGAGCCAAGGGATGCACGCCGCCGATCTTTCGAATCCTATGCTATGTGCGCTTTCATTCCGGAGCGACCATGACAGATATAGCAAAGGCATTCAAGCGAAGTCCGGCAGCAATCCATGGCATATCATTGCAGGCGGAAAAGCGTGGCTATCTATCGCGGATCAAAGCCGATGGAGACAATAAGAGAATCCCTTTGCTCCTGACGAAAAAAGCCGACAAGCTGCTCGATGGCGTCATGGCCAATATTGCCAGGTTCCTGATGGAGCATACGCCAAACGCCTAATGCCAAGGGTCTTCGCTGGCAAGCAAAACGCGGCCTTCGCCTGACAAGCGAAGGCCGTTTTCTTTTTCTATTTTCTATTTCTATTTTTTGCCGCTGGCTTTTTATCACCCCCGCTTTCCTTCCATTTCCTATCCTCTTCCTTGCTTTCCTTGACGCGGAATTTCGTCAGCTTGGCTATGAGCGCTTTTGGCAATGGCTTGTCGAGCGGAAACTGAACGGAGCCACGTGCCATCTTGAGCCCGAGCTTTTTTATATCTGCCTCGCATGCCTTTATGGCAGAAGGAGTTGGATAAAAACCTATATGCTTCTTGAACGCACCGACGATGACGAGAATCCGATTATATGAAAAAGCCAGATTCCCCCATTTGATATCTTCGGTTGCTTTGGGAGCGGCTTTGCGGATAAGGCCAAGGGCTTCTTTGAATTTTGGCTGCGTCGCTTTGGGAATTGCTGATATATACGAAGTGACGCTTTTTGAACCAGATGCAAGAGGCGGCTTTTTTGATGTTTTTTCCTTTAGTGCAGATTCAGGCTTTGATTTTGATTCCATTTTTTTATATAAAATTTTAATGCAACCCGACATCCATGCCAAGCATTGCAGGAATGCCCAGCACAATGTATAGCAATACTGGAAATGGCGATCCATAGATCGTGCCGAATAGCCCGTTTTTTTCCATGGAAGGATCGAATACGTACATGGCCACACCCCCAACGACGAATATAATTCCGACTGCGCAGAAAATCCACGCAATAATTCTCGCCGCCTTGCTTTTGCAGAAGATGAGAGCAGAGAGCGGCAAGAAGAAAAATAAATACCATATTGCCGCGAAGATCCCATGTCCACCATCCACAGTCTGCCTCTCCACGATTCCCTTAGCAGCAAGATACCAAATTATGCCAAGCAATGCCGAAAGGCCTATGACCTTGCAGAATGTCATGAGCTTTGAGGGTGGGTTTTGCATGCTTCAAGTATATCAGAAGCATTATTCGGTATCGGCAAAACGCTAAAAAATGAGTGTTTGGCTCAAGCCTAAGACTTCTTCCCCTTCTTGATATTCATTATCGTCCGCGGGCTACGCGTCACGCCATCATATCGAGCAGGCGTCGTGATGCGATCGGTCTGGCGAATGAGCTTTCGCTTATTCACAGCGCTATTCATTGATGTATGGAGGGCGTTGATCATGCCATGCCCGCCATTTGCCGGTCCCTGATATGCGCCTGGATTTGCATTTGTTTTTTTCATATATAAAACATACACAATGCGGATTAAGATTGCGTTAAATGCGCAGCGAAAATGCGAAAATTCTCGTGCGCCCGAAGGTTTGACACCACTGCGTGAATATTTTACTGTAATCTCAGACAAGAACCCGGTTCCCACCCACTTCTTCGCCCTTCACAATCCATCAATATTCAACACATCCATATCCATGACAGCAACCAGACCGCTCAGCTTAGCAGCCTCCGCTCTTTACGCAGACGCCACCCAATGGGCCGGCGACAAGACCATGCAGCATGCCTCCGGCCTCTGGGGTCGCATACCCATGCTCGCCTTCCTCAAGGATCAGGTCATCATGCCGGGCAATACCATCCTGGACTTTGGCTGCGGCGCAGGTTTCCCTTCGCGCCAAATGGCCGAAATGGTCGGTTCGAAAGGACGCGTCATCGGCGTCGATTCATCGCAAGCCATGCTTGATGCAGCTAATAAGCAGTATCCGAGCGTGACCAATCTCAGCTTTCACAAGGCCGATGCCACGCAGCGTCTGCATTTTGCCGAAGGCTGCGCTGATGTGGTGACGACCTTTATGGTTTGCCATAACCTGAAGCTGCAACAATTGCAATCGATGCTGCGTCAGGCCGCGCGCCTCCTCAAACGTGGCACCGGCCGTGCGGTCATGCTGACCATGCACCCCGAAGCTCTGGATTCTGATCCGCCATGGGATCTGGATTTCTCAGTCTATGACCCGACCGCCATTGCGAGATATCAACACGCGGAAGGCGATGAAAAGGAAGGCATCGAAATTCACGGAATGGTGAAAAATGTCGATGGCGGAGAGAAGGCCGTTACCATGATCCATCATACTCACCACAATATGATTTGCGCATGTGATCAGGCTGGCCTCACATTCCATGGCGAGAGATCGCTGTGGATCGATGAAGCGACAGCGGTTGAGAAATTCGGAACCCTGGCGGTACGCAAGGTCCCTACGACCCCAACCTTCTGGATCCTCGATGTGCGCAAAAAATGAAGAAAGCGAAAAACAAAGTCTCCGAATGGAGCGCCTCGCCGGTTTAGCCGGCGGGGTTGTTTTTTTGTTTAAAATTTAATTCACCTTATATTTGTCCTGTCCCTGCTCTAGCAAATTGATGAGGGATTGCGTGGCCATATCGCTGGCCGTCTTGTTCGCTTCGAACGTATTGTATGCAGTATGGCCGTTTGATGTAAACCATATAGAAAAAGGCAGAGCTTTGAATCGGCCCTCTTCTACTGGATCATCCTGAGCAGCTCGAAGGCGGCCGGCATGCAATTCTTCATAGAGCGCATCTCGATTCACTGCGTCCGTATAGCCGCAATTGATAAGCAATGCTCCGTCTTTCATTTTTGCCAATTCGTCTTTGCTAATGACATCCGCTCCAATTTCTTTTGAAGCATGAATCGTGAGGATATCGCTTGCGGCCAAGAGCGTATTCATATCGACGAATTCGATGCCGATCTCATGCTCGAGCTCAGGCTTGCGAGTTCGGCTATAGTATAAAACTTTCTTCGCGCCCAATGCATTGAGAGATCGTGCCATGCGCATGCCGATATTTCCCACGCCCAAGATTCCTACCGTCAGCTCATTGAGCGAATGAGTAGTCTGAAAAGTCTTTGTTCCGGTTCGTCCGAGCTCGAATAGGTTTCGAGTCATCGCGAGGATAAGGGTCAAAGTGAATTCGGCGACGGCATAGGTATTCGCGCCCGGAGTGCTTGCGATTGAGATGCCGCGCTCGGTTGCTTTGGCATGACCTGGAATGAAATTGCGCCAGTCCGCGCCAGTGAACGCTATCGCCTTCAGGTCCATAGAGGATTCGATAACCTTGTCGGTGACTTTCTCTATGCCTCCGAGAATATAGCCGACCTTACCGGCCAAGTGCGCGATCAGCTCCTCCTCGGTTGCCGCAGGCTTGTCTAGACGCTCGATTTCGTAGCCGGCGGCAATTATTGCGTCTTCATGCTCTTTGAAGATAAAGAGACTGTCCGTAATGAGGATTTTTCCTTTCATGAGGGTAAGTATAACACCCGATTCCCGGCTATGTATAATAGGGGTTATTAGACTAGAATTATCAATAATCACAAAAACACATGAACAAAGTCACATATTTCGAGATTCCAGCGACGGATTTGGCGAAAGCCGAGAGTTTTTACAGCAATGTATTCGGTTGGCAGACCAAGAAGATGGGCGAAGGCTATACCCGCCTCATTTCTGTCGGCACTACGGATGATGGCGTTTCATCCACGGAGACAGGCGCTATCAATGGCGGCTTGCAGCAGCGAGGAGAAAGGGCTAAAGCTCCGACAGTTGTAATCACTACGGACAATATCGATGAGGTTTTGGAAAAAATCCAGGCCAATGGCGGCACTATCGCCGTTCCCAAGGATGATATGGGCGGAATGGGATGGTATGCGCAGTTCGAGGATACTGAGGGAAATCGGATCGGGGTGTTTCAGGCGAAAAAATAATAGGCGGCGCATAACCACTATATGCAAAAAGACTCCTTAACGGAGTCTTTTTGCATATAGCAGATCAGAAGCTGGATTTTTGTCTAATGTACCCGACGGATATCAGGATCTACTGCAATATCCAGCCAGTATTATTGAACTGATTTGTGCAAGAGGTGCACGTAATTGGATTCGCGCCCGCATTGTTCACTCGGATGATCTGTACGAATGACACATTCGCAGTTCCTCCTACGGCGATATCAACATTTGATCCGGTAGAAGAATTCAATTTGAGAAGATTTCCGCTTACTCCTGACAATGTCAGATCATTGTCAATAAACATAGACTCAGGGATAGATAGAGTCGACGTAGAAGTCTCTGTCTTGACGACATTGTAGAATGCATATGCTTCCTTGACGATATTTCGAACGCCAGTGAATATCACCGTTCCGCTATTCGCATAGAATGCGCCCTGATTATTAGTCCAGTCTTTTGCAACCGTAAGCGTCTTTCCATTTAGGTCAAAAGATGCGCCTGGCTCGATAACGAGACTTCGGAGAGTCGTATCCTTGCCTACTGTGAAATATGAAGGAGATTTGATAGTCACATCTGAAATGTCTGAGAATGTAACCGATCCTCCTGCAAGGTCGAATGCCGCAGCGCTCGTAAGATCACGTCGCACATTGAGCTCAAAGCCATTCAATTGTACGGGATTCGCTGTCGGGAAAGAGGCATCTCGAACCGATGCATCGCCTCCGAGAGACCAAGGCGCATTGATTTGAATGTCTGCAGCTGCGCCGAATGTCATGGCTCCTCCATTGTTGACGACGGCACCATTAAGGATAAATATTCCGTTGACCTGGATAGCATGTCCATTCAAGTCGAGAGTCTTTCCTGAATTGATGGTCAAATCCTTGACCGTTACATCCTGATCAAGCGTAATGTTATTGTCTACGACTACGCTGTCAGCATTTTTTGGTATTGAGTAAGCGAACTTCTGTACTCGGAAGTTGCCCGTATCGACTACGAAGATAGCGCCAGCTGCGTTCACATATACAGCAAATGGAGTATTCATTTTGCCAGTATCGAGGCCATATGTTCCGAACTTTGACTTGAATGTTCCATTTGAATCAAAGCGCTGGATTCGATTGTTATATGTATCAGCGACATAAATGTCACCGCTGGCATCGATTGCTAGCTTAGAAGCGTTCATGAATTGTCCGTCCCCCGTGCCCTCAGTGCCGAACTTTGATTTGAATACGCCTGCTGAGCTGAAGATCTGAGCTCGGAAGTTCCCTAGGTCCATTACGACGATGTCGCCATTGGGCGCTATGGCAATACCCTGAACGCCATTGGCTGCAAACTGCCCATCGCCTGATCCCATTGAGCCGAATTTAGACTGGTATACGCCAGCCGAGTTGAACTTCTGAACTCTTCTATTGCCATAGTCACCTACATAGATATTATTTGATGAGTCAATCGCGATAGACAATGGCTGATTGAACTGTCCATTTCCTGAACCAGCAGTACCGAACTGAGACTGGTATACGCCAGCCGAGTTGAACTTCTGAACTCGGTTATTGTTCGCATCAACTACATAGATATTGCCGATCGAGTCGATAGCAATATCTGCAGGCTGATCGAATTTGCCATTTCCAGTTCCCTGTCCGCCGAACTGAGTCTGATAAACGCCTGCTGCGCTGAATCTCTGAATTCGATGATTCGAAGTATCAACGACATAGATTCGGCCATTAGCATCCGTCTTGATTCCTCTTGCGGGATAGCCGAACTGACCATTTCCCGTTCCCTGTGATCCGAAAACGACCGGCACAGATACGGGCCAAGTATCAACTGACTGATACGAGCCATTTGCGACCGAAGTCACCGTTGCTGCCTGTGCTGGAGTACTGATAAATAGACCTAATAAAAGCGCGCTGATTGCGATAATTTTTTTAATCATACTACTAGTATACAGAAGGCGTAGGGGTTGCAAGGAGCTAGTTATGCACATAGTTAAAATGCAACCCCCTCCTCTCACTCCAATTAATTGCCTTTTGCCGCGCATATTGTATTATGGTCACCATGCTAGATAGGTTATATACATTTAATCAAATAGAATTGGTCCGGATAAGACCTTAAAAACCGCTCTTGAGCGGTTTTTTTAGTGCATAATCATTACATATATGGAAAATCATAAAGAGAAATTATTACAAAAGCTTCGGGACCATATCAAGCATATAATAGGCATAATCCATACGGAAAAGGAACGCGTGACCAAAATAGCAAATACGGATTTTTCTGAAGTCCGAAAGATGTCCTCGCAGGATCAGCTGACATTCATGAGAATGCAATCAATGCAAGAAAACAGGGTCGCTGAGCTGGCACACCTCGAAAATTCTCCTTATTTCACGAAATGCATCATCGTAGATGAATCAGGCGAGGAAAAAGCGTATTATTTCGCAAAGCATGAGTTTTCCGATGAGTCCATCTACTCTTGGATTGCCCCAGTTGCCAAGATCCGGTTTGAGAATCCAGGACCGGTGTCTTATAAGCTTCCGAATGGCGAGGAGAAAGCTATCACCATCAGAAGCAAGGAGCAGTATATGATCATTGATGGAAAAGTGCTGTTTTTTGCCATAGAAGATGGTGCAAAGCCGCGAGAACTGATCTACCAAGAACATTTTACGAGACAGAAAAGCGAGTTTGCCTTGCCGGAAATTGTTGCCCAGATCGAAAAAGCCCAAGATCAGGTCATCCGCGCTTCAGGAGAGGGACCCTTGGTAATTTCCGGTCCCGCTGGATCAGGCAAGACAACGCTTGCCCTCCATCGCGTGGCATACTTGGCACAATCCCCGGATACCTCAGATACATACTCCCCAGAATCTATTGCGGTCTTTGTTCAAGATGAAGGCGCTAAAAAATACTTCTCTACCCTATTGCCAAGCCTCGGCATAAATGATGTAAAGATAACCACTTTTTCAGAATGGGCGTTTTCCATTCTAGGAGTCGAAGAATATACCTTCATGGACAGGCATGGGGAAGACGAAGAACAGAAAGATATCTATGAATATGAAAAACTGAAGGCATTGCATAGCCGAACGGTGATCAAATGGAATAAAAACTTCGCTGTCGCCCTTCGATCTGCATATAGCGGGTTTTTCTCATCAGATAATGCGAAAGCTTTCAAGAAGCAGATGGAGAAAAAGGAATTGGATCGATTCGACCTGGTCATATTGCTGCAGGCATATGTTCAGAAGAATGAAATATTGGGAATACGAAAGGAATATCAAACCTATATAAAGGATAGGCTTGTCGACAGGGTGCGCATGGAAAAAATATCCTACAATCTGCTTGTTATCGATGAATTCCAAAATTACTTGCCTGAGCAGCTTATTCTCATGAACAAAGCGATGAGCAAGCTCACCAGATCGACCATCTATGTGGGTGATATGGCACAGCAGGTCAAATTAGGCACAATCAAGAACTGGGCGCAAATCGCAGAAGAGATATCGCCAGAGAGAAATGTAAGGCTTAATAAGGTATATAGAAATACTAAACAGATACTCTCATACATCAAGGATTTGGGGTATGCGGTAGAGATTCCTGAAGGGGCCAATGATGGCGTTGGCGTTATCGAGAAAGCTTTGCCAAGCCCCGAAGAAGAAATCGAGTATGTCAAAGACCTTTTGCCTAAATATACAAAGGGTGCCGTAGGGATCATTGCGAAAGAAAAGTCCTATCTACCTCCATTCAAAAAAGCATTTGAGAATGCAAGCAATGTCCATGTATTATCGATGCTTGAATCGCAAGGACTGGAATTTGATTTGGTATGTATTGTTGGAATGGATAAAGATAAGTTCGAAATCAAAGGCAATGCCGAGGCTGCAAAAGCCTATCTGGAAGAAAGGAATCAGATTCAGAAAGATCTGCTATATGTATCCCTTACTCGTGCGATATCTGAATTGCATATCTTGGGCAAAGATGTGTTGAGTTCGATGAAGGAGGAGGTGTTTCGATAGACTTGTTTGCCTCCTACGAGTCGGTCCTTACAGGACCTGTACAGGTTTCGCATAGTGCTCGCTACGCTCCGCGCGATATGCTCAACCTTTTCGACTCTCCGCCGCGATGCGCGCAGGCGCATCGCTTGGGGCACAAATTCAAAAGCCGCAACAAAGACTACTGTGACGGTGAAAGATATTGATATCCGCAACTATGCAAAGTTCATATTAGTTGAGGGGTCAATAGATGAAAAGCGCGAATTCTTGAGGTGTTTAAAGAGTCAAATCGTTTTAAAAAACAAGAGAGTATATTTGAATTAAATTAACATTTATAAATTGTAGTATCTTAAATGCCGGTTGATTGTTGATTCTGTTTTACCAAAAACCTGCTCAGTACAATTTGTATATTGTCCAAAATTTAGCAGTTCTATAAATGACTGTGTAGGAAAGTTGTCTTCATCTTTTACTGGCGTATACACCAAAGCTTTTTTAGGTGATATGGGCATGAAAATTATGAACTTTCCTGTTCCTACTTCCCACCAAGGAATATAGTCTAAAATTTTATTTCTTTCCATATCCAGAAAGATTACTGGGTTATCAGAAATTACAAATTCGTTGGCATCCTCTTGTGGTATCTCCAGAAATTTTAGATGTCTTGTCTGGTATATCTTTTCAGCCATGTCACTTGCAATAACTAGGGATACCAAAGATATCTGCTGCTTAGCTCCACTTAAACTCACAGATGGGCTTTCTTCGCTTAGTTGATCGTAAGTAATATTTATTGCATTTTTCGCGACTTTATTTGCCAATGTATCTTTATTTCCAAAATCTCCTTTTGAGATAAGTCCCTTTGAATAACCCAAGGAAAAGAACTTATTGAGAGTATTTCTAAAATGAGGAACTCTTACAATCTGATGAGCAACAAAGACAGAAAGTGTAGACTCCTCCAGAAATGTCAGCTTGGGAACTTCGTTGAGATTCGCATACTTAATTATGTAACTAGTCTTTTGCTCCAAGACTTCCGCATATAATTTTTTGCTTATGTAATCACTTGGTTTGCCGCCAGCCGATCCAGTATCCCAATTTATCTCTCCGGCTACTTTTTTGATGCTTTTTGACTCAATGACCTTTTTTGTTTTAGACCAGGAAAATATCTTACTTTTGTTTTCTCCTGTCTCTGAAATCCTCCATCTATTTAGTAGTAATTGGGGTACATAATGATCAAAATTATCTACATCACCAGTATTTATATAGACTTGGTTTCTATCTAGGGTATTCATTATGAAAATAATCAATCTTGTCGTCCATATTGTTTTACCTAGACGGTTTCTAAAGACATAGTTCAGGAATTTTTTACCGAAGTAATTTCTGCATCTATTGAATTTTAAAAATAATGCATTCATTAAGCGCTGTATTATTTAAATCTAATGACATCTTGAAAAATAACAGGTACTTCTGTTTTATCTATCCACTCGCCTAGGTCTATCGTCTTGTGATAGACAATGCCGTCTTTATCAATAATCGTCACATCAGAAATATCATAATTTTCCACAGTATCTGACGGAAGCCCGAGTATCCATATCCGTCTTGTAAGATTGTTTGCCTTTAAGTAATCAATCAACAACTGTAGATCCTGTCCATCCATTTTTCTGTAGGTGGGTACTGAGATATTATAGATACTGACTTTTGGAATGACACTTTTCCTCACGAATTCTTCAAAATTTGGCGACCAGTTCGTATATTCTTTGATATCAAATTCGTAGGTTGTTAATTTCGGTATTGGCTCTTTGTCATCATTCGATCTGTAGCCAATATAAACATCGTTACTAGGATCTGACGGAAAGATAAGGTAATGCCTTTTTCCCGAAATCAGGGTGTCTTGAAGAGAAATGACAACAAACATTGAAAAGTAGCCCTCTCGCAGGCGTTGATATTTAGGATCTTTGAAAAATAGGTTTTTATCTTCAGACTTGGCATATTCTTCTTGGAATATGCGATAAATGCTTTCCAACGACAAAAGCCTATCAAGTGGAAAAATCTCGTGTTTTGTTTCAGTTATTCTTTTTTTAAAAAATTCATCATTCATTTGGTGTAGCTTTAAACTTTAGATTCGGGCCAATAACTTCTTCAAAGAATTTATCCGATTGTGATCTTTCCCAGCCGTTTGAAATTATTCCATTTGAACTTAAATAGAGGGTAGAAAAGTTATGGAAACTTGTCTCGCTAGCGTGCGGATCGCCTGAATGTTTTTGCTCCAACAGATCAGCAAATGAGACACTGTCGTATCCATCCATAATATATTCCAAATCTCCCACATGTATAATTTCTAGCGGAGCGAAGATGGGATCGGTCAGATGTCCCAATTCTCTAACTTTCTGGCGAATAAGCCTCTGCATTTTGAATCCCACTGGGAATGCCTCGTAGATCACAACTACTGGATACACTTTCTTGATTTGATCAGGATCAACAGGAAATTTTGCCACTTGTTTGCTTCTGATCTTTTGAACGGCTTTATCTATCTGTTCTGTAGATTTCTCGATAAGCTCCTTTATAAATTGTCCGTCATTAACCCAATCACCACTGTTTTTAAAAGCCTCATTAAACTGCCGTGACTTTGCCTCTACTAAGATCAATTTATCACCCTGAATAAGAATAGAATCGCCGACTTCTTCATTGTCGTCAGTGTCTTCGGCGGGGATATATGTGAAAGACATTCTTGCATTTTTACTCTCCATTTCCTTGAACAAATATCTCATATAGCTTTCAAAAAGCTGACCTCTATAACTAGTCAGGTCTTTCGCTAGCGCAGTGTCTTCTTGCTTGCTTAAGCCTGTCACCCGAGCCTTTGGTATCCAAACTAGGTTCTGTGTTGCTTTCTGAAAGAAGCAATCCAAGTTACCGCAGACCAATTTTCCATCAGTCAGGCGTATAAGTGGTTTTTTTCGGAAAATACTGACATCGTAGCCAATCGGCATATCACCTAAATTTTCAGGTTTCAATTCTTCTATGGTTTGCAGTTTCGCCTCAGCCAGATCAATAGAGAAGCTTTCAACCAAAGAGTCAATTTTCTCCTTGGAGAGATTGAGTTTTGAGAAAAAATCATCGGGATCAAAAATAGTTGTCTGTCCCATAAGTAATTCCTTTGATTGAAGGAAAGGGCTGGATAGCGCAAAATTTAAAGCCGTTGCCTCAGCTACAGGCATCCCCATGTTTTCAATAAAGAAACCATCAAAATTTTTTTCTGTTCGGAATGTAACATTTTTGGCTTGTAGTATATTCATCTGATAGGCACGAGAGAATAAGGTACTGAAGTTTACTGGATTATTTAGATATCCATTTCGGATAACGAACTTACAAAAAGCATCAAAATCTTGTACGCCATTGGGCAACTCATCGTAATTGTTGTGAAAATCTTGCGCCCCAAGCAGTACGCTACAAATATCTGCAATCTTCAGATGCGTGTCTGTTCCATTGGTTCCGTAGGCGATTGCTAGTTTTCTTAGAAGATTTAATTGCCCGAGTGTAAAGTAAACTACCGGATCAGTGGCTTGAGATTTGATCCTGTTTAAAATCTCTGGCAAGAAGAACGCTTGAGCTAAATACTCTTGCACATTTGGAATGTCATCTCTTTTGACAAGTAAAAATCCCTCGATCTTTGCAAAAAGATCAAGCCATAGGGATAAGGGATATTTGGACATTATCGCAAAAAGCTCTTCTTGCGTCAGTTCTTTTCCAAATACATTTTTATATCCAATACAAATTGTTAAGTGATCGTAATTATTTTCCATAAATTGCTATTTCAATTTACCGACTTCTTCTGCCCATTTTTTCGACATCTCTTCTAATATGCTTTCTAAGCCCCAGCCAAACTTGCTGTTTGCTTCGTGAGTAATATGGAAGAAGCAATCAAACGCTATCACTAGAGTATTTTTTACAAGATCCCAGTTCGGTCCGATATTCAAAACGGCGCCTTCTTCGATAATGCTCACATATTCATTCATGCTTCTGGCGTTAGTATGTCCCAAAGTACACTGCAATCGGTAAACAGTGTTGTAAGCATCGAGTCTGCCGATTGATTCAGACATGCCTTTGATGCTTTTGTCAGACCAAGTACCATTTTGGTACTTGTATTTTTCCATTACCTTTTTGTATTCAGCCTCTACTTCAGCCACCATATCGGGTTTGTTACCAGATTCAATTTCCTTGTTTAATCCAACAAGTAAGGATTCGTCTGAAACAACATAATCATACATCTGTTTCCTAGTAACCCAGTCGTGACTTACGTAGCGAGTCAAACGATCTTCAGTAGTGTCCTGAAGAATATATGCAGCAGTGACCATTAATTCAAATAATGTGCGAGCCAGCATGAAAGCATCTTCGCCATATCCGCTTCGGCATAGAAGACCGATTGCTTCATAGGTTTTGAATGCTTTACCCATTGCGAACGCAGTGAAGAAAGCTTTGTTATCACCGTTAGTAATATCACGCTGGAGTTTGGAATCAACTAGTTCATAGAGTTCTATATTGAACTTTAGTAGAATGTTTATTTCCTCTGTCATAATTCTATTTTAGCATTTTTGGACTAGTTCTTCAGCTTACAAAAAACCCTCCTAAAAGGAGGGTTTTTTGTAAGCTTCTCGTGCTAGCTGTTGAAGGCGACCTTCCTACGAGTCGGTCCCTACAGGACCTGTACAGGTTTCGCATCGTGCTCGCTGCGCTCCGCGCGATAGGCTCAACCTTTTCGACTCTCCGCCGCAAGCCAAGCAGTTGGCTTGCTTAGGTCACAGCTTTTCGCTGCGCTTCGCTTGCTCAAATCTGTGACCCTACGGAGAGTCGAACTCCGCTCTGAGCCTTGAGAAGGCTCCGTCCTAACCGATAGACGATAGGGCCAGCAATATCGCCCTCAGGGCCGAATAGGGCCTCAAAACCGATATCTTGGCATCAGTGTGCCATATTTTTTATCAAAAATAAAGCCCTGCTAGCGATCAGGCACCAAGCTGAAATTATTGATCAGGAATTTGGTCAGCTCGATGAAAGGCTTAGCTAGGGTCTCTGAGGCAAAGCTCACGCCGCGCGGATTGACCGTATACATGAAAACGAGGAAGCGCGGGTTTTTCGCGGGCAGGAATCCGATGAATGAATGCTGGAAGCGATCCTCTGAATACCGGCCAGCATTGTCCACGATCTGGGCGGTGCCGGTCTTTGCGGCGACAGAATAGCGCTCATTCTTTGCCTTGCCATCGAGAAGAGAGTTGTCGACATTGTAGATCATCATATCGGTGACGGCCTTGGCTGTTTCGGCTTTGATGACCTTGGCGCCTTTGCTGACGGCGATATCGTTTCCATAGCCGAGGCGATAATTGATCTTTTTGACGAGGCGAGGATTGATGAGCTGGCCTTCATTGGCGATTGCGGTATATGCGCGGATGAATTCGATAGGAGTCATCGCAATTCCCTGCCCGAATGCCGCTGTGGCGAATTCGATATCGCGATCGCTATCGAGATTGGAGATGAGGCCGGTTCTTTCATATGGCAAATCTATGCCGGTCTTCTCGCCGAATCCGAATTTCTTGAAGTAATCGCGCATGGCATCATTGCCGACTTTCTGGGCGATATAGATGAAGCCTGTATTGAGCGACTTTGACATCGCATATTGGAGGGTGATATCGCCGCGGCCCTTTTTATCAAAGTTATACATCGTCTTATTATTGAGCGTATACGAGCCCTTATCGTTATAGACGGTATTGGCATTCACCACGCCCTTATCGATGCCGACGGCCATTGTGAGAGGCTTCATGACGGAACCCATTTCGTATACGTCCTGTACGAGGCTATTCTTGAGAACGCCGACATCCTTGAGATCCTTGAGATTGTTCGGATCATATGCGGGCGTAAGGGCCATGGCTATGATATCGCCGGTCTTTGGATCCATGACGATCGCCCCGGATTTCTCAGAAGAATAATTGCGAGAAATCTGCTCCAGCATCTTTTCAACATATTGCTGCGTATCAGGCTCGATGGTCGTGACGATGTCCCCTTCCAGCTTATCCCTATCGACGACGGTCTTTTTTATATCAGAAAACATCTCTGCGAAAAAATTCACATAGACATTATCGCTGTCTCTGGCCAATGTGGAATCGAAAGACTTTTCCAGACCTGATTGCGCAACGACGGTATCGCTATCGCCATCATGACCGAGGATGCCGAGCGCATGTGCAGCCATCTGCCCGCCTGGATAGTATCGCCATTTGTCCTTATAGAGCATTACGCCTGGAATCTTGAGCGCAGCGATCGCAGTACCGTCTTCTTCGCTCACCTTCTTGCGGATTTCCTCATATGTATCATTGTCCTTATTTGCCCGCATCGCGAAATCATCATATGAAAGCTCAGGCTGTCCCGATGCCTTGAATACCTGGTTTATCTTTGCGAATGCGCTATTGACCGCCTTGACGCTATTCACATCGGCTTCGCTCATATCAAATATGGGCGTTCCGTCATCTGTAACCGCATCCTTATCCGCAGCGGCTGGAGCAGCTTTGCCATTGCCTGTGCCAGCAGTCGAAACGCCCCGAACAAGCTTGGGATTGATGGCGACGATGAAGCCGGTCTTTACGGTCGCTGCAGAGATAGGCGTGCCGTCTTTTTGGGTAAAATAAATATTGCCGCGCTCGAATATGCCGCTGCTCGGCCGCTGATACTGCCTATCCGCGCGCTCTGCAAAGTCATTTCCATGAATGATCTGCACGCTATACAGCTTTACGACAAGCAGGGCCGCAACCAGAAGGATGCAGACCGAGATGAACGTTATTCGTTTTTTGGAAGTATGAGTATGCGAATGGGACATTAGATGAAGTTCTGATCAATTCCAGCGAAATTGTCTGTGTATTTTAGCAGAAAACAAAAGCTCCCGCACGCTTTGCCACCGGAGTGGCGCAGCGTGCGGGAGGAGCCTTTCGTAATTTGGGTAATGAGCAGACTTCCGAGCCATTCATTCTCCATCACTGTCTTGAATGTTTGCTGATTCCCGCCTTCTTGCGGCACGAGCTGACATGAGCTCGGTAAACCATTCGCAAACCCAGATCGCCAAGGGTACCGACGATATCATAGGCAGCACATCATTCTCTGGATAAAGCCGCACACATACGATGAGGGCTACCAAAAAATGAGCAAACCAGAATACGCCACTCCAGACAAAGCTGCGGATATAGTGATTCCTCGTGATCCAATAGCTCATGATGCCGCAAACGATGAAGAAGAAATAGCCGCAGTATACAAATAATTTCATGCTGAGTTTCAGGTTGGAGGTTGATGCAGGAACCAATGCAAAAAGACCGTATTTACGATGCTTCTGGCAGTAAAATACGGTCTTTTTGTCGAATAGTCAATCTATACCCATCGATAGGCTATCGAACAGCCACATTCGCACCCTGCACAGCCCTCGTCACGAATACCGTCTTGCCTTCTGCGGCGACGAAGCCTCGCTCCGTAGCATAATCCATGGTGATCTCGCCCTTCGCCTTGATGAATTCGAATTCGGTCTCGCCGAGCTTAGAGCTCAGAGCGAGGATATTCTGCTCAGCCTTTTCCTTTGCAACAGCATTTAGCACGGCCTTATTCACGATCACGACATATGACGCAGACAGAACGACGCCGACGATTGCCAAACATATAAAAAGAGCCTTTGATAGCCTGTCGATTTTCTTCATTGCCGCCTGTGTTTTTGTCATATTGATTTGTGTACTAATTGTTGTGCTTAATAATGTGCTTTTGCTTTCTTTGTAAAATTTCCGTCTAAACCTTTCGGATGATTCTGAGCTTGGCGCTGCGGGATCGAGGATTGCTTCGCAATTCCTCCTCTCCTGGAACGATTGGCTTCTTGATGAGTTCTTCAGCCAAGCCTTCCTTCGCCCATTGCTTCGTAATCTGCTTGACGATCCTGTCTTCGAGGCTGTGATATGAGATGACTTCGAGGATTCCTCCGGGCTTCAAGACCTTGAAGGCCTTGTCCAGAGCGACTCTCAAATGCTCAAGCTCATTGTTCACAGCTATTCGGAGCGCCTGGAATGTCTTTGTCGCGGCATGAGTCTTGTTGCCAAGACCGGCTTTGATTTTCCATTCAGGAACGAATCGTCCGAACTTCTCATCGATCAGATCCGCAAGCTCCTTGCTGGTCTCGATCGGTCCGACTTTATCGCGACGCTCGACGATCGCTCGTGCAATCTTTCGCGCATCCTTGTCTTCGCCATAGGCATAGATGACATTGGCAATGTCCTCGGCATCCCAGTCATTGACGATATCCTTCGCCGTGAAGTGATATGTATCGACTGGACCGAAGGTCATATGCAATGGCTCATCCTTGCGGAATGTGAAGCCTTTGTCAGAACCGATCAGATCGTATGTGCTCAATCCGAGATCAAAGAGGATGGCATCAATCGAATTTTCTCCGAATCCTTTCTTTGCAAGCTCTTCATCCATTTGGCTGAAGTTCGCATTGATGGGAGTCAGTGATTTCGAGAGTATGCCGCCCGCCTCATCCGCGAATTGAGCGGATAGGCCTTTTTCCAAATACTGCTGCGTTCTTGCGATCGCATCGGTATCGAGATCAAAGCCTAGTATGCTGACATTCCCGCCCAGTTTCTTGATGATGAATTCGCTGTGTCCACCATCGCCTAGGTTACAGTCCACCACGACCATGCCTGGCTTCAGTGCGAGATTGTCAATTGTCTCATGTAAAAGTACCGGTATATGTCTTTCTGTTCGTGCATCAGTGAGAGAGTTTTTCATGGAAAAGGATTGATTATTCTGATTTCTGGATGTATTCGACAGGCCCTAGATCACGCCGATCTCGCCGAGCTTTTCAGCCAGCTGATCCGCAGACTTGAGGATTCGAGTCTTGTACTCCTTCCATCGGTCTTCATTCCAAACTTCCACTCGTGTATGGACTCCGGCAAACACCACTTTGCTCTGAAGTCCTGCAAATTCCCGAAGAAATTCCGGAATCAGCACTCGGCCATTCGAATCGATATCGATTTCGACTGCGCCGGCAAGCATGATTCGGTTGAATCCTCGCGTATCCGCTGCTCCCATGGACAAGCCTCCTAATTTTTCAGCAATAGTTCCCCATTCCTTCATCGTATACAGGAAAAGGCAGTTATCGAGGCCGTGGGTTATGACCACTTTTTTTCCAAGTTCCTTTCGGAATTTGGATGGCAATGATATTCGCTTTTTTTCGTCCTGTGTATGTGTGTATTCTCCGATGAGCATGGTGGTGTCTGTCGCTCTATTAGGTGGCTTAGAATAAGGTTGCTTCAGTTATTCAAGATTCTTTTTTCGATCTCGCCTCGTCATGACTTGATCGGAATCTCTTTTTTGAAATTTACCACTTCTTCCCACTTGGATACATTTTACCCCACTGAGTTCTCCTTCGCAAACACTTTGGCCCAGAGTTATCCCCACGTACTATCATCTTAGGATGATAGTACGTGGGGATAACCATAAATAGCCCCCTTGTATTCTTAAAGGAACATCAAAGTTTCAGGATGGCAAGAGGCGTTTTGTTCTTGATGTTTTTTTTGATAAAAAAATTTATGAAAAATTCAGGTATGAGAAAAGGCGGCAGGGTTGGTTACCTGCCGCCTTCATATTGTGAGCCGACAACTTCAGCGGGCTATGCAGCGAGAAGGAATGTGCCCACTCGCCTGTCCTCGATGCCGATTTCAGCCTGCCACACCCCACTCGGGACATGACAGCGGATATTATCGACCCCTACACTTTGCGGGCAGGTACAGACGATAAGTTCCAGGTGATGGGCGTCAACCATCCATGCGGAAAGGAGCCGTCCACTGAAAGGCATTGTCGGGCCATCGGAATGGAACTCAAACCGCATACCGTTGAAGCCGAGGACTGGCGGCAGCCCGAGGGCGGCCAGCGCATTGTTTAGATCTGTGAATTGACTGTTTGGCATCTGTTTCTGGTTTTCTGTTGGTTGTTGTTTTGGTTTTTTTATCTAGAGAAAATAAAATGCCGCATGTCGGGAATCGTCCCGCATCGGCGGAGAACTGGTCGGCTTCACATTTTACGCAGATATTGACATTTGTCAAGTGTGTGTCAATAGAT
>CAYJDM010000003.1:119820-149407 GCA_964368945.1 uncultured Candidatus Saccharibacteria bacterium
AAAGAAAAGCCACCCTTGTGATAGGCGGCGCTTTCTTTTTTATATAAAACTATCGGGCCGAAAACTCGCAATTGCGCAATCTATGCAATCGAGATCACGGAATACGTAACCTCCTTAGTAGGCGTATGAACGATGAATTCCTCGCCCTTCTTCTTGCCAAGCAATGACTGGCCGATCGGAGATTTGAATGAGACCTTGCCAGCGGCTGTGTCGATTTCCTCAGATCCTACGATGATAAAGACTCGCGTCTCCTTCTCCCCTTTCTTCTGGACAGTTACTCGAGAGCCGATATCTGCCGTATCAGACTTGTGTACCTCGACGATTTCAGCAGAGGCCAAAACGCTTTCGAGCTGCGCGATTCGATCTTCCAAAGCAGCCTGCGCTTCTCGCGCATCATGATATTCGGCGTTCTCGGAAAGGTCTCCGAGAGACTTTGCGAATTCGATCTGGTCAGCGATCTCCTTTCGCTTGTCGAATTTGAGGGATTTGAGCTCATGCTGGAGCTCTTCGAACTTTGCCTGTGTTAGATATTCTTTATTTGCCATATGGCGACATAGTACCTTAAAAAGGCGGTTTTGACAATTAAAGCCCGCTTTGGCCCAACGGGCCGATAGACGCTTGCAAACCCACTGTTGCTGAACTACACTTTTAGCGGATACTTTTGTCCAGCGTCCTGGCCATATGCCAGACAAGCGCTTTTTCACAAGCAAAACAAAAAAGCGGCCGCAAAGCCGCGCAACACCATACTCCATATATGAGCTTACCCACACCGTCGGGGCTTTATCTGCCTCCTTCTGTCCAACTGCCTCTTCTTCAACGCCTCCCCGTAATATCCCGCGGCAAAGTGCGAATCCTGTATGACCTTCCAAACCATCCCTCTCTCGCCCTCGTGGTAACCACAGACCAAGTCAGTGTCTTCGACGAAGTCATGCCTTGGCTCGTGCCGAATAAGGGATATTCCTTGAATTTCCTCAGCATCTGGTGGAAAAAACTGATGGACAAGCACCTCAAGGATGTTCCGCATGATCTCGTCGCCTGGGGCGAAGGGATCGACAAATATCTGCCAGCGCATCTCCGAGGAAACAAAGACCTCCAGATGCGTGCGACAGTCGTGATGAAGCTCGACATGATCGATGCCGAAATGGTTTTCCGCTGGCGGTTTACCGGAAGCGGATGGAAAGATTATAGCCAGAAAGGCAAACGCACATTCTCAGGACAAACCCTTCCTGAAGGCCTCAAAGAATGGCACGACTTCGGCTATCCATTCTTTAATCCCACGACGAAAAATCCTGGCGGCCACGATGAGGAAATGCTTGTCAGCGAATTCAGAAAAAGGTACGGTCCGATTCCGCAAATGGCATGCACCAAGGTCTTTGAATTCTGCGCAAGGATCGCGCGTGAAAAAGGCCTTTGCTATGCTGACGGGAAATTCGAAGGCGGCAAAGATAACGAAAAGAAATTCCGCCTCGGAGACGAAGCACCGACCCCGGACAGTTCCCGCTTTATCGCGATCGACGAACTCGAGAGAGCGATCGGAGAAGGCAACACACCGGCATCGCTTGATAAGCAGCCTATGCGGAATCATTGCTCAAGCGAATTGGGCATCCATAGCAAGACCGTATTTGATGAGGCTACCCGGGAAAGAATAGCAAACGCACCAGTGCCGACTGAAGTGATCGGGCAAATGAGCGAGAACTACCCCACCCTTTTCAAGCTGTTCTCGGGCTATGACCTCGACAGCTATCTCAAGACTCATGCGGGCACGCAAGACTGAATCGCCTAGGAATCCAATGCCGGCTCGTGACAGGGGCCGGCTTTTCTTTTTCACATCTATGTAATCCAATCATGCTAAATATTGACTTTTTATGATAAAAGTTACATAATCTTAGTATGTTCTTTGACTGATGTCGAAGCCTCTCAAGCCATAGCCGTACCCGACGACCGGGACAGCGGCAAATCAAAACCCAATACAAACCATAGAAAGAATCCACCGAAATGCAGCAATTCCTTATTTATGGAGCCGGGCTTTTGTCCCTGCTCAACTTGCTGAATACAGCATGGAAAGTCTGGACCAAGCGCACTGACCCGTCGAATACCGCCACCTGGAGCATGTGGGCATTGCTGGATCTGGTGATCCTGCTTTGCACTATCGCAGCGCAAAAGGAGTATATGCTGCCGCTCAGCTATACCGTCGGCGCAAGCGCTGTGGCCATCGTGCATATCTTCCGCGGCAAGTGGGCATGGGGCAAGATCGAAAAGCAATGCATCGCCGGCGCAGTAATCTCAACCATTCTATGGTTGGCATTCACTCCGGAGGTAGGCATCTTCTTCGGCGTCATCGCCATGACCGTTGCTGGTTGGCCTTTGCTTCTGGATATCAAGAACAAGCGCAATCCGAAAATGGTCTGGCTATTCGCCCTCACAGCAATCGCCTGCCTGATGACCCTGCTCGGTACGCCTTGGCCTTGGGACATTGGAAGTGCGCTCCTTGGCGCTGCCGGCATGATCTATAACGGGACGGTGGCCTGGTTCTGCGTTCGCATGACCGGCCAAGCCGGCGCAAAGCAGCAAGGACTCATCCTGCAAAACTCCGAATGACACCTGAAAGCTCAGGCATAACGGAAAATACAAACGTCGCATGGCGGCGGTTCCACACGGAACCGCCGCTGTTTCTTTTTCTCAAACTAATGCAATACGATTTTACTGAGTCACTTGTGTCGTAGTTGTCGCGACAGCAGCAACTCCGCCATTGAAGTACTCAGGCGCATACAAATTAACCTTCGCAATGAATTCGGCCATTGCCGGCGAGGCACCGAACATGGCAGTCGATGGGCCCTGCTCTAGCAGGAGCACGAATGCATATTTGGGCTTTTCATATGGAAAAAAACCCACGGCCCATGAATTGATCGTCTGCTTGCTCGCGCCCGTTTGCGCGGTGCCGGTCTTGCCTGCGATTTTCACATACGGCACATTCAGCGCGCCCATCGTTCCCTGCGTCACCGTCATGCGCATGCCTTCGCGGATGATATCGAAATCGCTTTGGTTTTTTATATCAACCTTCCAATCCTCGTCCTGTTCCTCGATATATGAAGTGGCCTTTGATGCATGGCCATCGACTATGCCATCCTTGGCATTGATCTGCTTGAAGATATGCGGATTGACGACGGTGCCGCCATTCGCTATCGCTGCGATGGAGCGCACGGCCTGAGCAGGCGTGATCTGGAATCCATACTGGCCGATCGAGGTGTTATAGGTATCTCCGACGCGCCAGATATCGCCATTGAAGTTCTTGGCCTTCCATTCAGGCGTAGGAATGACTCCGGCATTTCCTCTGAAAAAGCCTTTCTTGATCGCCACGCCCATGCCGAAATCCTTGGCATATTCATCGATCTTTGTAATGCCCAATCCCTTCTGAGAGCCGAAGCCTCCGCCGATCTGATAGAAATAAATATCGGAAGATACCGCGATGGCCTCGCGAATATCCGTCCAGCCATTGGCCCGCCAGTCATTGAAGACCGTATATTCTCCAGGCTTATACGGATTCGGCACGCGGAGTTCGCCGGTGCTCTCGATTTTTTTATCAGGAGAAATGACGCCTTCATTCAATGCCGCCAGCGCAAGCACGGGCTTTACGATGGATCCCGGCGTATAGACGCCGCGAGAGACGCGATCGAGAAAGAGCTTGCGATTGTCAGAGAGATAGCCCTTGATGGTTTCGGTGCTCGTGCCGGCAGCCATGATATTGGAATCATATTCTGGAAAGGAGACGCTGGCCAAAACCTCTCCGGTATTCACATCCATGATCATGCCTGCCCCGCCGACGAATCCGGATCGGCGCGCCAATTCCTTGATCGACGAATACATGGCCTCCTGCAAGCGCGCATCCACCGTCAATGTTATATTTTCGCCATCGAGAGGCGGACGGCGCACGCTTTCATATATTATGTTTCCTTTCACATCGGTTTCGGTCAGCTTGAGGCCGGCCTCTCCCTGCAAAAGCGGATCGAAATATTCCTCGATGCCATCGGCGCCGGCATAATGCATATTGTAATAAAAGCCCGACTTGTCCTTGCGCGGATATTTCACATAGCCGATCAGGCCATGCGTTCCTTCCTCGGCGCGATAGAGGCGCGATGCATAATCGCTCTGATTCGGATCCGTCTGATTCCAGGCGAGCAGGACGCCATTGCGATCCTGAATCACGCCGCGCTCAGCAAAGATGAAGCTTTGATTGAGTCGATTGTTTTCCGCCTTATCCTTCCATGAGGCATATTCAAAAAATTGCAGCTTGGCGCTCTGTCCGATAAAGATCAGGCCGATCAAGACGAATAATAATCCGACGATTATTACGGTAGTCTGAGAAATGGGCTTTTCGATTCGCCCTTCGAACTGATTCGTATCCATATTCGAGAGATTGGACGAGTCCAAAAAGATCTCATCAGGCTCAATGTCCTTGTGGTGCCGTCGCGAACCGAGTCCGCCGCGGCGTCCGCCATTTTTTCCCATCAGCTTCCTTCCCAAGTAGTTGAATACCATTCAGCCTATCTTATCCGTTTTTTGATCAAACTCAAAACCCAAACCGCGACTATTGCCCCATACGAGAATGGCAGGTAAGGAATCCAGCCCAGACCGCGCAAAGAAACGGTATGCGCATGCAAGCCAGCCAAAAAGCCAGATGAAGATCCCATCAAATAGCTGCCATAGATGATGTCCATGATGAGGCCGAATCCGATGATTTCGACAAGATCGAGCTTCCAAAACAAGAAAAGCCCAGCGATTGCCATGATATACCATGGCAAAAATGGGATCAGGAGTATGAAAACGCTATCGATGAGAATTCTTTTTGACAATGACATAGACGATATTGTGGATATTTACCGGCAGCTTGAAATACGCATAGGTATACGCCTCGCCCTGCGTTGAATCTACGGATTCGATGGTCGAGAATGCTTCCGGCGGCAGATAGGTTCGCATGACCATATCGCCCACTTTGATTTCAGTGACTTTGGGCAATTTGAGGAAAAAATTTCCGCCGCCCTTCCCTTCAGCGAGCACAGCGGTCGTCGTGCTTCCGATCAGCACTTCCGTCTTTGTTCCGGGCGCCGAGAATAGTCGCACTATTGATGTCCGCGGATTCGCCTCTGCGATTTCGCCTATCGGAAATCCTCTGAATGCATATACCTGATCCCCGATTGCCAAGCCATCATTCGCGCCTGAATTGATGACGATAGTATCAAAAGGGATTTGCGGCGGTCGCATCAATACGCTCGTGACCACCTCGCTCTCCGCAGCGACCGCCGCATCACCTGAATCCATGCGTATGCCCACAAGCTGTCGCAATTCCGCATTCTCCTGCTCTAGTGCAGCGAGCTGGGCATTGAGGACATTCGGCGCGAGCGTGATCTCAGCCAAGCTGCCCGGCGCCTTGGAAACGAATAGCCCCTTCAATCCATAGAAACCGCTGGCTATAGGGTTTTTTATCAAGAAAAATAATCCGATTACGAGAAGCGCGATGATGATCAGCCCCAACAAGCCGCGAGGCTTCTTATTTCTATTACTCGCCCGCGATCCAGAGGGATACGACTGCGAAAAGGATTGCGACGATGCGATATGCTTACTGGCGCGATGGAGGTAATTCGTCTTCATTCTGGATTAGTATATCAATAAATCGCGGCAAATCCTCGAGAATGATCCCCGCTCCTCTCGCGACCGCAGTCAGAGGATCGTCAGCGACATGCACTGGGATTCCGACATATTCATGAAGCACTTCTGCAAGCCCTCGTATCAATGCGCCGCCTCCGGCGAGATATATTCCATTGCGCATTATGTCTGACAAAATTTCCGGTGGAGTGGTCTCGAGCACTTCCTTGACTGATTCGAGAATGTTATCGATCGAAGATCCGATCGCCTCTCGCACATCGGCATCAGTGACGACCACTTCGCGAGGCAAGCCGGTAACGAGATCTCGTCCTCGGATAGTCGCCTCGAGCGGTGGATTGACGGGGATGACGCTGGCAATGGCGATCTTCACTTCTTCGGCAGTTTTTTCTCCAATGAGAATCTTGAACTCATTTCGAATATACGAAATGATGTCATTGTTCATCATATCGCCTGCGACCTTGAGGTTTTTTGCCCTTACGATTCCGCTCAATGAGATGACGGCAATATCCGTCGTGCCACCTCCGATATCAATGATCATGCTGCCCGTCGCATCATGGATCGGCAATCTGATTCCGATCGCCGCCGACATCGGCTCTTCTACTATAAAAACCTCGCGGGCTCCGGCATTTCGCGCCGCATCTCTCACCGCTCTGCGCTCCACATTAGTTACGCCATACGGCACGCCGACGACGACTTTCGGTCCGAACATTTTCTTTGAAATTCCCTCCGCCTTGCGAATCAAATACGAAAGCATTTCCTGCGTGATTTCGAAATCCGAGATAACCCCTTCAACGAGAGGGCGAACTGCGACGATATGGGCAGGCGTTCGGCCAAGCATATCCTTTGCGACTGTCCCGACTGCTACCACGCGGCCGGTCTTTTGATTGATGGCGACGACGGAAGGCTCATTGATGACGACGCCGCGGCCAGAAACATAGACAAGCGTATTAGCCGTACCGAGATCGATGCCGATCTCATTGGAGGTCATGGTATGGAATTTATGCTTGAGTTTCTTGAACATCGGCTTAATTGGGTAGGCATGCAGAGAGGCGCTTTTGATAGCGCTGTTGCGGGTCTATTTTATAGGAAAAAAGCCATCGTGACCAATTTGACCATTATGTACAAATATGTCCAAAAGAAAGGAGCGCCCCGTGGCGCTCCTTGAGTTTCGTTCTGTCGGCTTACCGACTTTCATTGCGAGGCTTTGCCACGCATCAGCACCCAACGTCAGCGAATCGATCTGGAAAACCCAGACTGCTTCGCCCGCTGCCGGGCTTTTGTCCCGAGGCATTCGGAATGCTGCTCTGCCCTTTTGAAGGCAACAACAAGCTTCCATAGCCACCGGTCCGGGTTATCGCCCCTTTAGTGAAGCCTCGAATCCGTCGAGACAAGCACATTCAGCCGAATAAAGAACGAGTCTTATAAATAATATTACTCGGCCTGCCCAATGTCAAACAAGCAAGCATTTGACATATCCTTAAAACAGTCGTAGCATTTCGATCGGATCCCGAACCTAATTTCTGTAACCCCAATCCTACAACAGCCATGCCTGACCCAGCCCCATCCAATCAATTAAAAAAGAAAAGCCTTTCCATCTCGTTCGAGGCCGATGCCGACTCGCCTTCAGCCGAAATCGCATTCAACGTTGCCACGGCAATCACCAATGACATGTTTCGTCTTTTCTGCACGGGCAAGTTCGAGCTCAGCTGCGGAGAAGGCGGCCTAAAAATCCTGACCCTCTACAGCATTCTCGGCTTGGCCGCGAACTTTGATGACCATTGGTTCCGTGAAGCGCTCGACAATGCCGTAGCAATACGGTCAGCGATTCACTGCACTTCTCAGGGCAATACGCTGACGATCGCCTTTCTCGCAGAGCCGCCGTCCGATGACGCCAAAGAGATGCTTCGATTCACCATCGAGCTTGATCATAGAGGCAAAGCAAAGAGCGTATCCGCGAAGACGCTCACTGAGAAGCTCGATCTCGAAATGCCCTCAACGGTCTAGCGTGGTCGAACACAACACAACAAACGAAAACCGCCGCAAGCGAACCTTGCGGCGGTATTTTCTTTTGCAAAATGTCAGTGCGAATTAATATGCCTTCGCGAAAATCACTCTCTGCTTCGAAGTCTTTCCAGACTTGATGCAAACACCATCTTGCTGCGGCTCCGAGAATGGCAAGCATCGAATAGTCGCACCCGTTTCTTCCTTGATCTGCGCTTCCACATCCTTATCACCAGACCAATGCGCGAGCACAAATTTGCCGCCTTCAATGCCAGCCGTAAAGTCTTCCCAAGTATCCGCTGATACAGTTTTTTCTTTCTGGAGATTCAGCGCTTTTTCAAATAGATCCTTCTGGATAGACTCGAGCATTTCATTTGACTTTGTCACGAGATCAGCGAGCGGCACAGAGATTTTTTCCCCAGTATCTCGTCGAACGAGCATCGCTACATCGTTAGCGATATCCTTCGGACCGAGCTCGATTCGGAGAGGCACTCCCTTCTTTTCCCATTCGAAATATTTCTCGCCTGGTCGCATGTCTCGATCGTCGACATGCACCTTGATTCCGGCAGCTTCCAATATTTCAGCGAGCTCGCGAGCCTTTGCAGGCACCGCGACCTTCGCTTCTTCATTCGGAGTAATCGTAGCGATTACGGCCTGGATCGATGCGATCTTCGGCGGCATGATGATTCCTTTATCATCTCCATGCGTCATGATGAGGCCTCCGATCGTTCGCGTGCTCAAGCCCCAGCTCGTCTGATAGCCGAATTGCTCGGTATTATTTCTGTCTAGGAAAGTCACATCGAATGCCTTAGCGAAATTCTGTCCGAGATTATGGGATGTTGCGAACTGCAAGGCCTTGCCATCCTGCATCATGGCTTCGCATGTATATGTGCAATGCGCTCCGGCGAATTTCTCGGATTCAGACTTCATTCCCTGAATGACGGGAATCGCCATATAGTTTTCTGCAAAATCCTTATAGATATCGAGCATCATGCGCGCTCGCTCATCCGCTTGCTCGAAAGATTCATGCACGGTATGACCTTCTTGCCATAGAAATTCCGTCGTTCGCAAAAAGAGCCGCGTCCGCATCTCCCATCGCACGACATTCGTCCACTGATTGATAAGGAGAGGCAAATCTCTATACGATCGAATCCAGTCTGAAAACACCTCGTACATGATCGTCTCGGATGTCGGCCGGACCACGAGAGGCTCATCGAGTTTTTTTCCCCCTGCATGAGTAACTACCGCCACTTCAGGCGCAAAACCTTCCACATGGCTTTCCTCTCGCTTCAAAAGCTTTTCAGGGATGAGCATTGGAAAGTATGCATTCTGAACGCCCGTCTTCTTGAATTTTGCATCGAGAATCTTCTGCACTGCTTCCCAAATCGCATAGCCATATGGCTTGATGACCATAGTTCCCTTCACCGGGCCGTAATCTGCCAAATCAGCGGCGGCGATTACGTCTAGATACCACTGAGAATAATCCTCGGCTCGAGGGGTTATTTTTTTCTCAATATTCTTGTCATTCTTATCTTGCGAAGGTATATGTGAGGTCGAATTCATTGGGCGCTAATACTATAGTAAATAAGTCGGTCTCTCAACCGGTTTGGGGTCTATTTTATAGGAAAAAGCCCTCCATGGCTAATATCGCTCGGATTTGACACCCAGAAGAAAGACTTGTAGCATTTCGACCAGATCCGACACAGAAATTCTGACAACCACTAACCACACCGAATACCCATGTCCAAACCGCCAATCTGTCCAGAACTCGCCCTGCAGCTAAAAGTATCCTGCTCCGACACCGAAATCGATAAGGCCAAAGAGGTCATACGGGATGAGGCGACGCCTATCTTGTTCGACGTATACTGGTACCTGCGACTAAATTACGATCTTCCTGAATACTTTGATGAGCCGCTGCTGACCGAACTGTATCGGCAGATGCAACTTGCCGATACTGCCGCGGACCATTGGTTCTTGTACTGCCACATGGCTGATGCCATGCAGGCTGAGATCAAATTCAACAATGATAAAGGATGGCTCGTTCTCACATTCTTCGCAGGGATGCTCGATAATGCCGCACAGGTCATGGTCATGACTTTCGAATTCGACGAAACCGGCAATGTGCTGGAGATCAAGATCAAACCGCGGCAGGGCGACGAGTTCCTTATCGAGGCTGAACTGCCGGAGATTTGATTCGGCAAAAAGATCAAAACGAAAAGCCGCCGCGGACCAGATCCGCGGCGGCATTCCTCTTTTCAAAAATTCGCTGAGAGAATCTAGCGCTTTCTTTTATTTGAACATCATCCAAACATCCTTCACCGATACCACGACCATGAGGCCGATGAGCAGGAAGAAGCCGATGACATTGATCCAATTCACGACCTTGCCATTGAGGCGGCGGCGTATGATGCCTTCGATCGCTACGATGACCAATCGCCCTCCATCGAGCGCTGGGAATGGCACGAGGTTGATGACTGCGAGGTTGACCGAGATGATCGCCACGATCAGCATAAGCGATGAGAATCCTTGTCGCGCAGACGAGCCCACTATTGATGCAATGCCGACAGGTCCAGTGACGGTCTTGAGCGCCTCCTTCGCTCCTCCTTCAGCTACGAATAATCCTTTGACGAATTGGCCGAGGCCGACCGTAATATTTTCGATCATGACCCATGTCGCTTTTGCCCCATATCCAATTGATGAAAAGAATCCGAGCTTCACCGTTCCTATTTCTTCCATCGAGATGCCGACGGCTTTCTTGCCAGCGACAACCCCTTCTTTCGGCATGACGGTAATGATATCCGGCTGCGCTCTGACTGTGGCCAAATCCGAATCACTCTTTCCAAACGGCTTTCCATTCTCATCGAGCGTATGAATTATGGTAAAGGATACGGGTCCTTGGCTCGATGCAATCGTCTGCTGGATTCCGGCGACGGACAATGCCGATGATGACGTAGAGGCTGTGACGGCCAATATGGTATCTCCGCTTCTGAGACCTGCTTCCTGTGCAGGGCTATTCGCAGACACATACATGATCATCACTTCCCTATTGCTGACCTTGTCCTGAGGAAAACCTTCAACCGAAGACCTCGCGCCGACCATGAATGTAATCGAGATCAGGAACCATGCCAAAAGCACATTGAATGTGACGCCGGCGATCAATACGATAGCCTGCTGCCATCGCGGCTTTGCCAAAATGCTATCCTGCGAGATGACGGGATTGCCATTGGCATCCTTTTCCACATCTGGATCGCTGGGATCAGCGCCATTTTCTCCATGAATCTTCACATAGCCGCCGAGCGGCACGATATTGATGGCGAAACGCGTGCCTTTTCTCATAAAGCTCCAAATGCGCGGCGGAAAGCCGATCGCGAATTCATCAACCCTGATCTTGAATAATCTGGCGGCGAGAAAATGACCGAGCTCATGTATGAATACGAGCAATGTCAGGACCAGGAGAAAGATGATTGTTGTGAGCATTATATGGTGCGCGTATTAGCGCGCGATTATGTATTTATTGAGTGATTTCAGATTCTTTTTTGATAAAAAACTGCTCGAGCTTATCGCCAGCTTCCTTCATTCTCTTTTCGATCTCGAGCTTTGTTCGCTCCGCTTCGTCCTCGCTGATCGCTCCGGATTTTTTTTCTCCATTGAGATGATCGATGACTTCATTCCGCTCTCGTCGAAGCGCGATTCGTGCCTCTTCGAGCTTTTCCTTGCCCACCTTTACGAGCTGGATTCGTCGCTCGCCTGTAAGCTCAGGGAAAATCACCCGCACGCCCTTATCATCCACGACCGTAGAGACGCCGAGATTCGCGACCGTGATCGCCTTCTCGATAGCCTTGATCTGAGAATTGTCCCATGGGCTGATTCGGATCGTCTTCGCATCCTCATTTCCGATAGTCGCAACCGAAGTCAGCGGCATCTCGCTTCCATACGATTCCACCTTTACTCCATCGAGAAAAGAAATGGACGCTCGCCCAGTTCGGATGCTCGAAAGCTCCTTTGCGAGCCAGTCCTCCGTTGCTTTTAATTTATTCTGAAAATTGGTTAGGTTATATGCCATATATGGTGCATGAATTGCTGTTATGCGGGTTATTCTAGCATGATTCGGTCGTTTTTACAGGCCATTCGCGCATTTTTGATGCGGCTTTCGACGTTTTTTTACTAAAAAAATAATTTGACAACCTTCCATAAGTGAAGCATTATTATTCCGTGCCAGGGCAAATCCGCTCCTGGAGACCATAGTTCCTCACTAGACCAATACCGACAATGCAGCCAACACCAAACCGATCCATGAAATTCTTCTTTATATTCGCGTTTTTCGCCGCAGTCTGCATCGCAACCTCCGATCATCTTTCAAAACAGGATGGCATCAAGGACCATTACTGGACCCTCGTTACGGCCATTTTCACAGGTGCATCCGCTGCGGCAGTGCTCATCGTATCCATCCTGCTCCTGCTCACCAGGGAAAAGGAGCGGGCAAGCCAATCGACAATGCCCTATCCAACCATAGTAATATGCCTTTGGAATCTGGACATAGCTTTGGAAGCAACTGCGGAGCTGATCAGGAGAGGAATCCCTGAGACGCATATCTTCAGCTGCATCGATGCCGCCATCGCGCGTAAAAAGCTCAGCGGCACGCTGCGCCAAATCCTCATAATCTCAGCCCATGATCAGGCCGAGGTAGGCGCGCCTCCTCAAACGCGATTCGTTCTACCAATCGCAAACCGGAAGCACCTGCTAGAGAGCATGGAGAATATCATCGCGCGATTCCGAAGCCTAGGCTTTAGCAATGTGATACCGGTCGCATCAGCGCCCGCCGCGCCAGCCGCAATCGCCGCATGATGCGCTGCGATCACTGAGCGAAATACGAGATCAGGCGCCGACCCTACCACCATTGGGCCGGCGCTTTTCTTTTTTCTCATCTTCTTTTTTACAAACGCACTGCCAAATATTCCAAAAGCATCTTCACGGAATTGCCCGGCGCATGCATATAGTTCTGCGTGCGATTGATGACATCGAGCATATCGCGCATCTTTTCCTGATTTTCCATTTCCTTGGCGCTCTCTTTTGCGCTCCCGTTCGCATTTGCCCGGCCGAATGAATCGTCTGACGCCGCATTCATGAGGAAGGCATGGATATTTTTCTCAATGCCATTCACGAAATCCCAAATCTGGCCGATATTCAAAGTTTCCTTATCGAGAGCGGAATGAATGTCCTTTGCGATTGCGAGGCGTTTGTCGGGAGTCGATATGAGGAAAGTTTTGACGGACATGAGATCATTCGCCTTTTCTTTGGCTGCCTCTTTCCCAGATGCGCCAGTCGCGATCTTATTGATCTTGGCTGAGAGATCCCGGTCGATATCCTTGTCTTTGACCACTGACCAGTCTGCGGAATTGTCTTTCGCTTTGGATGCGAGCTTTTTTTCTGAATCGCCAGAGCCATTTGCGCCGTTTGTGCCATTTCCGTTTATGCCATCAATGGCCGCAGCATTGTTTTTATCAAGATCAAGAATAACAAAGCGCGAACGCAAAGTCGGAATGAGATGCGGCAGATAATCCGTCACGAGAAAAATGAATGAATTCGCAGGCGGCTCCTCGCAGATCTTCAGCAAGGCATTCTGAGCCTGCTCTGTCAGCGTATGCGCATAGATGGCGACGACGATTTGCGGCGCTGAGACAGGATTGCGCAGAACGGCATTGCGAATGGTATCCGCATGATCAACGCCGAGCTTTTCGGCTTCATATGAAAAAACCATCAAATCCGGATGAGATTTGCCGAGCCCGAGCTTGGCCTCGAGATTCTTGAGCAGAATTTCATATGCCCCGTGATTGCCCGCTATGAGTTGTGCATGATGTTTGAGCATTATTTTCTTGGGACGTTATCTGCATTTTTGGAAAAAATCTTCTTGACTTCGGCCTGTCTTTCCTCGAAGCTCATCTGCATCACTTTCTCCCACGCCGGACGATAGACCTTGTCATCTTTAGCGGTGATTTTTTTCTCCATTTCTACTGACGCATTCGCGAATTCCTCACCATATACCTCCTTCCATGCATCATAAAGAAAAAGATTCAGATGTGCATGGGTTTCGTAGCTGTCTGTCTTGTCAGCGACATGATCGAGATTGCGCTTCTTAAAAGCGATTCTGTGTGCGAGCTCATGAATGAGGGTGCACTTTTGTCCAGCTTCATCGAGCTTGGCGCCGAGCAATAATGGATGTGATTGCGAAACAAATCGATCACAGACGAGGATATTGATGAACGTTTCCTCAAATTTCAATCCGGAATATTTCTCCAAAGCCGCAACGATCCGCGCTCCGTCTTTTTCCCATATAGATGAATATGCCGCACTGGCTGCGGTCACATCAACCAAGTCTGATTCTGGATGAAAATTCAGTATGAGCATATTGGCTTCTTTAACAAAGACGCTTGGCGCACCCATTGTCTTACCGCGTTTTTGATGTTATCTCAGGATTACCGTTTGCTGATAATCGTCTTCTTATACGTATCCAGATGATTCAATGCCTCGCCCGTCCCCTTCACTACGCAATAGAGCGCATCCTTGGCGAGGATTGCCTTTACGCCAGTTCGTCGGAAGACGAGCTCCGTCAGATTGCGAAGCATGGATGAGCCGCCGGTCATGGTGATTCCATTGTCGATGATATCGGATGCGAGCTCTGGCGGAGTTTCCTGCAATACATCCTTGATCGCCTTGATCATTTCGCGCAATTCCTTGGCGATGGCTTTTACGATTTCATTCGTCTTGATATCAACGGCTCGAGGAAGTCCCGTGAGAAAATCTCGTCCCTTGATCGTCATCACCAATTCTTCTTCGACAGGCACGGCCGATCCGACCTGGATCTTGATATCTTCTGCGGTTCGATCGCCGATAGCGAGATTGTATGTCTTCTTTATATAGTCAGTGATCGCCGCATCGATGCGATTGCCGGCGCATTTGACCGATGTGCACGATACGATTCCTCCGAGCGAGATCACCGCGACATCTGTCGTGCCTCCGCCGATATCCACGATCATATGGCCCATAGCTTCCTGTATAGAAATTCCTGCGCCGATCGCAGCGAGAATCGGCTCCTTCACTACATATGCCTGCTTTGCCCCAGCCTTGATTGCAGCTTCGATCACCGCGCGTCGCTCAGTCGATGTGACTCCTGCGGGAACGGAGATCATGACCTCAGGCTTCCAGATATTCCATTTGCCGAGAGCCTTATTGATAAAATATCGGAGCATTGCCTCCGTAACGCGATAATCCGCGATCACTCCGTCGCGCATGGGGCGATATGCGATGATGCTGTCGGGAGTTTTTCCAATCATATCCTTCGCATCATTTCCTACGGCGAGAATCTGATTGTCTTGCTCCGAAACAGCAACCACCGAAGGCTCATTGAGAACGATGCCCCTGCCAGGAACGAAGACGAGGGTATTGGCAGTTCCGAGGTCGATGCCGAGTTTTTTGGAGAAAAAAGCCATAAGGGTTCGTGCAGCTATCTTACTCTTTTTCGAGGTTGGGAACAATATTGACACGCATCGCCTCTAACACCCGCAACGCAGCAAAAAAAACCGCGGCCCCTCCCCTAAGGGAGAAACCGCGGATGCTTTCTTGGCATCAGACCTGCAGACTGTTTGTGCGCCCCGATCAGAACTTAAAGCGCAAGAGCAGCTGCATGCCGATTCGATCCATCACGCCGTCATCCATCGAGCAGCTTGAAGCGGGGCTGTAGAGCCATCGATTTTGCGCGCCATTGAGAACGAATCTCCTCGCCACTTCTGATTGGATTTTTTTTGCCAGATCATAGAGAGCCAGCTTCAGGCATGCCTGAACAATCAGACTGGCGGTAAAGAGGTCGATTTCCCCTAACTGAGCCAAATCGATGCCTTGCTGAAACAGATCGCTCGCAACGCTAGAAATCAGTGGAGACTCGGTAATTGCGAACGCCGGACCGAACATGGATTTATCGATGAACAGACCCGGGTCAGTTTGGAGCGCCGAGACGATGGCTGCCTCGATATTCCTGTCGGCCCCATCCTTGTGGAAGAAGCTCAGCACTCCGCGAAAAAGCAGATTGTTGGACAGGATGATCGGCGACGGGGCTGACCGCGTACTTAGCGGAGCATAATCCCCGCCGCGCCATTCGTAACCCGGCAACATCCAATTCGATGGATGGCCTTCTTCGTCAGCTTCATGCCCAGTGCCCATATCGCGACCCGGCAGACTGAATTTCTGCCTACCCAAAGTCGTGATTCTGCACCCGAGCAGATGATTCACCGCATCCATTGCCCCTTGTGAAAGGTACGAGTCATCAAACCTTCTCCGATCAACCATGATGGTATTGGCATATGCCGCAAGCACATAGACTTCGCTCGGAAAGCGATTATCGTATTCGCGCCTGCTGCAGATGCCGAGCTTTTTCAGCACGGTACCAAAGCCTTTTTTCTTCTGCAATGACCGGATCGCAGGGTGCGTATACAGGCGATACGGCAACCCGCGCTTGCGGATATCGGTGGAGGTAAGGAACCTGGCAGCCGTACGCTGACAGGCTTCTGCAACCCTGGTTTTTTCTCCGCTCGGCACCCACGAACGATCAAGAAGCGTCGATGCGACGTAAAGGGTCATCGGATGATCGAGGGCGCCAGGAACGCAGATCGCATCTGCCAGATTCCGAATCGGCTCAGGTTGCGGCAGAGTTGTCGCTCTCATATGTGCCGGAGGAGTATTGACGGTATTCATAATTCGGTGTTTTCGGTATTGGGTTGGGATTCTGGGAATTGTGACTATCTGCATATAGCGTAGCATCAGATAACAGGCAGTCAATATTATTGAAAAAAAAACGAAAAGCGCCCCACCCGGCCGCTGAGATGGTGCCGCTCAAGCCCACAGAATTGTGTGAGCGGCAGATTCATCCCAGCGGCGCGGAAAATGGAGCGCCGAAGAAAAATTGTATATTTCAAATGAAAGAACGCATTGAGAGACTTTCGGGGAGGGCAAAGATTGCTCTGCGCATGAAGGGCAGATAATTCGGCCCTTGGCATTGCAAAGCATATCGATGCCCTCCCCAATCGGTATTGAGAAAAAATGGGTTGCCCTGCCCAGGATTGCCGCTTGGCCTACCGCGTGATGCAAGCCAACACAGCAGCAAAAGCGCGGAAGCGGGTCCTGGACAGGGGCCCATTCGACACTGACGAGGCTACCGAGTTGCCCACGGGGGTCAAGAGCAACACAGCGCCTGCAAGCCAGCATCAAATTTTTCTCAAAAATCTCAAAATCAATGTTCCCCTGCCTTGCCAAAAGGCCAAGCCAGGACTGACCTGAAAAAATAAATTGAGCCCTTATTCAGAGGCTCAGAATGGTCTTTCGGTCGGCAGGAATTCCTTTGATCACTATAACTCTTTTTGCCAATTAGTCAAGTATTTCTAAACAGGCCGTTTTCTGACACTATTAGGGCGTGCACCTCATCTCCGTATACCCAATAATAAAAGGCAATTGGGCAAGCGAGCTCCAGTACTGGTCAAAGACCGACATCCTCCCCGGCTCCCTCATCAAAGTGCCGCTCAAAGGCAAGGAAATATTTGCCCTCGTATTCAAATCCGCCAGCATCCAGGAAGCAAAGAGCGAGATCAAAGGCGCGGGCTTCAAGATCCGCAAGATAGACAATCCGGAGCGAATCGATATCCTCCGTCCCGAATATGTCCACGCGGCAGTCCAGGCTTCGACATATTTCGTCCAGCCTGTCGGATCCATGCTCAAGGCCGTCATCCCGGCTATCGCCTTGGATCATCTCACCCCTTTGGCCAGGCCAGCCAAAAGCAAAAACAAGAATGCGGCGAGCGAAAGCGAAGTGGCTGGCGATACGGCAGAAAATGCAGCAGACAAGGTCGCCGAAAGAGAGACAGAGCAGGCCGAAACCATTTCCGATATCGTCGCCGTCTCGACTAATAAGGATGATCGCCTCAGCGTTTATAAAAGCCTGATCCGCGAAGTTCTGGCGCGAAAGAAATCGCTCATCCTCGTCGGTCCCACCGTCCGCATCGCCGAAGAATTATTCGACTCGACGACAAAAGGCATCGAGCATGTCTCGGTTCTTTTGCACGGATCACTTTCCAAAAAGAAAATGGACGATGCATGGGAATCCGCGCTCGAAGGCGGAGACGGCCAATCCAAGGACAATCGAGGCAAGATCATCGTCTGTACGCCTCAATATATGTGCATACCGCGCATGGATATCGAGACCATCATCATAGAAAAGGAATCCTCTCGCGCTTACAAGACGTTTCAGCCGCCATATTTCGATTGGCGCACATTCGCCGAGATTTATACGAAATTGCTCGGAATCAGATTGATGTATGGCGACCAGCTCCTCAGCATCGAGACCATTCACCGAATCCAGGAGCTCGAGATCAATGAGCCTTTCCCGCTTTCCTTCCGTATCCAAAAGGAAGCCGAAGTCATCATCGTGGATCAAAAGAATCATGAAGCCCCTGTCATAGCCGAAGGAGAAAAGGAAAATATCGCCGATAAAAGCAAGGATGCCGAATTCGCAATCATGAGCGAGGAGCTCATATCGATGATCGAATACGCGATCCAAAAGGAGCAGAAGATGTTCATCTTCGCATCGCGGCGAGGGCTTTCTCCGCAGACCGTATGCGGGCATTGCGGCACCACGGTATCCTGCAAGCATTGCAAGGCCCCGGTCGTTTTGCATAAGAATCAAAAATCCGGCGAGCGATATTTCCTCTGCCATCATTGCGGCAAGGAGCGCGGCGCCCTCGAGGCCTGCGTGGCCTGCAATAGCTGGAAGCTCGTGACGCTCGGCATCGGCACGGATACCGTTTTTGAAGAAGTGAAAAAAAGGTTCCCGAATGCGCCCCTCTATCGCATCGATAAGGATGTGACAAAGACAGATAAGGAAGTGAAGAAGGCAATGAAGGAATTCTCGAACAATGAAGGTGCGGCGATTCTCGTCGGCACGGAATTGGCGCTCGCCCATCTCGAGACCTTGCCGTATGTCGCCGTCGCATCGATGGATAGCCTTTTCTCGATTCCGGATCTGCGCATCCATGAGCGCATCGCGCATATCAGCCTGCGCCTGCTCGAAGTGACGCGAACATATCTCCTGATCCAGACGCGCAATGCTGATTCGCCATTGATCAAGGCTTTTTTCTCAAAGACGCTCGCAGACTTCGTGCACGATGAGCTGGAAGTCCGCAAGCGACTCGACTATCCGCCATTTTCTCTCATGGGCAAAATCAGCCTCACCGGCGCCGCAGACGCAATTTCCAAGCAGGCAAAAAACATCGAAGAATCGCTCAAGAATTATGAGCCGAGCGTCTTTCCCGCCTTCATCCCGAGCGCTCAGGGTTCGACGATCAATATCCTATTCAAATTGCCGCAGGATATATGGAAAAATCCCGTCCGTCGCGTTCAGCATGAGCTTTTTTTGAAATTGTCGGCGATCTCGCAGATAACGCCGGTGCATATTCAGCCCGAATCGTTCATCTAATCTTCTCGCGAGTACCAAGATCATTACATATGCATGATCGAAGTCATATCGCGTAGAAGAAACCGGTACGTAACGTCCGAGTTTCTTCTACGCATATCGATGCCCGCCTATATTGAAATCAGATCACCGAAGCGCCGACTTTTTTATCAAAAGAAAAATCGACACAATCGACAGGACAATTGCGATCGCATAAAACGAAATATTCAAAAGCGGCAATGCGGCCGCGAGAGCGCTCAGACCGAGCACCGGCAAGATCGCAGCGAATCCTGTGCCACACGCGATGCAGCCATAGCCGAGAAATGCCGCGATAATGAAAAAGGTGGATGCGCGCTTCGCATAGATGACATTCTTTTTGGCGCCGCCATGTATTCTCAAGATAAGAAAAACATTCACAGCGAACAAGACGCTGAGGACGATGATGGCGCCGAACGACCAGATGCCGAAAGACGATCTGCCGCCATCGAAAAACAATATGCTCCATATCAGCTTATGCACGGTCTGATATGCCCCGACCGATGCGAACCGAAAGAGCAATTGCGCATGCGGCAAAAGGATATGAATCGCATAGAGCAGGAATCCCGCAATCGCAGAGACGACCGCCTGCGCGACCGATACTTTACTGAGTTGCCAAGGCATCGAAGATGGCTCGGAGATCATTAGGAGAGTATGCCTGATTGATCGGGAATGTCTTTCCGGACGGAGCGATGATCACCGCATACGGCGTGCCATTGATTCCCATCTTTGCCGCATCGAGCGCATCGCTATCGACGATAGAGGCAGTCTCCTTATTCGCATAGCATTTGACGAAAAGATTCACATTCAATCCCGAATTCTTCGCCAGAGTGGGCAGCTTTGTCATATCATATTTATCTGCAGAGTCGTCAAAGACCCCGTTCACGATTTTCCAGAACCCTTCCTCGCCCTTCTGCTTGAAGGCGCATTCGGATGCGATTGAAAGGTCTCGCGCATTCTCATGAATCGTCACGAGCGGAAAATGTCGGTATACCCAAAAGACCTTTCCTCCATCCACATATTCAGGATAGATATCCATCATAGACTGGTGGAAAAGCTTGCAGAATGGGCATTGAAGGTCAGAGTATTCGACCATCTTGAGAGGCGCGGCAGGATTACCTCGCGTATGATCAGCCGCAGAGATCGGCTTGAGGTTTTCCACTGCCTGCATCTTTACGCCTCCAGGGAATTTCATGACTGAAGTCTTGGCATGGACAACCGCCCCGATGACGATGATCGCTATCGCCAACACTACGCCGATGATCTGTCCCACAGGTGATTTCTTTTGGTCTAATGTATTCATATGGACCATTATGCCACAATTGCATGTATTGGATAGTCTGTTATCCTTATATAAATATGGATAAAAAGGACCCAAACCTCAAAATCACGCCGAAAGCGGCATCCAAGGCCGCAGCAAAACCGGTCCCTAAACGCGCACCCAAGCCCGTTTCTGCTCCGGCGTCAAAAACGCCCTCATCTCTGAAGGCGGTAAAAAATGCGCCTGAAATTCTCCAGTCCGGCCACCCCGTCCTCCACAAGGAAGCCGAAGACGTGGTCATCAGCGAGATCAAGACGCCCAAGATCCAGAATGTCATCCGCTCGATGATTGCCTCTCTCGAATCTCAGGCAGACGGCGTCGGCCTCGCTGCTCCTCAGATCGGCATCCCGCTCAAGATATTCATCGTTGCCGGATTCGTTTTCGATAGGATGAAAAAAACCGTCGGATCCCCGCATGAAATTTTCATCAATCCCGTCATAACCAAGGAATCAAAGGAAAAGAAATGGATGGACGGCGAAGGCTGCCTCTCCGTCCGATGGCTCTATGGCAAGGTCTATCGATCGACTCGCGTCACACTCGAAGCGTATAATGAGAAGGGAGAAAAGAAATCCCGCGGCTCAAGCGGCCTGCTCGCGCATATCTTCCAGCATGAGGTCGATCATCTTCATGGCATTCTTTTTACGGACAAAGCCAAAGACCTTCAGGAATTCGATCCTGACGAAATCAAAGCGGACATTGCCAAAAGCAAGCATGGCCACTTCAATACCCCGGAATTCAATGCCGTAGCAGTGCCTGAGCAATTCGACCTGTCCGCATCGAATGATCCGAGCGACGAATACAATCCGGAGCTTTAATAGCGGCTTTAACGGCAGCTTCGATTTTAAGCGCGCGAAGCAAGCGTGTATAATCAAGAAAAAACAAATGAACAATCACGCGAACTCGCAGGCTAACAATTTCATATTCTTTGGCTCTTCCCGCCTTTCCGTCATCGTTCTCGATGAGCTTTCCAAGCATGGCATCAAGCCCGCCGCCATCGTCACGATCCCGGATCGCCCGAAAGGCCGCAAGCTCGTCCTCACCCCGCCCGAAGTCAAAACATTCGGCGAAGAGCGCGGCATTCCGGTTTTTCAATTCGAAAAATTGAATGCTGATGCGGTCGATGCGATCCGCGCACTCATGACAAAGACCGCGAGTGCCGATGCAGGGGGAAACAACAGCGATACGATCCGATATTTTCTCGTCGCATCATATGGTTTGATTATTCCGCAGGCGGTTTTGGATCTGCCTTTTGCCGCAGGTTCGGTCGGCGAGAATTCGGTCGGCGCGCTAGGCACCCTGAACGTGCATCCTTCCCTTTTGCCTGAATATCGAGGTGCCACTCCGATGCAGCAGGCCTTGCTCGATGATCACGCTGATACGGGCGTCAGCATTATGCTCCTCGACGCATTGATGGATCATGGTCCGATCTTTTTGCAGGAAAAAAGAGGCGCGGACGAGGGCTCTGACGATGACGGAGCAAATGGGAATGCCGACACCGACGCGACACGATGGCCAAAGCGTTATGCCGATCTCGAGGACGAGATGGCACGCCAAGGCGCCAGAATGATCGCAAGCAATATCGATGCAATGCTCGACGGCACTCTCAAGCCAAAAGAGCAGGATCACACAAAAGCGACTTTCACAAAAAAGATTGATAAAGCAGACGGTTTGATAGGCGCGAACGAAGGTGTCAATCTCGCCGAACTGCATGCGCAGCTCAAAGGCAATATCGGCCGCAAGAATTTCCTCAAATTCAATGCATATTATGAATGGCCGAATACGTATTTTTTCGCAAAAACAAAAAGCGCTGTGAGCGATGCCGCGAGCGAATCTGATAATAAACCGATCCGCATAAAAATCACCGATGCGGCATGGGACGAATCTGCGAATGATGGCGCTGGCGAAATGACCGTACTCAAAATCATTCCCGAGGGTCAGAAGGAAACGCTATGGAGCGAGTATAAAAAGAAGCTGGCATAGACGAGAAAAACCCCGGACTGTTTCCAGTCCGGGGTCTCGTTTGACCTGTATTTAAAGAGCGATCGCATGCATTAGGTCATTGCATGCGATTATTTGACGTTTCTGTTAGCCCGGGCCGTCGTTGTTGTTGTTTGGGACATCGTCCGGACTCGGTTCAGGGCGGTAGCCGCTCCATACCTTTTCGTTTTCGAGTCCGATAAGATAGGTACCCATCCCGAGGCGCAGCCTCAACGTGCCATTTTCGATGGGCAGCTTCTGAGCATCCTCCAGCCTGCCGCCGACGGTCATCAGCGTGCCGTAATTAGGCGCGCCCAGCACATTTCCCTGCTCATCGAGGATGGAGGAAACGATACGGAACTCCGTGGCGAAGTCGCCCTGAGGCGAGGGGTTGACCGTCAGTCGCAAGACCGGCGGCGTATCTCCCCACTTGGCAACACCGTTGACGAAGAAGTAATTCACCGTCCCAGGCGCCGGAGTGATCGAGGCTTCAGAGAAGTTGCACAGCATGCCGGCGGTCGTACCGACCACATGAATGGGGGCAACCCGGCCGCCGGGATTGTCGTTATTGTAAGCGACTTCATACGGCTGACCATTAGCGCCCCGGCCCCATGCCGCCACCATGGCATCCGTTCCCGCATATTTCGTCGGGAATGCGAAGAGTCCGTTGACAATGCCCAGCGGAATACCGAATTGGACATTGCCGAACATATCCCGCTTGAGGATGTAGGCGTTCGTCAGCCTTCCGGCAGGAATGTAGATGGTCTGCGCCAGCTGGAGATTGATGGACGGCATATTAAAGCCAGTCCCTCCGCCGGGAAGATCAGCCACAAACGTAGTCGCCGAACCCGAAAAGGTCGGATAATACGTGCCGCCCCAGTTCATCCAGGTCTGCGCGTCAACGCCGACAAAGTCCCGGATGTCCAGAATGTCGAATTTGAAATGCTGAGTGCAGGTACGGACGCCGAATTCTCCCGGCGATTCGCCTGAGTTGCGCCGAATGTTGAAGTACGTCTTTTCTCCGGGACTGTCAGCTTTGCTTTGACACCACATGCTCGTAAAAGCGTCCGTGGTGGATTCGGCGGCGAAGCCCGCGATAATTGTCTGGGACCAGATCGGCAACGCTTTCGGCGCACCGTCTTCCGCGATCACAACAATCTGCGGCGCAGGCATGACGCCTCCGGCGATGACAGGATTGTCAGCGCGAGCGGATTGTGCGGCGAGGATGGCAATGGCAGGGATGATTTGAAGAGAGATTTTCATGACTTTAATTTTGGTTGACTGGTTGTTTGGTGTTACTGGATTTAGTCTAAGTTTTTGTTTGGCTATTTGTTTTTGAGTTCGGGAACGAGGCTTTTGACTGGATAGACAGGCTCAGCAGTGACCTCGCTCGTGAAAGTGAAGCCGCCGATTGTGCCCGTCATCAATTCCGCATGCTTCTCCTTCTCCTCTGTCTGCACGGTTTTGATGCGTGCAGGTTTAGGATCAGGCTTTGCGGCCGGCGTCACTTGCGCGACCTCCGGCGACTCATTCGAATTAAGCAAAAAGGCAGCGCCTCCGCCTGCGAGCAGGAAGAGCGCGGCCAAAATCAATTTCTTCATGGCTTTGGTTGTGTTGGATTTGAATGTGACTTCTTTAACAGAAACGTCTGTCAAAGTACTGTTTATAAGCTCAAACCCAGCCTTTTTTGAGGCTGGGCACTTACCTGTATATAATGGCATATATATTGACATATGTCAATGATTATGTCGTCATTGGCGGTTCGTGCATTGTGCTTATACTTTATGCGAAAACAGCCCTGCCAAATGATTGAGCCAGGGCTGTTTTTTGCCCTATAAACAGGGCTATTCATGCAAGCCTATTCCGTCGGCATCGAATCCTCATCCTCATATGGCTTGGCCTCGGGAACGACAGCTTTTTCGCCTCTCTTGAACATATTCTTCATCTTCTGAGCGCCTTTGCGGAAAAGTGACTGGCGCTTGTCTTTCTTTGAGGCCAAAACCTGCGCGGCTTCATCGCGTACGCGATCGATGGCGACATATAAGTCTGCCTGCTCTGCTTTGACGAAGGTCATCTTGCCCTCATTCGAGATATTCAATTCCGCTCGAAAGATATCGCCCTGCTTATGATGATTGCTGGTCTTCCCCACTTCAGCTTCAACCTTTGCATTGATGTCCAGGAATTTTTCCAAGGATTTTATTTTTTTCTCAAGATAATCCCTGATAGCATCCGTGACGTCCATATGCGAACCTTTTACGATTATATTCATAGCGTTTGGTGTTATTGAATGATTCCTTGTAATGCATTAATTATACCACCAAAACGTATTGAGCGAATTGCACGCCTGCGTGTTTGACGTGCTTTAAAACATGCAGACAGGGATTCCTTGTGCTGCTAGCCCTAACGTAAGTCTTAATTTCTTACCCTGCTTATGCGCAAACAAGGTCCCTGGCTGTCGTGTTTTAAATAAAAGGAAAGCGGAGCTTGAACTGCCACACATCCTTCAAATCCACGATAAAGGTCTTGCCGAACAATGTCACGATCTTCGGATCGATCTTGGAGATCAGGGTCTCATAGGATTCGAAAGCGGATTGGGTGACGGAAGGATTGTCGGTGATGACGCCATCAACGCCATAGGCATACATCTGCTCCGCGGCCGATGAGGTATTGACTGTCCAGGCAAAGATCTTTTTGCCGCTATTTCTGCCATCTGGCTTGAATTGTCGGACAATTTTTTCGCTGACGATAGAGTATTCGATGCTGAGTGCATCGGCGATCTGGAGGCGGCCTATATCCCCTGCCTTAGTATAGATATATTGATTGGACATGATTTCTGGCGAGGCGTTTTCTATATGAGAAATGATCCGCTCGTCGAGAGAGCCGAGATATATGCAGGATTCGAGATTGCGCTTCTTGATCTCCGCGATCGCCTGATCCGTCGTATCGATTGCGGAATCTATATCCTCATACACTTTCACCTCGAGCAAAGCCGGGCAGATCCTGCTCTGCGCAATGAAATCCATGAAGGCAGACATGGAGTCCGGGCGAGGCAGGATGGGCGTCCTCGGTCCGCTCGAAAGAATCGCCGTGCTAGACCCGAACATCGCATCGAAATCGGCAAGGTTCGCTGTGATCGTTTTTTTATCAATCTTATACAGCCTATTGAAATTCTCATCATGATATACGATGACATTGCCATCCTTGAGGCGCTGGAGATCTGTCTCGATGCCAATCTCATTCGCGACTACGGCAGGAGCGAGAAGCGACCCATCGAGGCGCGTGCCATATTTCTTTTGGAACAGCGAGAATGCGCCGACGCTATTTTCCATAATCGGAAGGCCATTCGAATCTGCGCCGAGATATGTTCCCGAAGATATGCCGCCTTCGAGTCCGCGATGCGAGATCAGGATCGGGCGCATAGGCTTTTGATCATAGATATAGAGGAAGCGGCTCGATATATACGAGAAGAGAACGAATGAAAGCGCCCCGAGCGCGATGATCAATGCCGGCCGTCGCAGCATGCGAATGACCGCTCGCGAATCCATATAGCCATTGGATGCGACATTGATTCCCTCTTTCATATCCTGCTCTGTTTTTTTGGAAAAAGACTTAACTTCTGCAATCACATCTGCATCTATCGAGCCTGGCGATCTGACCAATAAATATGCCGAGATGAGGCTGATCAAGATCGGGCCAATCATCAGCGATATCGATGTGCTGAGCAGATAGACCCAGCTCGAATAGAGAATAAGCGAAATGCTCGCCGGGAAAGCCATGAATGAGGCTACCGTTATGGCATTGATAATGCTCAGGATGATATACGATGCTCCGGCAGTCAGGCCTACCATGCCTAGGAATACGAGCGCCGGCACGACGACGCCCCATGTCAGCAATTCTCGGACATGCGTTTTGCGCTTGGTGATCCGCCATGATTCCCGTATGGATGTGACTATGCTTTTTTTATTCAAAGCGAAAATATGGAATGTAAAAGCAGACCTGAATAGCAGCATCGCAAAGATCACCACTCCCAAGCCATATACATAAGGCAGATATGCATATCTCGAAATCTCATCCGTTATGAAAGTCGGTATGGAGAATGTGCGCAGGTATGCAGGGCCGATATCGAATACCGGGAAGAAGAAAACGCAGAGAAAAATGGCAAGGATGACATGCAGTCCATAAGCGCGCAGTATGGATGCCGCGCGGCGCGCCGAATATCGAAGCGTAGCCAATATATGCGCGCCGCGCTCCTCATGCACGGTTATATGGCAAAGCCCGACTATCTCCACGAGCGATATATAGATGACGGTAAAAATTGCCAGAGTAAGGAAAAGCAATCGATACCCCTCGAAGAGCCCGAGAAGGTCGGCATTGATGAAGATCTGCCCGGCGTTTTTGCGCGCTGACAGATCTAGCAAAAGCACGAAAAGCGAACCCGTCAAAAAGCCTATCGATCGCATCAGGATCTCATAGAGCAAAAGGGCCTCGGCATGCTGCTTGATGATATTGAGGAACTTTTTATAGACGTTCACTGCGGGATAATTATATCATGCGCAAACCAAGCCGATGATCTCATCCGCAACCTCGTCCAAGCTCTTATTCGCATTAACCGCAATCGCGCCTTTCTGGATAAGCTCATTTTCCCACCAGTCTTTCCAGGAAAGCATTTTCTCCTGCGCTTCATCAGTTCTTGCAAAATCATTGCTAGTTCTATGCGTCAGTCGTCTTTTCAATTCGTCGTTTGCAACCTGCAGCACTATGACCTTATCGAACAGACCGAATATCTCATCCGTATTCGAAGCGATTCCGCAATAGAAACTAACTGATTCTTTCGCCTGTCCCAAAATCGACTTCAGCTTTTCAGTATCACAGATCCATTTCAGCTTTGCCATTTTCTCCATATCGTCCTTATCGTCAGCGATGACAATCTCCCTGGTATCCTTATCCCTCCAAGCAAAGAGGCCTTCGACGCTCTCTAGATCGCATGAGTCATGCCCTTTGGCATTCAGCACATCCGATACAGCCGACTTGCCCGTACCCGCAACTCCGGTAATGAGGATGGTTTTTTTTCATATATAAATTATACATGTAGAAAGACCCTGCTAGCAATTGCCAGGAGGGTCTTCCTTCATCCATCTTATAAATTCAATCTGCTTCGGCCTATGCGTTCGTAGAGGGAGGGTTTGCAGCTGGCGCAGATGCGACAGGCGCGGCCTTTACTGCAGCATCCTTATGCTCGCATTTCTTGAAGCATCGGATGAGCGAGCATGAGCCGGCTCCTGCGAATGCGACTGACAATGAAGCCAAGAGCAATACGACATCAAGCTCTGCTCCGCTGAAGCTCGTAACCGTACCGATCTTAGTTTTGACCAATGCGACGATGAGAATGACTGCGAAAAGCAATCCGACGATAGTCGTCCACAATCCGAGAACCATCAATGCGCCGCCGACAGTCTCGACAGTCGCCACGAGGTATGCCCAAAATGGAGCTAGCCCGAGCTTTCCGAAAAAGCCGATCGTTCCTTCAAGATTCTGAAACTTTGTAATACCGTGATAAAGAAAGATTCCTCCGACAGTTAGTCTGAGCAATAGGAGCCCGAAGCCCTGATTTGAAAATATTTTCATGCCACCAGTATAGCAAGTATGAAGAAAAGATGAAGGGTTCCAAATCTTGCGCTTTCTGCAGACAAGAGAAAAACACCCATCTTTCGATGAGTGTTTTTCCGTAATCAGCTTGGTCTAGGCAGAAAGCCTAGTCCTCGCGGGATTACCAGCTCTGTCGGTCTCGCTGGCCGTAACCGTTGTTGCCGCCGAAATCTCGGCCGCCTCGGTCACCACCTCGAGAACCTCCGCCGAATCCGCCTCGGTTTCCACCGAATGCAGGTCGTCGAGCTCCTCCTTCTTCCTTAGGTCGTGCTACGTTTACTGTAAGGTTTCGTCCCTCGAAGTCCTTTCCGTGGAACATTTCGATAGCCGCCTGAGCTTCAGCTTCTGTAGACATTTCTACGAATCCGAATCCCTTTGATCGGCCTGTCATTTTGTCCATGATGATCTGTGCATTAGTCACAGTTCCTGCCTGGCCAAATGACGCTCGCAATGAGTCCTCTGTAGTTGAATATGGCAATCCTCCTACGTATAGTTTTTTTCCTTCTGCTTCCATTTTGTTTTTTTGCTAAGGAATTGCTTCCCTCGCGATAATCTAATCTAACTTTTTAATTGCATTTTGCCTGCCTGGGCGCCGTCGTCATGATCTTGCGATCGCGATTGGGCGTTTTTGGCAAAACTGATGCAAAGGGACCGAAACATTACTCTCTGATGCAGTCCGAAGACCTATGTACCGGAGCGCGGTGGCCATTTCTGGCTGCCGGCTTTAGGCACTAGCAAGTCGAACCTGCCGAATAAATAACACGAAATACCCTTAAAACCAGCATAGCATGGGTTGACATGGTTGTACAGGTGTTGCCCAGATAGCAATTTAGGACAAGGTCTCGTCCTTGCATCCTAGGTTCGCGGATCTCCCCTCTTCCATTCCGTCATTGTGCCGGTAATCATTTCGAATTTGTCGGGCTTGCGCAGATTTCGGAGGATTTTTGCGATTTTGTTTTTGGGAAAAAGGTCGACCGACGGCGCATAGCGAATATCCCGTTCGAGTTTGTCGCAATCCTGATCTGATGTTGCCCAATCGGTTCCCCAGAACTTTTGCTTTCCAATATCGAAATGCTGCGGCTTGTACGCCCTCAGATCGAAAGGCCCCGCATAGCCGCGCAGCAATTTCTTGCCCGTAGCATCGTCCCAATTCTCGTGGAAATACGACATGAGCAGCTCGCGCACGCTGGCATAGACCGGATCGCGGAATCGCAAAGCCGCATGATTGGTCTTGCTGATTGCGCCCCATAATCCGTCGCGCTTATACAAAGCCAGGCAATGCCCTTCGCCAGGTCCGGTCATCGGCACGCGCATATCGAGGATGAGCGGCCCGCTGTCCTTGGGTCCTGCATGCAACCAAAGCGCGAGCGCGGCAAGCATGGCTCCTTCAAAGCAATGCGCCTTCTGTTCGCGAATGACAGTCCGAGGCGACATATTGGTATGGCCGTTTTTCT
>CAYJDM010000004.1:0-1076 GCA_964368945.1 uncultured Candidatus Saccharibacteria bacterium
TTTTAATACCACACATCATATCATTCGCTTAGTCAATTTGACAAAAAACTTGTCATATTTATTATAGAGGGAAGCCAGCCAAGCCCATGAGCATGCAGCTTGGCCAAGAAATATCATGAACTGGAAAAGCCCCACACTTCACATCCTCGGCCTCGACGCAAAGGAAAAGCGCATCTTGTCTGCGCTTGCGGATCCCCTTAGCATTCAGGATTTGGCAAAAAAATGCCCTATCCCCCGCACCACCATCGCCTATATAACAAACAAACTGATCAAACGCGGTTTCATCGAAAAGGTCAGAATCGGCAAGCGGCATAAATATTATTCGATCTCGGAAGAAAATCTGAAATCCCAGCTCGAAAGCGCATATCAGATGCGAGACGCCGAACAATCAGGGCAAGAGCAGATGAAAAATAAAAAGATCGTCCGCGTGCAAGGGCTGGATAATGTCATCAGCGTTCAAGCGGATTTCCTATGCTCCTACAGGGATGAGCGCGTGTATGCGATTCAGCCAAACAAGTCATGGCTCAGCCTCCATGCCAAAGTCGACGAGGAGCGCGCGATCCGCGTCAACGATATAATCCGGAGCAATAATCTGATCATTGATGCCATCCTCGAGCATGATGCATATGCGACTTTCAAAAAAGCGAACAGCAATAAGGCGAAATTCGCTAAGCTGGCAAAAAGCTTCGGCAACCGAATGGCGGACTATGTCTTCGCCCCGAAAGGATATCTGACCGACCAAGTCGAAATGTGGCTCATCAAGGACACCGTGCTCTTCATCGATTGGCGCGAAGAGGTGGCGATCAAGCTCATCGATATGCATATGGCGCATTTCATCAAGGATATGTTCGCGCTCGCCAAGCTCCATGGCCGCAAGATCGATCATAATCAGTCGATCAGGAATATTTTGGATCAGTCTTAGGGTCTGCTAGTATTGTATATATGAAAAAAGCCAAGCCCGCCGCAAAGTCAGCCAAGTCCCCGGCCGCCAAGCCTAAAGCAAAATACAAAGCCGCCCCAGCCACGGCTCGCTTCACCGCAGAATTGCAGGCCGGGAAAGGCAATAGCAGCACAGC